>JAICLL010000006.1 GCA_025927475.1 Pirellulales bacterium
CCGGCCCCGCCCCCCCCCCGCCGGCCCCGCGCCGCGCGCGCGCGGGGCCGCCCCCCGGCCCCGGCCCCCCCCCCCCCCCCCCCCACCCTACGGCGGTTTGGTGTCCATCCGCGAGGCGCAACGTGACCCAATGAGGCAGTTCACGGAATGCCGCGGAGGAGCGTTCCCTACAGAGATCTTCAGCCATCGAACGGAATGAATTCCGTTCTACGAATCCATGTACCGCCGGCACGGACAAAAACTGGGATTGGCGTTTCTGGCCTGCGACCTGTCGGTCACGGCGGCAAGCTGGCTGACGGCCTATTATGCGCGGTTCGAGATCTGGCCCACCCGGCATGGCGTGCCTGAGCCGGGACTTGTGTGGCGGGCGTTGCCGCTGGTGCTGGTGTTGGCGGCCATCGCCTATCGGTTGTGCGGACTGTACGAAGTCCATCGCCTGCGCGAGTTGCCGCGCGAACTGGGCGTGGTCTGCCAGGCCAGCGGGCTGCTGTTTCTGCTGGCCATCACGGTGGCGTTTTATCGCCGCGACGATTATGAATCGCGGTTGGCGCTGGCCATCTTTTTGTGCCTCAACGCTTTGTTGCTGATGGCCGCCCGGCGAGCCGTCTGGCGCGTGTTGAAGGGTCTGCGGCGCCGAGGCCTCAACTATGGCCGCGCGGTGATTGTCGGCGCGGGCCGCACGGGCCGGCTGGTGGCCGACACCATCCGCCACAACGATTGGACGGGACTCGAGGCCGTCGGTTTTGTCGATGCGCCGCCCAAGCACGAGCCGCCGTCGCTGCCGCGCCTGGGCGCAATTGACGAACTGAGCGAGATCGTCGCTCGGCACGATATCGACCATGTGTTCATCGCCTTGCCGCTGAGCCGATATGGCGAGCTGCCGCGCGTGTATCGCGCGTTGGAGGAACTGTTGGTTGAAGTGCAGTTGGTGCCCGATCTGCCCGACCTGGCCGGCGTGCGCTTCCGCACGTTGGAAATCGACGACGTGGCGTTTGTCAGCCTGCGCGGCAATCCGCACTATGGCTGGCCGCGCTTGGCCAAGCGGGCCATGGACCTGGCGATCGCTTCGCTGGCACTGTTGCTCTTGTCGCCGTTGATGGCCGCCTTGGCCGTGGCGATCAAGCTTACCAGTCGTGGGCCGGTGCTGTATCGGCAGCCGCGGGCCGGGCTGGCGGGACGCACTTTCCAGATGCTCAAATTCCGCAGCATGTATGTCGATGCCGAAGCGGCCACCGGCCCGGTGTGGGCCACGCGGCGCGACCGCCGCTGTACGCCCTTGGGACGTTTTTTGCGTCGCTGGAGTCTCGACGAGCTGCCGCAATTGTTCAATGTGCTGGCCGGCGACATGAGCCTGGTGGGACCGCGGCCCGAGCGCGGCGTGCTGATCGAAAAATTCCGCCGACAGCTTCCCACCTATTTGCAACGCCATCAGGTGAAAGCCGGCATCACCGGCTGGGCGCAGGTGAATGGCTGGCGGGGCAACACGTCGCTCCGCCGCCGGCTGGAGTGCGACCTGTATTACATCAGCAACTGGTCGCTTTGGCTCGATTGCAAAATCCTCTGGATGACGCTCTGGCGCGGCTGGCGGGACGGACACGCCTATTGAAGCCGGAAACGCGACGAGGGGGCTCATGCTGACTATGACCTTCGCGCGCTGCTAGCCGGACCGAGACTTATTTCGATTTCGCCGCGCCGAAGCCCCATTCGCGCGATTGTCGCGAGCGACTCCGTCCACCGACGGAGTGAATTCAACTCGGATGGCCATGGCCAATGCTTCAGCAATCCGTTTTAGCATCGCCAGTGAATGCGAGTCATAGTCGGAATCTTCCAGGCGCGCGATCACCGATTGATGGCTGCCAATCCGATCGGCAAGCTGCCTCTGCGTAAGCCCCGCTGACGTTCTCGCCAGGTAAATCTGTTCAGCAACATTGGCATTGAACATTTCGCGCTCGACGGCTGATGCCAAATCGCGATCCTTTTGCAACTTCTTGCGGAGCGCGGCAGCAAAGTCCTTGGTTCGCGGCATATCAAGCCTCCCCCTTTATAACAATATTGCTATAACGCTCCTCTGTCAAGGTAGAAGGCTCTTTAGCCCTGCACCACCGGGTTCACCAGCGTGCCGATGCCGTCGATCGTGATGTTGATGACGTCGCCGGCGTGCAAGGTAAAGCTGTCGTCGGGCACAATGCCGGTGCCGGTCAATAGAATCGCGCCGTAACGGAACGTGTTGTCGCGGCCTAAGTAGTCGATCAGGTCTTCAAACGTGCGATGGAGCTGCGCGGCGGTCGTCTGACCTTCAAAAGCCACCACCGCCCGGCGAATCACCGCCAGATGAATGCCAATGTCGGGTTTGTCGGGCATGGCCGGCGCCAACGTGATGCACGGCCCCAAGGCGCACGATTGATCGTAAACCTTCGCCTGCGGCAGATAGAGCGGGTTCTCGCCCTCGATATCGCGCGAACTCATGTCGTTGCCGATCGTGAAGCCCACCAGCTTGAGTTGCGAATTGAGCACCAGCGCCAGCTCGGGTTCGGGCACGTTCCAGGCCGCGTCGTTGCGGATGCGCACCGGCTTATCGGGACCAACGACCCGATAGGGCATGGCTTTGAAAAACAGTTCCGGCCGCGGCGCTTCGTACACCTTGTCGTAGCAAGCGGCCGCCCCCTCCGATTCGTCCATCCGGGCCTTGCGGCTGCGGATGTAGGTGACGCCCGCCGCCCACACTTCTTGCCGATCGACGGGCGGCAACAGCGACACGGAAGCCAGCGGCACACGATCGGCATCGGCATCGGTAAGCAACGCCACGACCGCCGCCGGATCGTCGGCTTCGAGCACATCAGTCAACGTTTGATATTGTCCGCCGGTCGAGAGCAGTGGAATGATCTCATCGCCATCGAGGCGTCCGAACATTTCATCGCCGCCGGGCGGCGCGTATTTGACGAGTTTCATAAAATCGTGTGTCGGTATAACGGTGTTATCTGTAGGGAACGGACTCCGTGCCGTTCCGCGGACTGCCACTGCCGGTCCTATCTGCGCTACCTTACCGCTGGTGGCTGGGGCAGAGGTCGTCCAAACCGATCAGGCGTCGGAGCAACGCCAACTTAATATATCCACCAGCCGACGCGCTTGCACGGCATCAAGACCGATACTCGATCAGCGCTTGCAGCACGCGTTGCAAATCGTCGGGCAACGGCGCCGAAAACTCCAGCGGCTGGCCCGTATCGGGATGAGCGAAGCTCAGCCGGCTGGCGTGCAGCGCTTGCCGGTCGAGCAGCACCTCGTCGTCCTCGGCCCGGCGGCAAAGTTCGCCGCGCGTAATGCGCGCTCGCCCGCCATAGGCGCGGTCGCATAGCACCGGGCAGCCAATCGATGCCAAATGCACGCGAATCTGATGCGTGCGGCCGGTCTTGGGCCGAATCGTTACGCTGGCGAATCCCTGGAATCGCTGAATCACCTCGTAAAAACTTTGCGCCGGGCGGCTGGCCGGATCGCCGCGGCGGATGGCCATCTTCTCGCGCTGGTGGGGATGCAGCCCGATCGGCAAGTCGATGGTGTCGCGGTCGCGGTCGGGCCGCCCGGCGACAATGGCAAAATACTCCTTCGAGACGGTGCGCTCTTCAAATTGCCGGGCCAGGGCCTGGTGCGCGCGGTCGTGCTTGGCCACCACCAGCACGCCGCTGGTGTCGCGATCGAGCCGGTGCACGATGCCCGGCCGCGATGGCCCGCCCACGCTGCTCAGGCGGTCAAAATGAAACTGCAGGGCGGCGGTCAGCGTGCCGCTCCAATTGCCCTTGCCCGGATGCACCACCATGCCGGGCGGCTTGTTAATCACCGCCAGCGATGCATCTTCGTAAAGCACCTCCAGCGGAATGTCTTCCGGCTGCGGACCTTCGCGTGGCAGCTCTGGCAGCGTCAGCGTGATCCGTTCGCCGCAGCTGAGACGATGGCTGGCCTTCACGCGCTTGCCATTCACCTGCACGGCGGCCGCGTTGATCACCCGCCGCAGAAACGTGCGGCTGTAGCGAGGCAACTGCTGAGCCAGAAACCAATCGAGCCGCAGGTCGTTTTGGCTCTCGGCAACGATGAATTCAATCATTCCGCGACATTACTTGTCGGGATTGCCGCCCAACGAACTGGCCGGATCGGTGTTGGCGTCGCTCGTCGAGGCGTCGTCGCTTGTCGAGGCGTCGTCGCTCGTCGAGGCGTCATCGGGCGGCGGCTTGTCGGCGTCTGCGCCACCCAGCGAGGTTTTCGGTTCCTCATTACGCTGCGTATCGGTGGCCGGGGGCGTATCGGTGGCCGGCTCTTTGCGGCCGAAATCAATCGTCGAACCAAACGGATGGTCGTCCGAAAGATTGCCCAGGTCGAAGGCGGGTTTTTCGCCCGGCTTGCCCGGCCCCTTGGGCGCCTTCGGTTTGCTCGATTGCTTGGCAAACCAGTCGTAAAAATCTTTCGTTCCCTTTTGCTCCAGATCGTTCAGTCGCTCTCGAGCCAGCGCGGTAAACGCGCCATCGGGCCAGCGATCGACCAACGACTGATACTGCTCGCGGGCCTTAGCCAGTTCGTTCTTCGACTCATAGGCTTCCGCCAAACCGAAGCTGGCCCGCTCGGCCAAGGGAGAATCTGCCGGCGCGTCGTCGAGCACCGCGCGGTAACTCTCCACCGCCTCGTCAAGCGTCTCGCGCGAGGCGGGCCGGTCGTTGAACAATTGATCGACGCCCTTGGCCAGTTGCGCGTCGGCCAGGCTCAGCCGCGACCAGTTGCCGGGGGGCGTATCGGCGTAGTCTTCGGCCACGTTGAGCAGGCTTTCATCGGCGTCTTCGCGGCTACGTTCGTCGAGGGCCTGAAAGTAGCTCTCCCAGCCCTTCGCCTGCCGGGCATGGTTCTTTTGCGACCAATAAAGGTAGGCGAAAATCGCCACCGCCACCGCCAGCACCGTGGCGGAAATGGCGGTCGAATAGGGCTTCATCGCCTCGATTTTCTCGCCCAGCCAATCGGCCAGCACATTGGTGGCCAGTTCGTGCCGACGCTCGGTCTTCATTCGGGTCTCTTCGTTCGCCGCGGGAATGCCACTGAGGGAATGCCACTGAACCACACACGAAGCCGTGCGTTCGTTCGCAGCGCGGAGTATAGGCCCCGCATCCGAAGCTCGTCAAGACGTGGCACTTACGTCGCAAGCGCCGGTCCGCGGCAAGCGCCAGTTCATTGAATAAACTCTTCGACCTCGTCGCCGGCGTTGACCGTGATCTCGCCGGCGTCTTCCAGCCGGCGGATAATATCGACAATCTGCTGCTGCACCTGCTCGACCGCCGACAGCCGCACCGGCCCAAGATATTCCATTTCCTCGCGCAGCATGTCGGCCGCCCGTGAAGACATGTTGCCCAAAATCTTCTGCTTGAGGTCTTCGCTGGCCCCTTTAAGCGCCATGGCAAGCTGCGAGCTTTCGACGTTTTTGAGCACCGTTTGAATGTCTTTGGCCGAGAACTTAGCGATGTCGTCAAACACGAACATCAGCCGCCGGATTTCTTCCACCAGGTCGGGGTCTTCCTGGGCCAGGTTTTCCAGCAGGCTGCGCTCGGTGGCCCGGTCGGTGACGTTGAGAATCTCGGCCACCGCCTCGACGCCGCCCGCATTCTCAAATTGCTGGCTCATCACGCTGGCCATGCGGTGTTCCAGCCCTTTTTCGACTTCATGGATGATTTCGGGGTTGGTTTGCCCCATGGTCGCCACGCGCCGCACCACGGCCAACTGCCGGTCGCTGGGCAGCCCGCTGATCACGTCGGCCGCTTGCGACGGCTGCAAGTGCGACAGAATCAGCGCGATCGTCTGCGGATGCTCGTCCATGATAAACGTCAGCAGGTTTTGGCTATCGACCTTCTGCAAAAAGCCGAAGGGCATGGCCTCGATCTGCTGGCGGACGCTTTCGATGGTCGGGCTGGCGTTTCGGCCCAGGGCCTTTTCGACCAGGTTTTTGGCGACTTCCAATCCGCCCGAACCGGCCCCGATTGAGGCGGGCGACGCTTCGGCGAAGTCCTTGATGGCGATTTCCTGATCTTCGCCGCTAATCAGCCCGATCTTGGCGATTTCGACCGAGACCAGCTCGACCTGCTTGGCGCTGAGCTTGCCCATGACCTGGGCCGCTTCGTCTTGCGGCAGGCTCATCAGCAGCACGGCGGCTTTACGCAGGTCGGTCATTGCCACGGTGGTGGCCCTCGTCGAAGCGAGCAGTGCGGTCGGGTCCGTCTCTGGCGCTATCGGCCCTTCGCCGCCCGGCACTTGAGACGTTGCACCGCGCATACCGAACCGCCGCGCAGCCGGCCTTGCTTGCCGGGAACAGGGGTGGACGCCGCACCTCGCGCCACGCAACTCCAGCGCCGGTCATGTTTTGCGACCGTGCCGCCCAAGCATCAATCAACGCTTATGCAAGCGCACTTTCCGAGTATCCGCCGAAGACCAATCTCGCTGGCCTTCGCTCCCCTCTTCTTCCTCTCTCCGCATGATCCCGGAAAACTGGCTTGGTCGGTTTCCCGCCTTCGAAATGCGTAATGCCAACGTTGGCCATATGCATAATGGGACATGTCCCAACGTGCATCGCCGATCAGCGCCGCCCCCTCCCCTCTCGCTGTTTTATACCAGGCGACTGGCTTGGTCGGTTTTCCGCGGGTTGTCGCCCAAAGTCGCCTTTCGCTCCGCGAAAGTAGCGCTAGTTTGCTGCGCCTGTCGGCCGCGAGTGCAAATACAGAATCGTGCCACAGATTTCCAGCAAACCGGCTACACTACACCGGCTGGCCAACGACTTCGTTTCACTCACCGACGACTCGAATCGCATGTTCCTCTGCGGCGACCTCGGGCGCCTCTCGACGCGGCAGCGCGCGATCGTGATGGCAAAGCCCTACTGGCGCATCCGCTGGTTTGCGTCGATATTGAACTGGAATGGGCTGCGGCTGGAATGGATCAGGTTGAGCGATGTAGACGCGGAGCGTTGGCCTGACGGGACCGAGTCTAAGATCATTGTTTACTACCGTACCACCGACAAGCACTTCCACCTGCAGATCAATGAGCTGCCCGATCGTCCAAAGCTGCACCAGGCCACGATTTGGCCACTACGGTATGGCATTGGTCCGGCCGACGTCGCGGTGGGTTGGCATCGCTTTGATTTGTTCGACGATGACGACGACCTAATCGCTGAGGCGCAGCGGCTCAAGCCGTTTCTCGACCGGCAGCAACTTCGCGACCCCGCGAGGCGAGCCGCATGGAAGAAAACGCACCCTGAATTCGTGTTGCAACGGCGTAAACCTCGAAGAACGCAATAGCCTGCCCACCGCATTCCCAGGCGAGCAATTCTGTTCTTGAGTTGCCTCATCCGGTTATCATAGCCCTCATGACCCGGCGCTTTCAGTTCAGCCTCCGCGCGTTGCTGGCGGTGACGGCGGCGGTAGGGCTGATACTGGCTTGGGTTTTCGTCCCGGTTTTCGAAATGCGCCGGCAGCGGCAAATCGCCGACGCACTTGCGAAGCGGGGCATGGAAATCGACTACGACTACGATCCGCGGATCACCAAAGCCCAACCGCCCGGTCCCGCTTGGGCGCGGTTGCTTTACGGCGACAACCTATATGTCAACCCGATTGCCGTCACCTGGCATGGCAAACCTCCCAGCGACGACGACCTGCGGCTGCTTGCGCAACTCAAGCATTTGCGGCGTCTATCGCTGGCGGGCATTGCCATCAACGATCGATACCTGACGAAGCTTGGTCACCTGGAAGCCCTGGAAGAGCTGGACCTGCACGCAACCGCGATTACCGACTGGGGACTTGAGCAGCTTCCGATCTTCCCTAAGCTGAAACGGATTTACCTGGCAAACACAGCGACCACCCACGACGGAATCACGAAACTTCGCCGACGAGTTGGTCACCTGCCGACGCTCTCAATCTCCTGGTAAGCTTGGCCATGCGCCGCCCTCAGTTCAGCTTAAAAACACTGCTGTGGTTGATGGTAGTGGTTCCGCCGGCTTTCGCTTTCGGACTCGCCGAAGGTCGGAAAGTGGAGCAGGATGCGCTGAAAGCTGATCGAGCTCGCGTCGTGCAGAGAGATTTGGAATTGAACGACAAAAAAACGGCGCTCGACGACTATGCGCGAGAACTCTGGCAACGGTACGGTGCCCATGAGATGGCGAGCATGAAGCGCGAGCGTCCCGACATCGAATCGAATGGTAGGGGGTCCAAGCGAGTGACTGCTTGACGTGGGCTACGAGAATCCATCAGATGGATCTTCCAGCCTTACCGCCAGAAGGTCGTGGCTCTGCCTTTACAGCGTCGAGTGCGAACCTGCCCCTGTTGACCATCCCTGCCGGGTCGTGATCTGCTTAGACCTGCACCGGGTCGGCGCGATCCATCCCGTGAAGCGCCAAGTGATCGAGGTGCGCTAGATCATGCCGCGCCCGCAATTCAGCTTGAAAACGCTCTTATGGTTGATGGTCGTGGTGGTCCCGCGTATCGGCCCTTCGCCGCCCGGCACTTGAGACGTTGCACCGCGCATACCGACCCGCCGCGCAGCCTGCCTTGCTTGCCGGGAACAGGGGGTGGACGCCGCACGAGCATCACCCAGCGCCGAAACCTGTCAAGCCATGCTAGAAAGATGCACTCCCGCCCCATGTCGGCTGAGTACAATGACTTATGCCGTTCCGGCGGGCCGCGGGACGAAGGTTCCCGTGGCCGGAGCAGACCTGCCGCCGGATTTTTCCTTGTTGGGTGAGTACATTTGCGGCCCGCGAGCGCTTTAAGTTCGATGTCGAATCATTCGGCTTCCGACGGCATTGGCGGAATGGCCGCCAATACCGCTGGGCGGGAAGGCGCCGCCCCCGGAGGGAAAGACACTGCCGGGTTCGACGCCGCTCGGCTCATCGTAGAGCACCAAGTGGGCGTTTGGCGGTATTTGCGGGCGCTGGGGTGCGACGCCGCCGAAGCCGAAGACCTGACCCAAGAGACGTTTCTGGCAGTGCTCCAAAAGCCGTTTCAAGATTATCAGCGAGCGGCTACGGCGGCCTACTTGCGGCAGGTTGCTCGAAACTTGCTCCTGAGCAGCCGGCGGCGGGCAACACGGGGGTCGGTGGCGGTGAAGAGCGCGGCGGAAATGGGGCTGGGTGACCTCGACGCGGCGGCGACGGACGCGGCGGAAGCCGCTTGGCTGCGGTGGAGCGGCGACGACGACGGGGCGGAACGACTGGCGGCGTTGCATCGCTGCCTGCAGACGCTGACCGACCGAGCGCGGCAGGCTTTGGAGCTGCGGTTTGGCGAGCAGGCCTCGCGGGCCGACATCGCCGCCGCGTTAGGCATGAGCGAAGACGGGGCGAAAAACGTATTGCAGCGAGCGAAGCAACACTTGCGAGCTTGTATTGAACAGGAGATTTCGTCGGAAACCGCACGCGAGACGTCGCCAGGCGAGCCGGAAGCCGGACAGCGCAACGGGGCAGTATCCAAGGGAGTGCGATCCAAGGAGACATTGCGATGAGCGATCCACGCGATGACTTCCTGTTGGATTTGTTCCTGGAAGAGGCGCTGTCGGGCGTTCAGCCGCCGGATGTCTCGCAGAGGGTTTTGAGTGCCTTGGCAGCTCGCGCCGGCGCATCGCCGGCTGCGGGCGCCTCGGCGCCGCCCTCCCTGCGGCCGATTCCGCTGGCTGCGGAAGGGTCCAGAGGTCAGGGGTTGGAGATCGGCGACTCGCCGGTAGCCCCGGCCCTCGTGGCCGGCACACGCGACGCCCGGCGCGCACAGGCGAGGACGCTTACGCTACGAGTGTCGCTTGCCCTGGCGGCCAGTCTGCTCATGGCGGTCGGTGTCGTGTGGCGAGCGGCGCATCGCAACTCCCCGCAACTCGCGCAACAGGATGCTTCCGGCAAACGGGGCTTGCGGCAGGGGCACGACGAGCCACGCGAGGTTCGCGAGCAAGCACCGGTCACTCGCCATTCAGTCGCGCAGAATCTTGTAGCACCCGCCGCCAACGACGCGTCGCTCGATCGCCGTTCGGCGAATCCGCCAGCAGACAACAGGCCGACCAACGATTCGCCGCAAAATGCGGCACCGCTGGCCGCCGCCGAGTCGGATGCAGCGAATCGCCGTCCCGCCGACGAGCGTCATTCGCCGCCGAACGATTTACCGGATTCCAACGACTTCGAGCGCAGCGACTTCGACCGCAACGATCGAGAGGTTGTCGCGGCGTCGCTGGGGGCGGGGCTTTCTTCATCGGCCGCCAGCGATGCCGACGTGGTGGCCTACATCAACGGCGCGATTCGGGCACGCGCCCAAGAGGCCGGCATGCGGCTGTCGCCGCCGGCCACCGATGCCGAATGGTGCCGCCGCGTGCATCTCGATCTGATCGGCCGTATTCCCACGCTCGACGAACTGGAGTCGTTTCTGGTCGACAATGGGCCCAATAAGAGTGGGCCCAATAAGAGTGGGCCCAATAAGGATGGGCCCAATAAGAATGCGCGCCACAAGCGGGCCCGCCTGGTCGATCGCTTGCTGGGATACGAAGCCTCGCCGCCGCGCCGGCGCTCGGCAGGCCCGCAACACTTGCCGGCAGACCGTTACCTGGAAAGCTATGCCCGGTTCTGGACGGTTCTGTGGACCAATCTACTCATTGGCCGCAACGGCGGCATGGAGCCGAACAGCCCGGTCAACCGCGCGGCGCTCGAACAATATCTGCGGCGGTCGTTCCTGACGAACAAGCCGTACCAGCAGCTTGCCTATGAGCTGGTCGCGGCACGCGGCTCAAACCTGCCGGGCGAAGACGACTACAACGGGGCCGTCAATTTTCTGCTGGCTCACGTTCAAGACAAGTCCACGGCGGCCACCGCCAAAACGGCCCAGGTTTTTCTGGGCATGCAAGTGCAGTGCACGCAGTGCCACAACCATCCGTTCAACGACTGGAAGCAAAACCGCTTTTGGGAGTTGAACGCCTTCTTTCGCCAAGCCCAACCGACGCGCCAAATGCAGGGCGGCGAAGTGCGGCTCGTCCGGTTGGTCGATGAAGACTTTGCCGGCGAAAGCGGTGACGACCCCGACGAAGCCGAAATCTACTACGAACAGCGCAACGGCATTCTGCTGGCGGCGTATCCGACGTTTATCGATGGCACCGCCCTGGACCGCGACGGACGCGTGTCGCAGGTCGACCGCCGCCGCGAGCTGGCCCGGCTGATCGCCCGTAGCGATCAGTTGAATCTGGCGATCGTCAATCGGCTGTGGGCGCATTTTCTTGGCTACGGGTTCACCAAGCCGGTGGACGACCTCGGTCCGCACAATCCGCCGTCGCATCCCGAGTTGCTTGAACGGCTGGGGCGAGAGTTTGCCGCCGCCGGCTACGACCTGAAGCGGCTGATGCGGTGGATCGTGCTCAGCGAGCCGTACAGCTTGTCGAGCAAGTTCGGGCCGAAGCAAGGCAATGCGGCCGACGATCCCTCGCAGGGCATGCCGCCGCTGTTCACCCATTTCTATGTGCGTCAGATGCTGGCCGAGCAGCTTTACGATTCGCTGCTGGTGTCCACCGGCGCCCACCTGACCGAGGGCAATTATACCGAGCAGCAGCGCATTAAAGACGAGTGGTTGCGGCAGTTTGCCATTGCCTTCGGCACCGACGAAAATGACGAAGCCACCACTTTTGATGGCACGATCACGCAGACTTTGGTTATGATGAACGGCGAGCTGACCCGCCGGGCCACCAGCGGCGAGTCGGGCAGTTTTTTGCACACACTCGCCCAGACGGGAGGGCGGAAAGCCAGCGAGCCGAAGGGGTATTTGAACCAGCTTTATCGCGCGGCCTTGGCCCGCTCGCCCTCGAACCACGAAATCCAGCTCGTGGGCGGCCTGCTCGACGCCCGCGACGACGATTCCGCCACCGTCCTGCAAGACGTGTGGTGGGCGCTGTTGAATAGCAATGAATTTATCCTAAATCACTGAGCAATCCACGGAACGGCACCGAGTCCGTTCCCTACAGAACCACTAACCACCAGCCCCTCCCGGAGTAGAGCCATGTTTCGTTCGTCGTCCGTTCCCGCCGGCATGACCCGCCGCCACTTCATGCAGCACCTGGCCGGCGCGTCGGCCATGGCCTTGCCCGCCATCAACTTTACCAACGCCCTGGCGGCCAGCGCCACCGAGCTGCGCAAGAAGCACAAGGCGTGCATCCTGCTGTGGATGGGCGGCGGACCGAGCACGATCGACATGTGGGACCTCAAGCCCGGCGCCAACACCGGCGGGCCGTTTACCCCCATCGCCACTTCGGGCAACGCACAAATCTGCGAGCACCTGCCGATGATGGCCAAGCAGATGCACCACATGTCGATCATCCGTTCGATGAGCACGCGCGAGGCCGACCACAACCGGGGCCGCTATTACATGCACACCGGCTACGTGCCCAGCACCACCGTCGAGCACCCCAGCTACGGCGCGGTCATCTCCCACGAGCTGGCCGACCAGGTGCCGAACCTGGAGATTCCGCCGTTCGTCTCGGTGGGCGGCGGCAGCGTGGGACCGGGCTTTTTGGGCATGACGTACGCGCCGTTCGTGGTCGACACCAACGGCGACGTTCGCAACCTGAAGTTCGAGATCGAGCAGTCGCGGCTCGAGCAGCGGCTGTTGACGCTCAAGGCCGTTGAGAAGAGCTTTGCCGACCAGGGCCGCGGCGACGCCCCCAAAGACCACGACAAAATCCTGGACAAAACCATTTCGCTGATGACCAGCAAGCAGATGGCCGCCTTCAAGGTCAATCAGGAACCCAAGGAAGTGCAAGAGCGCTACGGCGTCATCGCGGGCGCGGGCGGGCGGATGGGCGGCAACACCGGCTTTGCGCGGGGCTGCCTGATGGCCCGTCGTCTGGTCGAAGAGGGCGTGCCGTTTGTCGAAGTCGATTTCGGCGGCTGGGACAATCACGCCGGCATTTTCACCACCTTTGAGAACAAGCTGCCGCAGCTCGACCAACCGATGAGCGCCTTGATCGAAGACCTCGACCAGCGCGGCATGCTGGAAGACACGGCGGTGATTTGGATGGGCGAGTTCAGCCGCACGCCGCGCATCAACGGCACCACGGGCCGCGACCACTGGGCACGCGCCTGGAGCGTGGTGGTGGGCGGGGCCGGCATGAAGGGCGGCCAGGCCATCGGCGCCACCAACGAAGACGGCACCGAGGTGACCACCGATCCGTACACCTCGGAAGACGTGATGGCTTCGGTGCTGAAGGCCCTGGGCGTTTCGCTGGAGAAGAGCTTTACCAGCAAGAACAACCGGCCCATGAAAATCGCCAACAGCGGCAAGGTGATTAAAGAGCTGTTTGCGTAATGAACTTTGAGAATCCCTACGAATCGCCGCGTACTAACCCGACGAGGCACGCCGCCGCTTCCGCGGCGGCGGTTCGTTTGGTGTTTGTCTCGGTCGTAGCCGCCGTGGCTTTGACATCGCTCTCTAAAGTTGCTGGGGCCGCGGCCGTCAAGGTTGCTTTTCTCAGTGCGGGTCCAAGTCTCTTGTTCTTGGGCTTCGCTAAGAAAAAATGCAGCCCAACCGCATTTTGGTTGATTCTAGGGGCAGTCGGTGGAGCAGCGGTCACATTAGTCGCTGAATGTCTCATGAGCGCGAATCTTGCGGCGCAGCTCCGGCATATGTCGCCGTCGCCGATAGGCGACTGGACTAACAAGTCAAACGCGACCTACTTGCGGGACTCGATGTGGGCCGTGGGTGGCCCGATTATTGGAGCTTGTGCTGGCGCGCTGGCCGCTACGCCCCATTCGGAATTGCGGTCTCGTCTCGGTGCATAAAACGGTGTTTCGAAAATGCCAATCTCGGAGTCGGTTGATTTCCTCAAGCAGAACCTTTGCAATCAAGTGAGCATTCGATTTCTTTGACTCCGCGCGCATGTTGAGAATCTCGCTCACCATGATCGTTCGCAACGAAGCCGCGACCTTGCCACGCGCGCTGGCGAGCGTGGCCGATCTGGTTGATGAAATCGTGGTGGTCGATACCGGTTCGGACGACGGCACGCGCCAGATTGCCGCGGCGGCGCGCGATCGACACGGCGGGCCGGCAAAGGTCTGCGATGTTCGCTGGTGCGACGATTTTTCGGCCGCCCGCAACGAAAGCCTGCGGCAGGCTACGGGAGATTGGGTGTTTTGGCTCGATGCCGACGATTGGCTCGATGAACCAAACCGCCGAGCGCTCGCCGAGCTGTTGGCCGGACTGGGTGACGAAAACATCGTGTATCAGATGTTGCACACCAGCCCGGCGGCGGCCGATGGCGGCCATCCCGCCTCGGTGGCTCGGCAAGACCGGCTGTTTCGCAATCTGCCCGGCGTGGGTTGGCAGGGGCGAGTCCACGAGCAAGTCGTGCCGTCGGTGCTGCGGTCGAGCGGAACGGTGCGGCCCACGTCGATCGCCATCCTTCATTCGGGCTATGAAGACGCCGCAGTCCGGCAACAGAAGCTCGCCCGCAATTTGCGGCTGCTCGAAATGGACCACGGCGATCGCCCGGACGATCCGTATGTGCTCTTCTATCTCGGCATGACGCTGGCGATGTCGGGGCGCGTGGCCGAGGCGATCGGGCATTTGCAGCGCAGCCGGGAACTTTTGCCGCCGCGCTCGCGCTTTCTGCCGCGGCTGTTTTTGCTGCTCGCCGATTGCTGGCGGCTGATGGGCGAGGCCGATCGCGCGCTGCAAATCTGCCGCGAAGGACTGGCGGCGTTTCCGGAAGACGGGGAGATATCGCGGCTAGCGTCCGAGCTGACCAGCGGGAATCGGTGTTAGCGTTCAAGAGGATTGCGACTCCGCCTGAGGTCTGTAGGGACTCCGTGCCCTTCCGCGGGTGGCGGCGCAACGTCGCCCCGTCCTTCGGCGGTTCGCGACAGAGCGGCGGAATGAAGTCGATTGGCAGTTCACGCCATCGGCACGGAGTCCGTTCCCTACAGACGTCGAAGGTAAGAACTGCCGGTTTTGCTCATCAAAGTCGAGCAGACGTCTCGCGGAAGAACGACTTCACTCCGGGTTATCGAACAGCTCTTGCAGCCGCGGCGCCAATTCCGGCGGCAGTCGGTCGAGCCAATCGCGATCGATCAATCCGACATCGATCAGGTCGTAAAGGTGCATCTGATCCTTGCGCCGGAACGAAGTCAGCTTCATGCGGACCAAGGCGTCGAGTTTCAACAAGCGGAATTGCTCGCCAGACTCGCTCTCGTCGACACTCGGCGTCTCGGCAAGGTATTCCGGGCGGACCTTTTCCTCCGCAAAGACTACATGCACGGCATCACGCGCTTTTGCCTCGGGTCCGTCTAAGAATAGGTCGATTCCGGCCACATGCCGATGCACAAAACCGGCTGCCGCCAGGGCGAGGGCGGCGCGAGTCAGGTCAGACCGACGGAGCAAAAGATCAACGTCTTGAGTGTTGCGCACCGCGGCTTCATCGACGCGCGATACCCAAGCGGCCACCGCATTGCCGCCCACCACGGCATAGGGCACGCCCGCGGCCGCCAAAGCGCCGGCCGCGCGCAACAGCCGCTCGCGCACTTTTTCCACGGCTCGAATCATCCTTTCCCAAGAGACTTCGCCGAGTACCACGTCGCCCATTGAATCCCAGCTCCCAACCTGCGGTTCGCCCGTCGCCGCCCTTAATTGTACCGCTTGGCTCTGTCGCCGTAACTGCCGTCACCGCATGGACATCGGATTACTGTACATGCGCTATTGACTCTGTACGCTCGTATATTATATTGAAGTCGGGCATTATCCAACCACGCTTGTCTGGAAAGGGATCGCGGCCATGGCCAATCTTGAACGGTTGACGCAGCGTCAACGAGAAGTCTACGAGTTCATTCGCGAAAAGATTCGCAGCCGTGGCTATGGTCCCACGGTGCGCGAGATCGGCGCGAATTTCGACATCAGCTCGCCCAACGGCGTGATGTGTCATCTCAAGGCATTGGAAAAGAAGGGGCTGATTCTGCGCGAGCCCAACATGTCGCGGGCGATCATGCTGGCCACCGAAAACGCCGACGGGCACGGCCTGCCGCTGGCCGGGCAGATTGCCGCCGGCGTATTGCACGAGGCGGTCGCGCAGAATGAGCGCATCGATTTCGGCGAGTTGTTCAACTCCGACGATCTGTTTGTGCTCAAGGTCAAGGGAGACTCGATGATCGAAGATCAGATCGCCGACGGCGACTTTGTGGTCATCAAAAAGCAACCCACGGCGACGCGCGGCCAGACCGTGGTGGCCCTGACCGACGACAACGAGGCCACGCTCAAGCGCTGGTATCCCGAAGGCAAGCGCATTCGGCTCGAACCGGCCAACCGCAGCATGAAGCCGATCTACGTGAATAACGCTCGTGTGCTCGGCGTGGTGGTTGGCGTGGTGCGCAAGGTGCGATAGCGGAGCATTCGTTCAACTGCAGCCGTTATTGGTTCAAGGCCGCGATTTCAACATAAGTCGATTCACACTGTGGCTCCGGAATGGGTTGGCCATCGGCAGCCATGCCCTCCAAGTGGAATGCGATTGCGTCCTGCATTAGCGCCACCGTCTCTTCGCGGTCGGTGCCGGCGGCGACACATCCCTCGATGTCGGGGGAGTACGCTGAGTAGCCCGTGATGGTGGGTTCAAGAATGATGAGGTATCTCATGGCAGCAGCCCAGCTTGACGACGGATGCTTTTTAAAGTCTTCGGAGCTAAGATCGCCGCGGGATGCCCAGCTACCGTCACTAGCCCGGGTTATGTCGGATGCTTGAATTGCCGGTGACTTGATCGCTGTCGAGCGATATACCAACCGTCATTTTGATGACCTCGCGGACTGTCATTTCGTCTCAATCGCGTCGCGGCCTATCAATCAGCAAGTTCATTATAAGGCGCGCGAAGCACTGCGATAGCATGCCTGTTCGCGCCGGGGCATCGCCCAGGCTCTGCCCCAGCCACCGGTGCCGCGCCTATTCCGGCTCGCCGGTCTCGGTCCCCGGTGCTGTTGCCGGTTCCTCACCGCTGAGCCGCTGCTGCGCGCGCTCGACTTGGGGTTGCAGTTCGCGGTTGTCGCCGTAGAGCGTCACAATGCTGTTCCAGATTTTGCGGGCATCCATCCGCTTGCCCTCGCTATCGAGCCGGTCCGCGTCGTCGAGCCGCGCTTCGATGAGCGCCAGGCGGTCGCCCAGTTCGTCGGTCTGCGCCAGCAGCTCACGGGCGCGGCGCTCGGCAAGTTTCACAAACGGACGCTCTTTGCCTTCGGCCTGGATCAATTGCGGAATGCTTTGATATTTTTCCAACGCGGTCACGCGGTCGCCAAACTGCTCATAACGCCGCGCATCGGCATAAAGCCGCTCGCCTTCGGTGTCGTACTTGCCGAATTTTTCGTGCGCGGCCAAACGTTTCTCGGCCCCGGCCATTTCGATCTGATCGATCCACGCCCGTGCTTGCGGCGCGTGCTCGCTTTCGGGAAACCGCTTGAGCAGCGGCTCCAGGTAGCTATCGCGCGCCTGCTTCCACTTCACCTGGTCTTCGCTGGCCATCAGCCGTTCGGCTTTGGCGTAGAGTTCGGCCTCGCCGGGCGGCCAAAGCGACCAGGCCGCCGCGCCGACGACCAGCACCAGGCAGGCCGCCAGAAACCAGGCGCGTTCGTAGAACGGCGCGGTGTCTTTCTTGCGTTTTTTCTTGCGGCCGAGCAGCTTGCGCACTTCCTGCGTTTCGGCTTTTTCGCGCGGCACGCGAATTTTGCTGGGCCGGCCCTCGGCAGCTTGCCCGGCGACGCCGGCGCCGGTGGCGGCTTTCTGCCGGGCCTCGCCCAGCGCCTGCGCGACCGCCGCGGCGTCGTGCGGTCGACGCAAGGGATCTTTTTCGAGTAATTGACCGATGAGCAAATCGAGCCACACCGGGCAGTCGAGCACCAACGAGGCCACCCGCGGCGCCGGCTCCTCAAGATGCTGGAAGAGCATTTGCGCCGTCGAATCGGGGTTGAAGGGCAACTTGCCCGTCAGCAGCTCGAAGAGCACGCAACCCAGCGTATAAAGGTCGGTGCGGTGCGAGACGGGCGGCTCGCCGCGAATTTGTTCGGGCGACATGTAGGCCACGGTCCCCAGCGTGTGCTTGGCCGCGGTCAACCGTTTGCCGTACTGCACGCGGGCGATGCCGAAGTCGGCGATTTTAATTTGGCCGTCTTCAGTCAGCAGCAGGTTGGCGGGCGTAAGATCGCGGTGGATGACTCCCCAGTCGTGGGCGTAAGCCAGCCCCTCGCAGATTTGCAGTCCATAGTCGATCACCGCTTCCCACGGCAATCGCCCGCGCCGTTTGATCAGCCCGGCCAGCGAGCCGCCGGTCACCAACTCCATCACCAAATAGATGTCGTTGCCCTGCCGCCCGCCACCATAGCAGCGCACGATATGCGGATGCTTGAGGGCCTTGAGAATCTCCAGCTCGCGGGCAAACCGGGCGACGATGCGCTTGCTGCCAGCGGCTTTGGCCGAAAGGACCTTGATGGCGACGGCGCGGCGGCTCTCGGCGTGCGTGGCGCGGAACACCGTGCCCATGCCGCCTTCGCCCAGCCGTTCTTGCAACACAAACGGCCCAAGACGCCGCTGTTCGACACTCATCGCATGCTCCCGGCGCTACGAGATGGCCGGGCCAGGAAGCAGCCCGCGAAACCCTCAACGCGACCGATCAGAAGATGACTCGATGCTAACAAACGGCGGCAACGCTGGCAAACTCGCGCCAGGCCAGCCAAGCGTAAAAGCGAGCGGTTACCGGTCAGAGCCGGCCAGCAGCCGTTGCCGCTCGTATTCTTCGAGCCCCAGCCGCTTCATCTTCTTGTAGAGCGTGGTGCGGTTGATGCCGAGCGAATCGGCGGTGGCGTTGCGGTTCCAACCGTTGCCTTGCAAGACTTCGAGAATGATTTGCCGCTCGGGTCCCTCCAGGGCCTGCTTGAGCGTGCGTGTGCCGACCGGCTCCAGATTGACGGGTCGCGAGGCCATGAGGCTCGGCGGCAAATCGGCCAGGCCGATCACTTCTCCCTTGCCGAGCAAAACGGCCCGCTCGATCACATTCTGCAACTCGCGCACGTTGCCCGGCCACCGATAGCGCTCGAGCACGGCGAGCGCTTCTTCGGAAAAGCCGCGTACCGGCTTGCCCGACTCGGCCCGCACATCTTCCAGAAAGTGCTGGGCCAGCGTGGAAATGTCGGAGCTGCGGTCGCGGAGGCTTGGCAGCTCGATATTGATGACGTTGACGCGGTAATACAGGTCTTGCCGAAACCGTCCTTGGGCCACAAGCTGTTCGAGGTTTTCGTTCGTCGCCAGGATGACCCGCGTATCGACCTCAAACGTCTTGCCGCCGCCCACCTGTTCGAACTGTAGCTCTTGCAGCACTCGCAGCAGTTTCACCTGCATGCCGGGGCTGGCCGTGCCAATTTCATCTAAAAAGATCGTGCCTTCGTCGGCTTGCATGAACTTGCCGAGTTTGTCGTAGTTGGCGCCGGTAAACGAGCCGGCGACATGGCCGAAAAGCTCGCTTTCCAGCAGCGTTTCGGGCAAAGCCCCGCAGGCCACCTCGACAAATGGCTTGTCGCGCCGGCTGCTGCGGCGATGGATGGCGCGGGCGATCAACGACTTGCCCGTGCCGCTTTCGCCGGTGATGAGCACGGTGGCTCGGGTGTCGGCCACGCTGTCGATCACTTCGAACACGCGGCGCATCCGCACGTCGTGTCCGATGATGTTCTCCATGCCAAACCGCTGGTCGAGCTGGGCCTTGAGTTGCTTGTTCTCTTCGAGCACGCGCCGCTGGTTCAACGCGCGCTGGATCGACATCTCCAGTTCTTCGTCGATCAGCGGCTTGGTGAGCAGGTCGAAGGCGCCGGCGCGAATGGCTTCGACGGCGGTTTCCACCGTGCCATAGCCGGTGATCAGAATCACGGTGGTCTGGGGACGCGTGCGGCGGCAATGTGCCAGCACGTCGAAGCCATCGCCGTCGCCCAGGCGGATATCGACCAAGGCCAGGTCGTAGGCCTTTTTGTCGATTGCCGCCAGGGCCGCCGAGTACGAACCCGCCGTGTCGAGCTGGTATCCCTGTTCGCGCAGCCAGTCGCCCATCGCTTCCAGCAAGTGGCGATCGTCGTCGATGAGCAAAATAGCGGGGCGTTTCATTCCGCGGACTTGGCTTAAAAATGCATGGATTGCGGTCGAAAGTATTTAGGTTATGGGGGGGCATGGGTCAACGCGATCGCGGGAATGCCGATCGGGCTTTGCCGAGCGGAACGGATGTGACGAAGATGACGATTGCCCGCCGTTCGAGGGCAGGTTAGAATAGTCTCTTTGGCGGAGACAATACCGGGAGGGCATAAGTAGTCATGGCGACTCGCGTATTAGTGGTCGACGACCACGAGGTGGTGCGCACCGGCCTGGTCAGCCTATTGGAAGGAACTGATCTGGAAATCGTCGGGCTGGCGTCGAGCGGCCCCGAGGCCGTGCGGTTGGCCAAAAAACACAAGCCCGATGTCATCTTGCTCGATATCCGGATGAGCGAGGGCGACGGTCTGGCGGCCCTGGAAGAGTTGCGGCAATCGCTGCCGAACTGCCGGGTGGTGATGCTCTCGACCTACGACAACCCCACCTATATCGCCCGTGCCAACGCCCTGGGCGCCAGCGACTATGTGCTCAAAGGCTCGACGCGCGAGCAGCTCTTGGGGGCGATTCGCGCGGTGGCGGCGGGCCAGGCGCCCTCCGACTTCGGCGAAATGCAGCGTGTGGCGGGCGCCATGGCCACCCGCGAAAAGGAAGCCGACCCGGGCCTTTCGCTTACGCAGCGCGAAACTCAGGTGCTGCGCCACCTGGCCCTGGGTCTGAGCAACAAAGAGATCGGCCGCTCGCTTTCGATCAGCGTCGAAACCGTCAAAGAGCATGTTCAGCACCTGCTGCGCAAGATCGACGCCACCGACCGCACGCAAGCCGCCGTTTGGGCGGTTCGCAAAGGACTGGTGTGATCGAGCACGTGATGAACGATTCGGTGGACGGCAATCTGGCGGGGGTCGATCTGGTGGCCGCTGCGCATCGCCGCGAAGAGTGGACGGTGCAGCTCAGTTATCCCCAGGCGATGGTGCCGCGGCACGCCGAAAGCTTCTGCAGTTGGGCGCGGCGGCTGCGAGGCAAGCTGCTCGATGCGCGCCCGGCGGCCGATCTGAAAGACGACCAGAGCGTGGTGGTGATCGAGCAATTTGAGTTTCGCAATCAGGAAGACGCCGCTGAGTTTTGCCGCTACACCTGCCAGGCCCTGGAAAAATGGTCGGGCGCCTGCACCGAACGCCGCTACACGATGAAGCTGCGCGGGCGAATCAAGTTCGACGGCAAACACGAGGGACGCGTCGGCTCGGCCCGCGCCCGCTCGAACGATACGGACTAACCGGCGCAGCCCCTCTTTACGGTAGCCCCGGCCCTTGTGGCCGGCCACCGCGATTTTTTTCTCGTGCAAAATGCTTGGCGCGGCGTCATCCGACCGCGATACTGAGCGGTCGCCGTAGATCGCTGGCCTGCGCCAGCGCGGCGCCCCTTCTCCTTTCACCGCATGAGGATCGTCATGCAAGACACGCCTTTCCGCACCGCAGCCGTCGCCCCGGATTTCTCCGCGTTAGAAAGCCAACATCGAGTCGGCGCCAATTGGTTCTTGTGGATCGCCGGTCTCTCGTTGGTCAACACCGCCATTTTATTGAGCGGTGGCGATCGTAATTTCGTCATCGGCTTGGGCATTGCCTCCATCATGGCGGCCATCGGTGTTGGCGCCGCGCAAGCCAATCCCGAGGCCGCAATGATCATCAAAGGCGTCGCCTTGGTGTTTTGCTTGTTGGCCTCGGGCGTGTTCGCTGGGTTCGGAGTGCTGGCGCGCTATCGCCACACCTGGGCATTCGTGGTGGGCATGACGCTGTACGCCTTCGATGCCTTGATTTACTTGTTGGCTCAGGACTTGATGAGCTTTGGTTTCCACATCTTCGCGCTGTTTTGCCTCTGGAACGGCCTGAAGGCTTGCCGCGCGCTGAATCAACAACCGCTGCACCAGCCGATGCTGGCGCCCGAGGTAGTCGAAGTCGAGCCTGCATAACCCGCGCAGCGATAGTTTTCTGACATTGTGTTGACTGGCCGGAGAGCCACTGAAAGCCCGACGCGTGAGCGAGGGGAAATGCGCTATTTCCCTCGCTCACGGGTCGGGCTTCCAAGGCGAGTAACTCTCTCGACTAAGAATGCCCGCGAAGCTGCCGGGTTGCTTCGCGGGGCCGATGTTTTAGAATGGAGGTTTTGTGCGGCGCCGCAGAGGCGGGCCGCGAAGCCCGTCATCTATCTTCTCCTTTTCCATGTCGCGAGATTTTTCGCTGGGAACCGTCGAGGTCGCGCTGTCGCCGCTCGAACGGTTCGAAGAATTTGTTCAAAGCCGTGGCAAACGCCGCTCGGCGCAGCGCACCGCCATTGTCGAACAAGTCTTCAGCCGCCACGATCATTTCGATGCCGATGACCTGCTCGAGCAATTGCGCGAGGTGGCCGGCGGCCGGGCCGTCAGCCGGGCCACCGTCTATCGCACACTCAATGAGCTGGTCGAATCGGGCTTGCTGCGCGAGATGGATCTGAAAGGCCGCAAGGTCTACGAGCACGATTACGGCTATCCGCAACACGATCATTTGCATTGCCAGCGGTGCGGCAAGTTGATCGAGTTTAGCAGCGACGAAATCAAGCAGATCCGCGAGGCGGTCGGCCGCGAGCACCAATTCCGCGTGCTCGGCCATCAGTTGATTATCAACGGCATCTGCTCGGAATGCAGCCGGACGAAGCGCCGCACCCGCCCGCTCGATTTGATCTAAGCTCACTGCCAGTTCGGTTCGCGTTTTTCCAGAAACGCCGACAGTCCTTCGGCGGCGGCTTCGGTGGTGCGAGCGGTGGCGCTCACCGCGGCGCCGGCAGACAGCCAGGTGGGCAAGTGTTCGGCAACGATTTCGTTAAGCATTCGCTTGGTGAGCTGCAGCGCCTCGGGAGCGCAGCGGGCACATTGTCCGGCCAGCTCGATGGCCCGCGGCCAGAGGTGATCGGGCGCAACCACTTCGTGAAACACGCCGATGCGATGGGCCTCGGCGGCTTCGACCGTCTGGGCCGACATCAAGAGCCGCGCCGCTTGTCCGCCACCGAGTCGGAACGCCAACAGCGGCGCGACCATGCCCGCCACGATGCCGCGGAGCGGCTCGGGCAGTCCGAACCTTGCCTCTGGGGAGGCCAGCACCATGTCGCAGGCGAGCACCAGTCCGGCGCCGCCCGCCAAGGCCGGCCCATTGACGGCCGCGATTAGCGGCTTGGGAAACCGCCACATGGTTTCCAGCAATTCGTGGTAAGCTGCCGCATCGTCGCGCCATTGCTGATAGGCATTTTCCTGGTCTCGGGCAGCCAGCATTTCTTGCAGGTCCATGCCGGCGCAAAAGGCCGGGCCGGCGCCCGTCAGCACCACCGCGCGAACGCGCCGCTCGAGGTGCAAATCGCCCAGCGCCTGGCTCAGCTCAGCCAGCATCGCGCGATTCAGCGCGTTGCGCTTTTCCGGACGGTTCAGAATGATCGTGCCGGCGTGCTGATGAAGGTTGATGCGGACGAGGGGCATGAGTGGTGAGTGGTGAGTGGTGAGTGGGAGATTCGACGCTAGCGGCGTAGCATTGATTCGAGATCCTTGGGTTCAGGCAACTCCAACTCCTCAATCGCCGTGCTGAGCAGCTTGCCTTGCGTGTCGATACGCAATGACTGGCTGGCGCCGCCCGCGAGCGCATCGTACAACACAAAGTTGACGGCCCACAAGCGGGGAAGCTCGTAGCGCTCCACGCGGCTGCAGCCGAGGCCCGCAAAATAGTCCGCCACGCGCTCGGCGGTTAGCGCATCACGCAAGAATTCGTAGCCAGCCTGCGAATAGGCGATGACACCGATATTGGCGTGGTTGCCCTTGTCGCCGCTACGAGCATGAGCCACCCGATTTAAGGTGATTGTTTTCTGCATCATAATTCGTATAGCTTCCGTCAAGCGGCGGCCCACTCCGCGGCGGTTTGGACCTGCCACTGCGGTTTCACAAGCTCTTTTGGCACCAGCGCCGGCCAGTAGGCAAACACCGGCCGCACCACCGGGCGGCCGGCGGCATAGCCGGCCAGCCCGGCGGGGCCGCTGGTGGCCAACGGCGCAATCTCCTTGGTAAATCGCTCGACCGCTTCACGCCGATCGTCATGCACCGTGATGCGTAACATCACCTCGCGCAGGTCGGCCGGCGGCGCGTGCAACCCGGGCACCCCCTCGCCCGCGCCCAGGCACTCGATTTGAACCTGCGCCAACTCGAAACCCGCCGCACGAACTCGCCGGACAATGATGTCGGCACAGGCGCGCGCCTTGGTCACCGGCTCGCGGCCATAAACCAGCAACTGCCCGCTGGCGGTGTAGCCGGCGCGGTAAGCCAACGAGACTTTGTAGTGGTCAGGAGCAGGCCGCCCCGTGGCTCTCTGCACCGCGACACGATTGGCGCCAAGCGCTTCAATTTCGACCGTCGTGAAATCGACATCGACGTCGGGCGTCAGATAATGTGCCGGATCGCCGATCTCATAGACCAATTGTTCCGCCACCGTTTCGCGATTGACCACGCCGCCCGAACCCTCGGGCTTGGTGATGACACATGCGCCATCGTCGGACAACTCGGCAATCGGATAGCCTACGTCGGCCAGTTCGGTCTCTTGCCAATGCGCGTAAAAACCGCCGGTGGCCTGCGCCCCGCACTCGATCAGGTGCCCCGCCACGCTGGCCCTGGCCAGCCGATGCCAATCTTCCCAGGCCCAGGCGAATTCATGCACGGCCGGTCCCACGGTGAGCGAGGCATCGGCCACGCGACCGGTGACGACCAGCCGCGCACCCTGGCCCAAGGCGTCGGCGATCTCTCGCGCGCCCAGATAGGCGTTGGCGCTGACGACTTGCTCTTTCAACTCGCGGAGCGGCTGGCCCGTATCAAGGTTGTTGAAAAGACAGCCGGAGGCCAGCAGCCCTGGCAGTTCGGGCAGCAGATCGTCGCCCGTGACAACGCCCACCGGCATGTCGCCCAAACCGGCGGCGGCCAACACGCGGCCGGCCGCGGCCGCGCAGGCCCGCGGGTTTATGCCGCCCGCGTTGGTGATGATTTTCAGCCGCGGCTGCCGCCGCCAGACCGGAGCAAGATCGGCAAGCACGGTCAAAAAGTCGTCGGCATAGCCGGCGGCCGGATCCTTTTCGCGTCGCCGCGCAAGGATCGACAGCGTCAACTCGGCCAGGTATTCCAACGTGAGATAATCGAGCGGGGCCGATTCGATCAGCCGCCGCGGCGAGCTGAGACTGTCGCCCAGAAACCCCGCGCCATTGCCGATTGTGATGGTCACGATGTCGGCTCCTCAGCAGACAACTCGATTCGCGCGCAATTCGTGCAACGCCGGCCGCGAAGGATGTACTTCTGGTCGCCCGGATGCTGCTCGGCGCCCTGACGAAAGGCCGTCATCGGGTTCAGCGACGTCGGCTCGCCGGGGACCACAAAGACCAGGTGTGAGTCACCGGCCGCCGTAAAGGCCCCAAACGCAAAGCGCGATTGAGCATAGCCGGCTTCCATGGCTCCGCCGCAGAACCTGCAGACGGCATTCCTCGTCGTCTCGGCCATTTCGTGTGACCCTTGTTTTGAACGACCGCAATTTTAACAATTCTGTTCCCTAGACTTGAAACACTCCCAGCTTAAACGGTTCCTGCTCGGCGTGCCGCGTGGCGGTCTCCAGAGCAAAGATCAACTCGTCGCGCGTGCGAAGCGGGTCGATGATCCGATCGACCCAGCCGCGCGCGGCCGCGTAGCGCGGGTCCATCTGCCGCTGGTAACTCTCGCGGACATCGTGGCGCAATTGCTCGAGCTTGGCATGATCGATCGCTTCGCCCTCGCGCTGGAGGCTTTTGAGGGTGATCTCCAGCAGCGTCGAGGTTGCCTGATCGCCGCCCATCACGGCGCAGCGGGCGGTGGGCCAGGCGAAAATCAACCGCGGATCGAAGGCCTTGCCGCACAGCGCGTAGTTGCCCGCCCCGAACGACCCGCCCACGAGCACCGTCAGCTTGGGCACGCGGCTGTTGCTGATGGCGTTGACCAGCTTGGCCCCGGCCTTGATGATGCCCGAACGCTCGCTGTCGCGCCCGACCATGAAGCCATTCACGTCTTGCAGAAAGACGATCGGCAGCCAGTCTTGATTACAGTTCATCACAAACCGGGCGGCCTTCTCGGCGCTGTCGACATAAAGCACGCCGCCGAACTGCATCGGTCCTTCCGCCGGGCGCACCGGATGATGCTGATTGGCCACGATGCCGACCGAAAAGCCGCCCAGCCGGGCGGTGCCGCAAACCAGCGATTGTCCATACTCGGCCTTGTATTCGTCGAAGGTGCCGGCGTCGAGGATGCAGTCGAGCACGTCGCGCACTTCGTAATCGTGCCGCGGATTCGGGCTGACCAGTTGCTCGATGTCGGCGGCGGGCCGCGCAGGCGCAACCGGCTCGCCGCGATGAAACGGCGCCGCGGGCTGGGGCGCATCGGGCGCGACCTGCTCCGCCAGCCGCCGCAAGCGCACCAGGCAAGCCTCGTCGTTCGGCTCTCGATAGTCGATCGTTCCGCTGATCTGGGCGTGCATTTCGGCCCCGCCCAAATCGTCGCTCGACACGCTCTGGCCGATGGCGCTTTTGACCAGCGCCGGCCCCGCCAGATACAGGCCGGAGCCTTCGGTCATCAACAGCTTATCGCAGAGCACCGGCAGATAGCCGCCGCCGGCGACGCAGTTGCCCATGATGGCGGCCACCTGCCCGATGCCCGCCGCCGACAGCACTGCGTTGTTCCTGAAAATCCGGCCAAAATCGTCTTCGTCCGGAAAGACATCTTCCTGCAACGGCAGAAAGACGCCCGCCGAATCGACCAGGTAAATCAGCGGCAGCCGGTTTTGAAAGGCAATGCGTTGGGCACGCAATACCTTTTTTGTCGTAGCGGGGAAAAAGGCGCCAGCCTTCACCGTGGCGTCGTTGGCAATGATCATCTGCCGCCGGCCGGCCACCGTGCCGACGCCGCAGATCACTCCCGCCGCCGGTGCGCCACCCCACTCGCCATACATCTGCCAACCGGCCCACAGGCCCAATTCGAAAAACTCGGTGTTGGCATCGATGAGCCGTTCGATCCGCTCTCGGGCGGTCAGGCGGCCTTTGGCGTGTTGGCGATCGATGGCGGCTTGTCCGCCGCCGGTGGCAATCTCGGCCTCCAATTCGGCAAAACCGCGTACGAGTTGCGAGAGCGAGTCGTTCATGCCACCGCATGATAACAATGCACCGGCGCCGGTGGCAGTCCGAAACAAGACGACCACCGCGGCTTTCTGCCGAGAGGGTGAACCGCGACTATCCGCTTGAGCTGGGGGCTTACCCTAGTAAAATCACATCATGACGCTGAATGAAGCTCTCAAGCAACTCAAAGCGCGCGGCAAGGTGAGCCGGCAAGGCTGAGCGAACACGTCCACGATGAATCTACACACTATGCCAACCATTCGCTGCAAAGCCGCCGTGTTTGCCCTCGACTCGTGGACGATTCTCACGCTGCCGAAAAGCGCCAGCGCGAAACTACCCTCGCGGGGCATGGCGATGGTCACGGGTACGATCAACGGTTTCTGTTTCCAAGCCCCGCTCGAACCAGACGGCAAGGGTAGCCATTGGTTCATGGTCGATCAAGCCATGAGCGACGCCGCGGGAGTCGTCGCGGGCAATACGGTGGCGTTGGCGATCGAGCCGGCCGCCGAATGGCCGGAACCGCAAATGCCGCTGGATCTCAAGAATGCGCTCGCGGCCGACCCGCAGGCCCGCAGCGTGTGGAGCGACATCACCCCCGCCGCGCGCTGGGACTGGATCCGCTGGATACGTTCGACCAACCAGCCGGAAACGCGTCGGCGGCGGATCGAAGTGGCGTGCTCAAAGCTCCGGTCCGGAAACCGAAGGCCCTGTTGTTTTAATCGTAATCTCTGCACCGAACCCTCGGTGTCGAAGAATGGAGTGCTCCGCGAGCCGAGGCCAACAACGTAATTCGAGAGGAGCCTATCGCGGAACCGGCATTGTGGTGTAAGCGTCCCGCCTGCCCGCCGGTTCTGGGATAAGCACTTAACGTTCGCCCCAATCCCAGCAGTCGTGATCCGCCCATCTCGTCAGAATGTCGCGGTGGCGGCGCCCGTCGATGGCCACATCCAACAGCACCAGCCGCCCGCGGCGCGTCAGGTGAAACCTGCCGATTTCTGTCGCTTCGATATCGTCGGCCAGTTGGGAAGCTTTGGCCCGCGGCAGCGATTCCCACCGGCAAGCTTCGGTCATGAAATCGTCGAGCCGCGCACGCGCCTCAACCGCCGAGCCGAAAGCCAACATCGAGCGGGCCTTGTTGTCCCAGAATTCCCAGCGCCGCTCGGGATGGCCCAGATGAAAAAAGTATTCCAACCCGATGTTGATCTCCGGCGGCACCAGCCACTCGGGTAGCGGCTCGGGCGGCTCGGAGTCGCCTTCCGCGTCATGCCATCCTTTGCGCTTCGATTGCGTGTTAAATAGCGCATCGACGCTGATTTCATCGTCCGGAAACAACGGCGACTGGAATCGGTCGCCAATCCCGTGCCGAGCAACGAGCTCATAGCCGGCGTGCAACTCATAGATCTCCACCGTCTCGGTGGCCGGTTCCAGCAGCCAGAGATGTGGTACGCCGGCCCGGCGGTAGACATCCATTCGCGGACCGCGGTCGAGCCACCGCGACGGGGCGACCAAGACTTCGGCGATCAAGTCGGGAGCGGCACAGAAATAATCGCCGTCGATCATGATGTCGGTTCGATCGGGACCATAATAATAAGCGTCGGGCGTCATGCCAGCCCAGGGAATCAACGCGATATCGACGCGGCTGCTGTGTTTGCCGCCGTGGCGCGACGAAAGTTCGCCAAACACCTGCCATAGGTTCAACTTGATGTCACCGGCGTCCAGCCAATGGTCCCAGCCCGTTTCGAGTCCCTCGGGCTGGCCGGGCCAGTAGTCGCGGCGGTTGAACGTATCTAGGAAGGCCCGGAACGCCCGGCCGTCGATGGGGAAATCGAGGTTGATCGGCCGCGGATAAAGTTGCATGCGGATGCCGCCAACTTCGGCCTCCCAGTTTTTCTGCGACTTGGTGATCGGTGTGGGAGACTCGACTTGCTTCCAGCGACGGAGCGTTTCCAGCCATTCATGGAAGTGGGCCTCCGCCTCGTCGCGGCCGCGGAAGGGAAATCTCCAATGCGAAACGCCTCTGATGAGTTCTAGTTTGTTGGACGGGACGCCAAAGAACATGACGTATTCGAGGCCGTAGATCGCATCCATTTTTTTGCTCCCGCAAAAATCGATTCAACTCGACGCGGTCGGTGTCGTTTCATTCGATTCGACCGAATTCCCGGGTGGCTCAAGGGGTCGCAGATTCGTCCAATCGCCGAATGGGACTTGGGCCAACGCTTGCATCTCACAATCAAGCGCAGCCGCAACGGCGGCAGCATCCCGAGAAGCTCGCTGTGCCGAGAATGAGATCGGCATCCAATTGCTCGCCTCTTATAAGTATTCACGCCCAACCGCCGCTGTACCTGTCCCTATTTTACCGGCCTGCCGAAGCGCCGGCAATTCGGGCCTTGCATGCGACCGCCGGCCAGCGACGCTCGCTGGGCCAGTGCGCGATGGAAGACACGGCGCGCGGCTACTTTCGGTACCATTCAATGTCGCATTTTGCGTGTGACTTTTCAAACCTGAGCACCGCCTCGGTCGTGACCAGTGCATTTGCATTCAAATCGGCTTCCGTGAGATTTGGCAGTCGATCGAGGTGTTGGAAAACGGCGTCGGTGACTTTGGTCATCGACAATCCGACATCAATAAGCGATTGGCAATCGACGAGCTGGGCTACGCCCAAATCATCGACTTCGGTGCTGTATACATCCAGTTTCTCGAGTCTGGGATGTCGCGCGAGATACTTCATCCCGGCGCCGGTCACACGGGTGCCGCGCAAACCGAGATCTTCCAGTTCAGGCAGCGATTCCAGCCGTTCGAGGAACGCGTCCGACACTGTCGTCGCGTTGAGTTGCACGAAATCCAAAGACTTGATCTTGGAAAGCGTGGCCGCCGAGGCATCGGTGATCTTGGTTTCCTGCAACCACAATTCACGAAGCGGTAAATGAACGATCAGGCGCAGGCCTTCGTCATCGATGTCAGCGTTGCTCAAGTCGAGCCGCCGAAGCTCCTTCAGGGCGGCCAGGTGCGCAAGTAGAGCGTTGTCGGCTTTACCGTGGCGAAGATCGACTTTGTTCGCGGTGCCGAAGAGCTCGGCTCCAAACCATTTTTCCAACCGCGAAGGCTCGCTGATGCCCATTTCCACGTTGCCAGCAGCTTGCCGAATGGCCGCGAACGCCGCCCACCGTTGATGCGCGTAATGGGAGAATAAAGCAACCACGATCGAAACACACGTGAAGAGCACGAAGAACAGCCGAAGCGATATCTGAAGCCAGCGTTTTTTAGGTGACATTTTCGTTCACGGGGTCCTTGTCCCAGTAGGCGGTTCAAGCCGCCTTCTACGCGCTCAGCGAGGCAGCCCTCGTCGTCGCGGGCGCGCTAACTGCGCCATGGGCCCGCCCACGACGGCGACCTTTACTTCATCGGCGCCAACCAAGCGCCGTGGACGACAAATTGCGATTCCTGACTGCCGAAATAGATGCGCGGCGGTTCACCGATCGTCCATGCATCGGGCGGCGCGGGAAGCGGCTCCGTCAGCAATGATGAAAAAATCGTTTCGCCCTCCGCGAACGCCTTAAATTCCTGATCGCGGACCCGCAACATGATTTCGACGATTTTGTCCTTGGGCAGCACAGGCTTGATCCAGCCGGCATCGCTGGCGCCGGCCAGGCTGGTCTTTGTGCCTTCGACGTCGAAAAGCAACAGCGATTGGCGGCCGCCCTGCACAAACCCGACGGCGAACTCCTTGTCGCCCGACCGTCGCTCGACGTCGACCGTCAGGTCGTATTGCGGAGGGACCGCCACCGGCACGGGCATGCGAGCCGTGGCGGTGAGCGGCGATTTCAGCGTGCCGGCATCGGTCTTCCAGTTGCCCGACACCGACTGCGGCAAGGAGCCAAGCTGGGCCAACACATCGACGACGTTTTTGCCATTGATCGGCGGCGGCACTTTCTCCAGGGCTTTGTCGTTGATGCCGGCGGCGTCGAGTGTGCGGCCGGCTTTCGCCAGATACTCGGCGAAATTGGACGTCAGCGCCACCTCGTGAGCCTTGAGTTTTTCATTGCGCAGACGGACCATCTTGCGAAGATCGCGACCCGAGCCGACAATCATCCGTTCCAGCGCCGCGCGTTCGGCCGGATCGGTCACCTTGCTGCGGCAGAGTTTGATCACGGCGTTGGCGAAGGGCAAGCGGGTGGTCGGATTTTGCAGCCGCAGCACCATCGCGGCGCACCAGGCGCAGCGTTTGAAGTCGCCTTGGTCGCGGTAAAGAATGGCCAGATCTTCCCACATCTGGGCGCCCGCGACCGGAAACTTGGCCACGCCTTCGCGGTTGATGAACTCCGCTTCGTCGAGTTTCTTGTCGAGCGCCTTCAGCAGCGCGAAGCTGCGGTATTCGCTGGGGCGGCCCCAGGGGGCAATCTCCAGGGCTTGCAAGAAGAATTCTTCCGCTGCCGGAGAATCGCCGAATTTCTGCAGCATCACGCCGATGGCGCCGTAGATCGTCGGATTCTTGGGATTTTCGACCAGTGCTTGCAGATAGAACTGCACCGCGAGCGCACGATAGAAGGCGGCCGGTCCCGACTTCTGCTGCTTGGCCTTCTCCAGCTTGCCGTATTCGGCCGACATTTTGTTGGCCACATCGATGAGCTTGCCCGACTTCTTGGGATCCGTCGGCCGCTGGGCAAACGGCTTGAACGCGGTCAGTTGCAGTTGGTCGAGCGGCAGCGCGAAACCGACGCTCTCGCTGCCGGCGAACTTCAGCGTAACCAGCCCGATGATATTGCCTTCGCGGTCGCAAAGCGGTCCGCCCGAGTTGCCGGCGTTGATGGCGGCGTCGAATTGATAGTAGGCGACGCCTTCGATCTGCCGGCCGACTCCGCCGAGCAGCCCGGCGGTGATCGTCTTGGTCAACTTGACGCCGCCGCCCGCCGCCGGATTGCCGATCGCGTAGACGCGCTGGCCGGTCTGGGCTGGAGCTTTTGCCAGCGAGCCGACGCGCAACTCCGCGTTGTGCTCGCTGGGATCGATCTGCACGAGCGCCAGGTCGGCGGTCGGATGTGCGCTGACGACTTTGACGTTTTTGAAAACCTTGGTCACCTCTTGCCCGTCGACGAGCACATCGACCAGGCACTTGTAACGCAGCGGCACGCCCACGACATGCGCGTTGGTCAAGACCAGCCCCTTGGCGTCGATGAGAATGCCCGTGCCGTTGTTGGCGACGCTCTCGATGCCGACCACGCATCCTTTCACGCGATTGAACACGTCGACGGCTTCTTCTTCGGCCGCGCGGGCCGATGCGGCGATGCAAAACGAAACCCACGTCAAGCCGACAAGAAAACGAACCAGCGACATGCGACCAGCCTCGTGGCAACAGGAAGCAAGGAAGTTGCCCGATAGTGTACAGCGGCCGCAGACGGATAGCCAGGAAATTTTCAAGGTCCAGCCCGAAGCGATGAGGACGAATGGCTTCGTATGCCGCGAATTTGGTAACGTGGAGAAGGCGGTGGGACACGACACTCGTCGTTGAAGCGGCCGGTTCCCGACGCGGGGAATCCGCCATGACGCCCACCCGCGTCACGGCTCGAGCGGGTACGCGCCGCGGACGATATCGATGTACGGGTCGCTGGGGCTGCGCGGATTGTTCCAATAGGAAAGAACGGACCAGATCTGGCGGCCATCGAGTTCCGCTTCGAGCGGTCGCGACGTCATGCGGACCAACGTGTATTGCCAGTCCAGCGAGTCGCTCGCGCCGCGCACGGCCTCCAGCAACAGCAACGCTTCGGGATCGGTCCCTTCGGCGAAGGCATATAAAGCGCCGTCGACAATGCCCGCCTTTTCGGCGGCAAAGCGGTAGATCGGGCGGCTCATCAAGCGCAGCTCGCTCGGCCGGTTCGTGGTAGCTTCCTTCATCACGACCCGGAACCGCCGGGCGAGTTGCCCCATCTGCAGCAGCCGCCCTTTTTCGGTTGTCTTGGGCGGCGGAGCGTCGGGCAAGTCCCGCCCAGCCAGCTCGGCCGGCTTCGGCTGCCAGCGCTCGCCCTCCTCTCCCCGGCACTCCAGCGGCTCGTTGCTGAGCGAGGTGAACTCGCGCGAGATCTGGCCCTTGCTGCAGATCTCGATGGTGGCCGCCGCGCGCGGCCGCCCGTCCTCGAGCCAGAGGAACACGGCCGCGTCACTGAAAGCCTCGCGAACCGGGTTGTTGAAGTGGACGAGCGGCTCCTGCTTGTGCGCGAACGGCCGGTCGCTTCGAGCGGCCGCGGCAAGCGAATACGACTGGAATCGCTCACACAAGAAATCGAGTCGCCGCTGTTTTGCCTCGTCAGTGAACCTGGCGTCCTCGGCGGCCGCAGGCGCCGGCTGCGCAGTTGCGCAGGGCGGCAATACGAGCAGCAAAAGGGCCGATGCAATAATGGTTTTCATGCGCGACATCCTTCCACCTCGGTGGGGGACTGGTGGCCGAAAGCGTCAACATATTCGGCCCAATTGCGCCAAGTCAAGGTTTACGACACCGCTCTGCTGCCAACCCTTTTGCAATACGCTCCCTGTGGGCGTCGTCCGCCGACGGCTACGGCAGCGGATTCGTGCAAATGATCTTGCAGCTTGGCAGCTTGATCAGGTAAGCGACCAGGATCGGGGCGATGATCGTCGCCAAAGCGCCACCGACGAGCTTGGCAAACAGATGCTTCGTCTTCGCCGAGGCCACTGCCTTGGCCATGCCGCCGGCCCCGAGCGTGTCGAGCAGCGTGTACGCGCCGAGAACCAGTTTGCTTAGTTTGCCCGCCTTGATCTGCTGGGCTTGGAAGCGGGTAAGCCGTTTTTGCTGGACGAGTGAATCGACGAGCTCGGCGACGTCTTTCGGGGACGCCTGGGGCGGCACGAAGGGCTCCAGCTTTTCCGGCGCAATGATACCGCTGGCGGAAAGTTGGCTGACGACGGATTCGACGGCGGTGCTCATTCCTGGCCAATTATAAACCAGCCGGAGCCACCGCGGAAACATCGCCAAGTCAAAAAAAGTTTATGTTCCACCTATTTACCCGGCCCCTCGCATCAAGACAGGGTTTGGGCTGCCTCAACGGTCTCAAAACATGCGGACGATTGGTGCCGAAGCACGTTCCGCTGATCTAAGGCGACCGGGAAGGCAGCCAATCCGCGAAGCGTGTCGGGCCGAGCCGCGGGTGATCGCCGGGAGTAAGGCTTTGGTCGTTCACCGCGGTGCCGTAGTAGAGCGCCTGGCGATCGGTAATGACTGTCCGCGCGTCGCCGGCTGCTTTGAGGAATTGCCGCACGAGATCATCTTGCCGAATCGGGTCGGGACCGGCCAGATCGAAAGTGCCATTCAACGGCTCGGCCAGCGCCGCCTCGGCCACGACCACGGCGACGTCATCCGCGGCAATGGGCTGCATCAGAACCGGCGGAACGCGAACAGTCTGCCCCTCCGTCGCGAACTGGACGATTCCGCCGACGAACTCGAAGAACTGCGTGGCACGCACGATGGTGTAAGGAATCGGTGAAGCCTTGATGAGTGTTTCCTGGGTCAATTTGGCGCGGAAGTAACCACTCGCCAGCAGGCGGTCGGTACCGACGACCGACAACGCCACATGATGGCCGACGCCCGCCGCGGCTTCGGCGGCCAGGAGGTTGCGACTTGATGTCTCAAAAAACGCCATCACTGCGCTATCCTCCCACGAGGGCGCGTTGGCGACATCGACTACCACCTGAGCGCCGGCGAGCGCTTGCGCGAGTCCCTCGCCTGTGATGGTGTCGACGCCGGTCGAGGGTGACGCCGCCACCACCTGATGGCGGTGCTGACGAAGATTCACCACGACCTTTTTGCCAATCAGTCCGGTGCCGCCGATGACGATGATCTTCATGAGTGAACTATCGGTCGCTGGCGACCGCGCTGGTGTCTTGCTCGACCTCGATCAGCCGGTCGATCTCGGGGTTTGCTACTTCCTGCCGGCTGCCGTCGGGCCAAATGACCGTCAGACGGTCGATTTCAGTTGCGTCGCCCAGTCCAAAGGTGACGGGCAACTCGACCTGCGACAGGTAACTGCGCGTGGGCATCACCTGGCGGCTCAGCAACTCGCCGGCCACCTCAGCCTCGATTCGCGCGCCAATGGCGTCGTGGTTGGCCCGCGTGCCGCGCAGCTTCACCCGCAGCCAATGATGTCCGAGCGATTGATCGTTGCGCAGCAGTCGCGGTCGGCTGCCAATGGCCGTAATCAACACATCCAAATCGCCGTCGCCATCGATGTCGGCATAAGTCGCTCCGCGGCCTACCATCGGCCTGGCGAAATCGTCGCCGCAATTGTCCTCGGGCACTCGGCAAAACTCGCTGTCGGCCTCGCTGCCGCAGTTCCAAAACAAATGCGGCGGCTGCTCGTAGCGCTGGCTCTCTTGCACCTTTTGAATGTCTTCTTCCAGATGCCCGTTGGCGGTGAACACATCGAGCCGGCGATCGAGATCGTAGTCGAAGAAGAACAGGCCAAACTTCAGCAGCAGTCGCGAGGCCGGGCCGATGCCGGTCGAAACCGCCTCATCGACAAACTGCGGCATGCCCTCCGAAGGTTCGGCCTCTTGCGAAACATATAGCGCCGTCGGTTCGTTTGAGAAATTGCCGATGCCGATGGCCATCGTGCGGTCGTTGCGAATGCAGGCACAATCGATGCCCATCGCGCCGCGGGCACGGCCATCGGGGTCGAAAGCCACGCCAGCAATGGCCCCCGTCTCGTCGAACGTGCCGTTGCGCTGGTTGTGAAACAGCAGGTTCTGCACGGTGTCGTCGGCCACCACCAGGTCGATCCAGCCGTCGCCGTCCAGGTCGGCAGGCGCAACGCCCAGGGCTTTGGGCAGCGGCACGCCGGTGTCGAGATTGCGGACCTGCACGCCGGCCTCGGCCGACACATCGGCAAACTTGCCTTGGCCATCGTTGCGGTAGAGATAAGGAAAGGCGCCCTCAAAGGCGTCGGGCCGACAGTAGGCTCGGCCTTGACCCTTGAGCGTGCAATTCAGGCCCAGGTCGATTTCTTTGGTCCAGCGAATGTAGTTGGCCACAAACAGATCGAGATCGCCGTCGTTGTCGTAGTCGAACCAACTGCAACTGGTGCTCCACGATTCTTCGCCGCCGGCCACGCCGGCCGCGGCGGTGACGTCGACGAACCTGCCCGACTCGTTGTGAAATAGCCGGTTGGGGCCGACGGTCGAGACGAACAGATCGACCCAGCCATCGTTGTCGTAATCGCCGACAGCCACGCCCATGCCGTAGCAGGTGACCGCCAAACCGCACTCGGCGGTCACGTTCTCAAAATTCCCCTTGCCGTCGTTGCGGTATAAGGCCAGCGTGGGGTCGGCGGCATCGGCCGGCTTGTGATCGGGCCAGTAGCACGAATTGACCAGCAACAGGTCCTGGTCGCCGTCGCGGTCGAAGTCGAAGAAGGCGCAGCCACCGCCCATGGTTTCGGGCAAAAGCTTGTCGCCATAGGCTCCGTTGACATGCACAAAGTCGATGCCCGCCGCCTGCGTGATGTCGGTGAAATGCACCTCGGGCAGCTCTGCTTGGAGCGCTTTGCGCATCTGCGCCGAAACGCGATTTTCGTCGTGCGAGACGGCAACGGTGGCGGGGCGGGTGGCCCAATAGATGCCGCCCGCCGCGGTGGCGGCCACGACCGCGATCACCGCCAACGACCAACGAAATGCCCGCCCAATGACGGCGTCGTCGCGTTCCAGGTCGTCTTGCTCGTTCGCCTCGTCGCGGGGCGGTAGTTTTCTTGCTGCGTTTCGATCACTCACCTATTCTCTCCTGCTTCACTCGGTATGTTGATGTGTTCGCTTGGTTTGTCGCGTTTGTCGCCTTTAGCTCCGCGAAAGTAGCGTCGTATTGCTCCACCGAAGTTGACAGTGGTCCGCTGCTTTTCGCGGAGCGAAAGGCGACAAAACCGCTCACTGGCCTCCCCCGGATTCACGGGCAGGCTCGGTCGCGGGCAGGCCCGGCGCGCCGGGCCGCCGCAGCGGATAGATCACAATCGCTTCGGCCGCGTGGTTGGCGGCCGGGTAACGCTGGCGGGCCAGGGCCGTGGCCCGGTCGCCCGCGTTGTCGTCGGGCTTGTACCGGGCGTGCAGCCGGCCATGCTCCGCCGCTTTTTCGTTTTCGCCAAGTTGCTTATAGAGCAATTGCAAATTGTAGTGCGCCGTCACGTTTTCGCTGTCGATTGACAGCGTCTTCTCGAACTGCTCGATCGCCCGGCGCAGAAAATCGTCGCGCTGCGCCCTGCGTTTGGCGCCGTGCGATTGCTTGGCCAGATCGAACAGCGTCTGGCCATACAGGTTAATCACTTCATAATCGAGACTGAAATCAAACTTGCGGTCGATCATCTCCTGCGTGCGGTCGTCGAGCACGTGGCGGAAATTTTCGGCGGCGTCGAGCAAGTTGCCCTGCTGGCGGTTCACCACGCCCGTCAGCCAGTTGAGCGTCCAGGGAGGCGCCGGCGGATCGGTGTCTTCGGCGGCCCGGTTGAGCGCCTCGACGGCTTCGTCCAGCCGGCCCTCGGTCTGATATACGCGTGCCAGATTGAGCGGGCCATCGTACCGGCCCAGCTTTTCGACTTCCTTAAATGCCGCCTCGGCCTGCTTCAGCTCGCCCTTGGCGCCGCCATTTTGGCCTTCGAGCAACAGCCCGATGCCATAATCGTTCCACCGCTGCCAGGGCGGAATGGTCGAGGCTGCGTTTTCCGGCGAGTCTTCTGCGCCAGCCACGGGAAAGGTCACGCGATCGACGGCCAGCGTGGTGATGGGCAGCTCGTTGAGATACGGCGTGCCCGGCGTATGCCCGCGAATCGGGCGGTCGCCTGGTCTCACACCAGCGGCGATATGGTCCATGTACGCTTTGTCGAATTTGCGGTACTGTAACTTGACCTCAACCGTGACGGGCGCCGCCACGTCGTCCGGCAATTCAAGCTCGTAATGCACCACCTGCCCGGCGCCGGGCGGAATCTGATGGTTATAGAGCGGCACAAAAATGTCCTGCGGATTGCGGCGATCGATGCGGTTGCCATCGCGGTCGAGCATAAAGACGTTGATGAAGTGCGACCACGGATCGACTTCGCGGTCGTCGCTGATCGCGCCGTTGCGGCCAATCACACGCCCGCCGCTGGTGACCGTGACATCGACCCAAACTTCGTTGGAGTCAACCGTACCCTGCGTAAACAGGTGACCCAGCTTGAGCGTGCGGATAACGGTTTCGAGCAGGTATTTCCGGCCCGGCGTGAGCGTGGGCAATTGGGGCCGCAACGGCGCGGCTAGCTCGCCGTCGATGCCGCCGCCCTCGCGCACGCCAAACAGGTCGATCCGAACATTGCCTTCCAAAAACTTCTGATGGGCGGCAATCGTGACATCATCGTCAACCAACCAGGCCAACCCGGTGTTGGCCGTCGCAAACAGATGGTCGTGAATGCTCAGCTCCTTGGCGCCGGCGAACAGCTTCGCGCCGAAATCGCTCGACGGCTGGGCCGGCATGTGACACTCGGCGCAATTGGTCTTGGCGACTTCGGGATAATAAAAACTGCGTGCCCCATGGCCCGAGACGCCGCTGAGCAAATAGGGATCGTAATGGTTCTGTCCCCGCAGGAAGTCCTTGTAGTGCGTAACGGCTCGCGGCAGGTTCACCTTGTGGCAGGTCGAGCAAAACTCCGCCGAACGATGAAAGTCCTTGAGGAACGTTTTCTTGTGGAACGACGGCTTGGCCTTGATGAGCTGCTGGTTGACGAACTGCAACAGCGGGTTTTCGCTGAAGGCGAAGGGATAGTGCACCGGCTCTTCGATGGTATAGTCGGCGTTGCCGATCGTGCTGTTGACGTTGGTGATGGCATGGCAGACGGTGCAGGTGATGCCGGCTTGCGCGGTGGGGTCGTTCACGATGTCGTAATCGGCCCGGTCAAAGGCGCCGCTGAAAAAGGGCACCGGGTCGTGACAGCCGGCGCACCAGCGCGAGGCCTGCACGTTGCCGTCACGCTTCAGCGACACTTCGCGCGTCTCGCGGACGCTAAAGAAATACGCCGGGTTGTTGAACGAGCTGAGGTGATGGGCGCTGTGGAACCAGCCCTCGTAGGCGTCTTGGTGGCATTGCAGGCAGTAGCTGTCCATCATCAGCGTCTCGGCGGGGATGAAATTGCCGGTAGCCGTCATCGCCGCCGATGGCTCAAAATATTTTTTGCCCTCCTTGGGTCCGGCCACGTTCCAGCGGCGCGGGTCTTGCGAATGGAGCAGCACCATGCCGAGCACCACGGCGGCAACGGCGCCGGCATAGGCCAGGCCGATGCGCCACTTGATGCGCGGTCCCGCCAGGCGGTGCAGCCAATACAGCCAGCCCGCCGCCAGGGGCGAGCCGACGTGCAGCCAATACACCAGCCACCGGGCGGCCGGCTGCTTCAGCTCGAACCGCCCCACCACCCGCATCAGCAGCAACCCGGTGACCAGCACCGTGATGCACACCACGAACAAGGCATAACCTACGCGCACCGCGCGGCGGTTGCGGCGGTTCCACGAGTTGAGCATGTGTACAACGCCGAACACGATGAATGGGACAATCAGCAGCAAGCCCAGCGCCAGGTGGCCCAGAAACATGAATTGATAGAAATAGTTCTGGTAGGTGTGGTGGGTCCACCATTCGAGCGCCGTGATGCTGGCCAAATATCCCGAGTTGGCGCCCAACAGCGCCAGCAGGGCAAACACAAACAGCAATAACTTTCGCAGTCGCGGGCCGACCGCCCGCACGTATTTTTTGGGCGTCGGCTTGCCGGGCGGCGCTTGTGATGAAGAGGGTGTCATTGCGGACATGCGGTTGACAGCTCCTAATGCGCCGCGGCTTCAGGCACGGGCGCGCGAGAACGGAAACAACGAAAGACGAAGTAAACGACCTACGGCCAAGCTCGGTCGGCATCGCAAGCCCCCCCCAAAGGTAGCGCGATGCGCACGGCCGTGCGCATCGAACTCCGCATATTGCTTTTGCCGGCGAAGGTAGCCCCGGCCCTTGTGGCCGGCTCCGGTGACGCCGCCCGGCCCGTGGCGCGGCCTCAGTTCGCCAAGGTTAAACCGACGGGGAGCGAAGCCCACCGTGCTTCACTTCGCCGATCGGGGCGGACGCTCGATCGCCCGCCGGTAGCCAGCCAGCGGCTGACTGGAGAGATGAAACGCCGCGGCCTCGCATGCGGCCTCCGACCAGTTGGCCACCGAAGACCAGCAAGCCCACTGATGACCGCCCGACATCGACACCGTGGGCGCCGAATCGGTCGGCTGCGGAAGCTGCCGGTGGCAATTCGGCCCTTGGCAGGTGGGGGCGATGGGCATCCGCGGGCTGCCCATGGGTTTGGCGAAAATCGCGACGATGTCGCCGGCTTCCGGCTCATCGCGTTCGCCGCGCGCGGGGCCATCATGAGGCATCGTTCCGGCGACGTGCACGTAATCGCCGCAGCTTGCCCGGGCTTCGGAAGCCACAACCGCGAGCGTGGCCAACACCGCGGCGGCCGCTAGGCGCGCGAAGGGTTGAACTGGCGCAATGCGCCAGCGGAGCGCTGCGGGGATGAAGACCTTGCAATTCCGCATCGGGCGATTGTTCTGCGACGCGAAGTTCGAAGCAGACAAATGGTGGAAGCTACGTCGGCGAGATCAACCGTCATTTTAAGTCGGTCCCGCAGCCCCGTCAAATTGGCCGTGATTGTCGGCATCCCTCGCATCGGCGCCGCGCCAGCTTGCCGGGCCTAGTTGCCTGGGCTACCTTGAGGCGTAACCAGCGCCCGTAGCTCAATTGGATAGAGCAGCGGACTTCTAATCCGCAGGTTACAGGTTCGATTCCTGTCGGGCGTGCTTCGGTTTCCGACCGCGAAAAGAGCGGTGAGTTGACCAAGTATTTCAAGATCGTCGGCACGGTATAATGCCGCCGTGGGGGAGGGTGACGTTAATGCGGCCACCGGGCCTTTCTTCGATCGGTCGTTCCTCAGGAGGAGTCTATGATGCGGAAGCTCGCCTGTCATGCGGGGATTGCCGCCTTCGCCACTGTTTTTTCCGCCGGCGTTTCGTGTTTGGCCGCCGAGCCGAGCCATGGCGCCGCGGCCCCAAAGGCTGTGGCACACGTTTCCGTGCAAGGAAAAGTCGTCGATCCGGACCGCCGCCCCGTGGCGAAGGCGCACGTGGTGCTCCGGGTTGTCAGTAGCCGCGTGCGCAGCGAAACCGGCATGATCGACGTGGCCGATATCGTCGCCGAAATGCAGGCCGACGACGAGGGCAGGTTTGCGTTTGAGCGGGTGCCGCTGGACGCCTCGATGAGTCACATTATCACTATGCTCCGTAGTGGCCAGCGCGGCGCCGACGTGGTGGCTACCGCGCCGGGTTTTGGACTCAGTTGGACGCCGCTGTTTGGATTGTCGGCCGGCGCAGAGGTCACGTTGGCGCTGAAGCCAGCCGCGGCATTGGAAGGCGCCGTCGAAAACGACCGCGGAGAGCCGCTGCCCGACGCGGTGGTTGAAGTCATCGGCCTCTCGCGCCCCGAAAACCCCGAAGATGGTTTCTTGCAAGACACGGAAAGTTTGAACCTGATGTTTTCCGCCCTGCGGCCAACCGCCGTTAGCGACCGCGAAGGCCATTTCCGCATCGCCGGGCTGCCAAGCGATCAGCGCATTTCGCTGTGGGTGCGCCATGCCGACCATCCGCAGAAGTTTTTTATGGCTGCTGTGGGAGAACATGCGAAGGCGGGAACACTGGCGCGGACACGCGGCGGCGAGGCCAACGAGATTCCGATCCACGTCAATCCGGTCCGGCTGACCTTGCCCGATGGTCCGCGTGTCGCGGTGCGCGTCAGCGATGAAAACGGCCAACCAGTGGGCGGCGGGCGAGTGGGCCTCCTGCGAAACGGCGAATGGCGTGGCCGCGTGCCAGCCGATGGAAACCTGCGGATGGCGGTCGGGTCGCCCGGCGACTATCGGCTCATCTATATGCCGCCCGAGGGAACCACCGGATTTTCCATCAGTCGGAACGTCACCCTGGCGAAGGCCGACAACATCTTGCCGCGGGAAATTCAAGTGCGAATTCCGTCGGGCAGAATCATCGAAGGCCGCGTCGTGGGCAAGGGAAGTGACGTGGGACTGCCGGGCGTAACGGTCAATTGGGCGGGTGGAAAGGCAGCCGCCCTACAAGGGCCGGCCGATTCCGTTGCCTCACAAACAACGACCGACCGTGAGGGCCGTTTTCGGTTGCCGGTGCTGCCGGGGCCCGGCAGGATCTCCTTGCGAGGCGATGCACCAGGATTCTTTATTGTCGATTTCCGCAGCGCCAACGGCCCCGAGCGGGAAAAATATACGTGGCCGATTGATGTCGCCGAAGCTAGCGAATTAGAACCGCTGCGCCTGGAGGTCTCGCGCGGGTTGATTGTGAAAGGCCGGCTGCTCGATCCACAAGGCTCGCCTGTGGCCGTTATCGCCGTGCGCATTACCACCGATCGATCCGACACGGCACAAGAGGCGACGACCGACGCCGACGGCCGGTTCGAAGCGTCGGGCTTGAATCCCCGCGAAGGCTGCATGCTGTCGGCGGTCGGCGACGGGTTGGCCGCCTGGCAGGCCGTGGCCGCCGCGCCGAATCACCCGCTCGACGAGCCGCGGACCGCCGAAATCGAATTGACGCTTCAGCCGGCGGTGACGCTCACCGGGCGTGTGCTTTACGACGGCAAGCCGCTGGCCGGCGTGCGGCTCATGCTGAGGCGTGGCCAGCAGGTCGATCGCGGAATGCGCATGAACAGCTTGGCAACCGCGGTTACGGGCGCCGATGGAAGCTATCGTCTCAGCGGTCTCAAGGCTGGCGACCGGTATGGAATCGAGGTGAAGCCGCCCTTCGCCGCGGTCGATCCCAAGTGGCATCATCAAATGCCGTATGTTGCCTCGCTGCCCGACGATGCATCGGGCGACGTGACGCTCGAAGACGTGAATCTTCTCAAGTTAAATCAGTCGTTGTCGGGCGTGGTGATCGATCCCGATGGGAAGCCGGTGACCGGGGCCACGGTGAGCGTTCAACTGCGCGACGGGCACACGTCGCTATCCCGCACCGACTTTTCGGCGCCGCCGCCTTGGACGAAAACCGACGATGGCGGCCGTTTTCGCCTGAGCATGCTGCCCGAGGCCCCTTTAATGCTGATGGCATATATTAGTCCCGGCGGAGGCGGGCGAATCCGCTTTCCCGCGCGCGTCGACGTGGAAATGAACCAGCAAGACATTCGCATCGTGCTCGACCCATCGCTGGTCGAAGAGGAGGAATGAGATGCCGACAATCGCCCTCTTGTTACTCAGCGGCGTGGCCGCGACGCCGGCTCCTGGCACGCTCGTGGGCCGTGTTACCGACGAGGCCGGTGCGCCGATCGCCGGTGCCGTCGTCGATCTCTATACAGCCCGGCCGCGCATCGGCTTGCCCACAACGTGCCCCTCGTGTTACCGCGACTGCGCGAAATCGACCCAGACCGACGCCGACGGCCGATTCTCGATCGATCAGCTCGATTTGAACTTGTTGTTCCGCGTGCTGGTGATGGCGGCCGAGCGACGGGCGGTCGTGACCAAGCTGATCGACCCCGCGGCCGCCGAGCTCGAAGTGGAACTTGAGCCCGTGCCTAGCGGCTTGCCCGACGAGCGGATGCTGCGCGGAAAAGTTGTCGATGAAAACGGCCACCCACTGGCCGGCGCGCTCCTTTGGCCCACCGGAGCGAAAACTCGCGAGCGCCGCTGGTGGGGCGCTTTGCCGGGCGTCGATGAAGCCGCCGTGGCTGACGCCGAGGGGCGATTTGTCATCACCAGCCAGGAACCGAAGCTCGCTCTCGATGTGCAGGCCAGCGCCCCCGGATACGCGACCTCTCCCGCGAAACTGTTCGACCTGGACGGCAGCGAGCACGAAATCCGCCTGCGGCGCGGGGCGAGCGTTTCAGGACGCCTGAAGTATCAAGGCAAGCCGGCCGCGCAGCGCGCCATTGGCATCGTGCAGCGCGATCGCTCGGCAGGTCGCTTCTTGGGCGAAACGACGCTGGCCACCAACGGCGAGGGCGGCTTCATGTTCGTCGACCTGCAACCCAACGAACGCTACGTGCTTTACTCGCTCTGCGACGGCCAGCACGATGCGCCGGTGCTCAAGACGGTGAGCGTGCAGACGGACGGCGAGAGCGAGGTGACGCAGCTTGGTGAACTATCGCTGGTCGAGGGCCTGACCTTGTCGGGGCATGTCGAACTGCCCGCGGGCGCGCGGCTTCCCGAGGGCGCCAAGGCGCGGGCGAGCCGCGATCCGGCCTGGGATTGGTGCGAGACTCCGCTGGACGATCAAGGCGCATTCACCCTCCGCGGCCTGCCCGCGGAGGTTTATAGCGTGAGCGTGATTGTGCCTGGCTTCGCAATCGATAGCTCACGGCTGCGTTATCAATCCACGGGCGAGAGCGAGTTCGGTTTGCGTTTGCGCGGCAAGGGCGACTCGCGGCTGGTGTATGTGGCAGTGCCGCTGAAGGCGAAGTAGGCCCCGAATTTCGTTTCGCCGCAGTAGAAGCAAAGCGAGGTGGTCATGCTAGCGCTATTTGGGGCGAATTTCCAGCAGCACGCTCTCTGATTCGGTGCCCGGCAAGGGCCAGGTGTCGAGCTTGCGAAGTTGTAGCGAGCCCAGCAGGTTGCGGTCGCGGGCGTCTTGCCGTTCGGCAACCCACTGCGGACCTTTGATGGCCAGCAACCGGTCGAACGAACCCCAGTGCGGCTCGAACCAGGTGAGCAGCTTGGGCAAGGGCGCCACCGCGCGGGCCACCAGCGTGTCGAAGGTTTTTTCCGGCAGCAGATCTTCGGCGCGGCGGTGAAAAACGGCCAGCGGCATGCCAAGCTCGCGTACGATTTGCTCGACCGCGCGGGCCTTTTTGGCCACCGACTCGCAGAGCGCGACCTTCAAATCTTCGCGCAACACCGCCAGCACCACGCCCGGCACGCCGCCGCCGGTGCCCACGTCGAGCACGCGCTCGCCGGTTTCCAGGTTTCGAGCAATGACTTGCGAATCGACCAGGTCGCGGCTAACGAATTTTTCGTAGTCGGTATGGCGCGTCAGGTTGAGCTTTTCGTTCCAGTCCCAGAGCAAACGGCAATAGCGATCGAGCGCTGAGATTTGCTCGGTCGCCAGTTCAATCCCGTGCCGCGATAATGCTGTGTCGAGCGTATCGTCGGCGGGAAGAGACATACTTGCTCCAACTGCGAAGAGATATGGGGATGAAGGGAGATAACGAAAGAATTGAGAGAACCGGCGCCGGCCGCCCATGGCAATACAGCGGTCCGTTCAGTTCGTTCATCTCCTTATCTGTTTGTTATCTCCGTATTTCCTCTACCCAAAAAGCGGCTCAGCTTTTCACGCGTGGCGGGCTCGTCGAGCTGCGCTTTGCCAAAGCCCGGCTCGGCGCCGGCGGCGATGGCGGTCTGCTGATGCTCCGCGAAATTCGTCACCAACATCACGGGCGTGGCCGACAACTGCGCATCGGCCTTCATGGCCTGCACCAGTTTCAGCCCGTCGTCTCCGTCGGTGTCGAGCTTGCGATTGACCAGCACCAGATCGAACGCTTCCTTGCGCAACGTCGCCAGGGCGTCGTGAATCTGGTGCGCCTGCACCACCTGAGCGCCGAACTGCGCTTCGACGAGCCGGCGGATCGACCCATGATCGAGGCTGCACTGGCCGACGTCGAGAACGCGCTTGGGCATGGGGGTGGTTGGGGGTTGGGGGGTTGGTGCGCGATGATTCATTATCCGTTGGAATCCCGACGCGTAAGCGAGGGAAACGGCCAACTCTTCCTCGCTAACGCGTCGGGCTTCCAAGCCGATCACGCCTCGCTCGCATTACCGGCCGGCCACAAGGGCCGGGGCTTGGCCGGCCACAAGGGCCGGGACTACCGGCCGGCGACGGTGTCGTTCGGCTTTTCCGCAGCCGCTTGCTCGCCGGAATCGGCCGGCGCAATCGCAAACAGGTGCGATTTGTTGGAAACATACAACACGTTGTTGGCCACGACCGGCGTGCTGTAGACCGAGTTGCCCATGTCAATCTGGTGCAGCGGCTGGCGCTCGCCGTTGTCGTCTTTCTTCATGGCCACGTCGGGGTCGGACGACAGACCGAAGATCGACAGCTTGCCCTCTTCGTCGCCCACATAAACCTTGTCGCCCACGATCATGGCCGAACCCCAGGTGGCCGAGAACAAGTCGAAGGTCCAATGCACCTTGCCGGTCTTGGCGTCGAGGCAGTGAAACAAGCCGCTGAAGTCGGGAATGAACAGCAGGTCGTCTTTAATGGCCACGGTGCCGCAGGTGCGGTGCATTCTTTCTTCAAAGTCGGCGATGTCGCCGTCGCCGTTCACATCGTATTCGGCATAGTGCCAAATGGCGGCCGAGTTGGGATTGTCGATGGCCACTTCGCCGTCCTCTTCGACCACGGCCTGCAGCCGCCGCTTGGGCAACACGTGCTTGCGATCGTCGACCTTCACGGCCAGCTCACTGCTCACGTCGCCTCGCTTGGTGGGGTCGATGCACCAGAGATGCCCGTTGCCCTCGCCGTGCTCGGGATCTTCACCCACGGCAATGTACACCAGCTTTTCAAAAATCACCGGCGTGCCGATGATGTGGTTGCGGGTACTCCGCCCGCTGACGCTGTATTTGGCGGTTTTCGGATTGCAGTCAAACTCCCAGAGCAGCTCCGGCTTGCCGTCGTCGGTGGCTTCGCCGCGGAAGCTGCGCAACCAGCCGTCGCCGCCGCCGAACAGCACCTGCGGCACGCCGTCGATCACCGCGTAGGCGGGCGACGACCATTGACCGTGCAAGATGTTCTTGCCAGGCGAATTGTCTTGCCAGAGCACTTTGCCCGTGTTTTTGTCAAGGCAGAGAAAGCTGGGGGCGTCGGGCGAGGGAATGTTGTTGTGTCCTTCGTCAACGCCGTTGGAAGTATTGACAAACAGCAAGTCGCCGGCCGACGTGACCGAGCAACTGCACATGTTGTGCTGCGAGATCTTCAACTGGCTCATCATGTCGAGATACCAGATGACGTCGGCCTCGTCTTGGTTGTTGTTCGCCTCGGCCTGGAAGGGCCCGTCGTTTTCGTCATCCTGAAAACCTTCGGTGTCGAGGCAGGCCACCTCGCCGCGGCTGGTGACAAACCACAGGCGGTGTCCTTCGACCAGCGGAGCGCAGCAGATGCCCTGCAACGGCCAATCGTGGACGCGGCCCGTGGGCAGCTTTTCGCTCGAATGCTGCCAGAGAAAATGTCCGTCGGCTTCGTCGAAGCACAGCAGGCAGCCCAAGTCGACGTCGGCCGGATAACGCTTCAGGTAGCCGGCGCCGTTGTTGGTGCCGACAAACACCTTGCCATCGGCCACCACCGGGTTTCCGTAACTTTGGCTGCCCAGCCGGGCGACCCACTTGATGTTGTGCGAGGTCTCGCGTTGCCACTCGCTGTTGTCGCCGATTTCGCCGGGCGACCACTCGGTGGGGATGTTTTTGCCCACCGGCACATTGTTGCGAATGGGCGAGCCGGCCCATTGGTTCCACTCGCGGTTCGGTTCGCCGGGTTCTCCGCCCGCGGCCTTTTCCCCAACCTCGTCGGCGGCGTTGGCCGCTTGTTCGTCAGCCGGGGCCTCTTGCGCGGCGGTGTTTTCCGCGGCGGTGTTTTCTTGGGCGGTGTCTGCGGCTTCAGTGGTTTGGTTATCTGCCCGATCGGCGATCGCGGACTCCGATGCCGCCATGTCAGCATCTGGTGCATCTGCATCCTGGGCAATTGCAGCCTGATCGGGCGCGTTCTGGGGTGCAGGATTCTGAGCCGCGGGCGGCGACGATTTGGAGCAGCCGGTGTGAACGGCTGCGAAGAGAACCGATGTAAGAACTATTGCAAGAGGAGATCGAAGCATGATCGCGTGCATTCGTGAGAAACCAAGACACTTTTTCATTTTGACTTTTGCATTTTGCATTTTGACTTTCCCCCTCGGCGGCGTCCCGCCGACAAGGGCGGGATGACGTCCAATGTCAGCATACGGAACGGCACGGAGTCCGTTCCCTACAGACGTCGAACGTGATAACTACCGGTTCTCCGTGACCGAAAGATTGTCAATAAAAATCTCGGCATCCTGGGCGTTGCCGAACAGGCCGGGGCTGCCGATCAGGTTGGCCACCTCGTCGACCGCCTCGATCGACCAGTCTTCCGGTTCGTCTTCGCCGCGCGGCCAGACCTTGCCCTTCAACACCGCCTTGCCCTCTTCGGTCGATGCCTGAAATTTGATCGTGTACCAGGTGTCGTAGTTCCACTTGAAAGGCACCGTCTTCGAGAACCGATTCAACTCGGACGTCCACGAGCGAATCTGCAACTGCTGCTCAACGCCCATCAGTGAGAGCGTGTAGCGCTGGGCGATCACGCCAATGTCGGGCTGCTTGCCGTGGCTGATCGAGCCGCGCACGTCGGCCTGGATGGTATAGTCGTGAAGGTCGGGCTGTCCCATCCAACCCTGACTGCGAGTGCCCAGCGGAATGGTGGTGATTTTCACCATCACGCCGTTGCCTTCTGCGCCGCTGCCTTCACTTTCGGGCTTGCCTTGCGAAACGTCAAGACCCACGTCGCCGTCTTCGCCCGTCCACTTGTAGTCGGCGATGACGCCGGCCTCTTTCACCGCCCGCAGCGCCGGCTCCAGTTCTTTTTTGGCCCCGGCCAGCGTCTTGACCGATTCGCTCTGGTCGAGTTCCAGATATCGCAGAAAGTTGGTCCAGGTGCGGCGCGGCGTGCGGTCGTTATAGCTGGCCTTGTTCTGGCCGCTGTTGAGAAACGAACTGGTGAAATAAATGTAGAGCTGCCCGGCCCGCTCTTCTTTTTCTTTGAGCGACTGGAGCAGATCGAAATCGAGGGGAATGTGCCGATAGCGGGCGCCCACCCAGGTGACGGGAATTTTTTGATCGGCAAAGTCGAACTTCCAGGGCAGCGGCGGCACGATGCGAATGCGGGCCTTGCCGGTCAGATCGCCCACCTTGGCCGTCACCGTGCAGCCCAGGTGCCCGCCGTCTTGGTCGGCGGTGAATTGCCCTTGCTCGTCGATCTTGCCGCCGCCATCGACGTCGAAGGTCACTTCATCGGCTTTGGCCTCTCTGAGCAACCGTCCGTAGAAGTCGTAAAGCCGCACGGTGTATTGCACCCGCTCGCCCGGCGAAATCAGCGATTCGACGGGCGACAACTGCACATGCGACGGCTCGTCGCCGGCCGCTTCTCTTTGGGGCTGATCAGGCCGATCCGCAACGCCCGTCTTCGCGCTTGCGTCGCCCAGGCAATAGAGCGTTTCGGTCGTGGGCAGATAAATCCGGCCATGCGAGACGATGGGCGAGCCGTGGACTTCCTGGCCCTGACCGAAGCGAATCTTGTCGATGATCTTTACGCCTTTTTCCGTCGGCTCCAGCACGTGCCAGCCGCTGGTGGTGCAGGCGTAAATCTTGCCGTCGGCATAGAGCAGGCTGGCCCGGGCAATCGTGCCGATCAGCCGCTGCTTGGCGATCTGCTTGCCCGTCTTGGTATCGAAGACGTACAGCGGACCCGAGTCGTCGAGGGCATACAGCCGTCCATCGACCACCACCGGCGAGCTCTTGCCAATCATGATTTGTTTCTTCGACCAGATCTTGCCGTGTTTCGTGATATCGGTAGGGAGGTTGGGCAAAAGGCCCGCATCGAGATTGGCGGTGCCGTCGATGGCATACAGGCCGCCCTGCGTATTGTCGTTGATGTTTTCTTCGCTATGGCTCATGTAGACGACGTTGTCCACGACGACCGGCGTCGTGTTCAGCCCGCGCTGCGAAATATAACAGCTCCAGATCGGGCGACCCGTGCGCGGCTGAAACGCCCACACGCCGCCGTCGCCCGAGCCGAAGACCATCGCTGCTTGCCCGCCGAGCATCGTGAGCACCGGCGTGCTGTAAGTGGTGTCGGTCGGTCGCAATCGCGTGCCGTTGAACCAACGCGGCACGCCGGTCCGCTTGTCGAACGCCACAAAGCGATGGGCGGGCTGGGCCATGTCGCCCCAGCCGATCACCACGGCGTTGATAATCACCAGGTCTTCGAACACGACCGGCACGTTGGTCCGCCCGCCGTAGGTGCTCAGGAAGCCATATTCTTCGCTGAGCGAATGCGACCAGATCGTCTCGCCGGTGTCGCCATCGAGGCATTGGAAATAGTCGCAGACGCCCATGGCGTAGATGCGGCCCGTGGTCGGATCGCCCGCGCAGCACGACCAGCCGAGCCGCTCTTTGGGCACGTCAGAGAGAAACACATTGAAGCGGTTCTCCCAGAGAATTTCGCCGGTGGCGGCGTCAGCGCAGACCACTTTTTCCTGCTCGCGGGGGGTGCCCGGCTCGTGGCTGCAGATGGTGTAGAGCTTGCCTCGCATGACGATCGGCGTCGATCGGCTGCCCAGCGCGTCGCTCTTCCAGATGACGTTGTCGCCTTCTTTGCTCCAATGGTCGATCAGGCCAGTCTCGCGCGAGATGCCGTTTTGCTCGGGCCCGCGCCAGTTGGGCCAGTCGAGCGGGTCGATTTCGGCGGACGAGGCGGCGTCATCCGCTGATTTGTCCTGCCTCGATTTGTTCTGGTCCGATTTGTCCTGCCCCGATTTATTCTGGCCCGATTTATTCTGGCCATTTGCCGTCTGGCTCAGGCCAAAGGCCAACGCCAGCATGACGGGCAAGAGGGTACGAAGCAGAAAGATCTCAGCCGCACGGAAGAAGCTCATGGCAGTCGTCATCAAAGGCGGGAGGGACCGGCGCACCGGTTTTGGCGGGCAAATCACGTCGCTCTAAGATACGCTGCCGCTAGAGGGTTCGGCAAGCGGCCGGGCGATTTTTGATTTTCGAGTTTGGATTTTCGATTTGACTCCGCGGTGGCTGGGCAGAGCTGGGACGAGTTTGGATTTTCGATTTTCTGCGGTGGCTGGGGCAGAGCCTTGGCCATGCCCCGGCCGGGCAGTTTTGGATTTCCGGCCGGCAACCACGACATCGCCCTGTGGCATAGCCGCCCCCGGCTGTGCGTCGTCGATGATGCCGGCCCCGCCGAGCCAGCCGGCTGATCCGCAAACTGTGGAAAGTCAGCCGCCGACCCGCAACTGATTGCTCACATCGGCGACGCCCGCGACCGACCGTGCCAGCGTCTCGGCCACGCGCTTGCTCGCCTCGTCGCACACGCTGCCCAATAGCGAAACAGTCCTCTGGTCGACCACTACGTCGATCGCCTGGGCGTCGAGATCGGGATGATGCGTCAGTCGGGCGTTGATTTCCATCGCCAGCCGCGCGTCGGTCGGACTCTTGGCGTCTTGTGCGTCGTGGCGTCCTCTCTGTTCTGCCCGCTGCCGCTCGTCGGTGGTTTTCGGTCGTTCCGCGGGGTGAATTTCGGCCATAGTTCGGTGCTCCTTGCTTGCAGGTGTACAAATTGCATTCGAGAAATGAACCAGCTTGGCGGATGGTGCAACGATCGTTCCGGGCAAGGAGCACTCTATTCCCCGCCTGAGGCGAGCGGATAAGTCGGCTCTATGCTTTACCGGTCGTCCACAATCATCGGTCGCGGCGAGAGAGCCCTTAATGACCACGGATGTCACAGATAGGCACAGATAAGAGCCAACTTTGTCTGATCCGTGCCCATCCGTGTTATCCGTGGTCGCTTTTGGGAAACAAGCCGTCGAGATCGAATGCCTGGGCATCGGCAAGCCTCTGCTCCAGCCACCGGCCGGCTCGCGGAATGGCGGCTATTTTTCACAAACACCAAGAATTTGCTTGCAATAGGCGAAGAACCAGCTTACTCTTTCCGCTGTCGGCGGTGCTTGCATCGGCGACGGCCGCCCAGGTACCTGCCCCGCCTGCGGCGGCTTTTTCTTTATTTTATTCTCTATCTCTGCGAGGACGGGATTCATGCCCACCGGGAAAATCAAAAAGTTGGTCAGCGACAAAGGGTTCGGCTTCATTAAGCCCGACAGCGGACCCGAGGTGTTCTTTCATCACTCGTCGGTGGCCAACGGCGAGTTCGACAACCTGTCCGAAGGCCAGGACGTGGAGTTTGAGTTGGGCGAGGCCGACCGCAAAGGCGGCAAAGGCCCGCGCGCCTCGTCGGTCAAGCCGGCTTAGCCCCCCGGCTCAGCCCTCGCGGTGGCGCGGTTTGCCGAGCACTCGATTCGGGCGTGCATGCGCCTCTCACTGGCTCGATGCGGCGGGCGGGTCGGCTCCGTACAGCCCGATTGCGGCGCCTCCGCCAGAATCGGCCAGTTTTAGTTTCATCGTCCGCTTGCCAAGCGACTTGCCGTCGCGCTGGCGGTCTTTTTCATAATTATACGCGACCACGGTCCATGCAAGCACTCATCAAGACTCTGCACTTCAGGCAGGCCGTTGCCGTTTAGATTCAATAGCTTTGGCTTCCTGCCATCGATCGCCGAGCGTTGCCGCGAAGCTTTTGCAACATGGGCTAGCGGTTCTTGGCGAGTCTTTAAGCGGGGAGAACGGCGAGCGTTTAGGCTAACTCTAGGCGGCGAAGACCAAGTGCGGTCGCTCGAAGAATCGGCGACGAAGCCACTGGGGGCGAAGTGCTGGCGCTGTTGAGGAAATTCACGGCGGTCGCCAAGATTGACTCTTCAATTCCGAATCTCATGACAGGTACATAAAGAATGAGTCATTTAACTTGAGCGAAACCTGGTGCTGAAGGAGTAAAACATGTGGGGTTGGAAAAGCGCCGAGCGGTTGATCGAACCGAGTTTGCCTTTTACTCAGGCCAAAGAAATGCTCACTGCGCAAGGGTTTCGGCTTCACGCCTCGAATCCACACCACGCTATCTTCAAGAGCGCCGGAACCGAGAACCCGTGGACGACTCTCGCTCCGAACGGTGCAGATATGCCGATCGAACTCGCACTAGCCGAGGCTCACGGCGGGCTGTACCTGTACTTGCGGTACGAAACGTTCATTCTTTTCGACACGGGCGATCTGAATCGATTCGCCGACGAAGTCGCGGCCTCTCTTCTACCAGGGCGCGACTGACGTCCCAACGCGGCGTTGGCAATTCATCAACCGCATAACCAAAGCATCCAGCGCTCTGCCACGCGAGCGATCTCCGGCCCACGGCGGCGATTAATCCGCTGACACCAGTCGGGCGTGGCGGCGTCCCGCCGCAGCACATGGACGACCGGACTGCGCGGCCGGTTGCTAAAACAGCGCTCGATCCCAGGACGGGGCAGGGAGTATGGGACTCGGAAAATGAGCAACTGCTCGAAGCTTCGCGGCGCCATCTGGAACGCCTTCGCCAACACGTTGACGAAGTGAGGACGTAGGGTGGGCCGAGCGCAGCGAGTCCCACCTTCTGGTCGGCATAACACGGCAAGGTGCAATGCGGCCGCAAGCTCCGTGAGGCAATCACAAAGAGCAAACTCTACGGATGGCGAGCGATCGCACACGATGAGCGTTGGTGATATACTAATACTAACCCTAGTGGCTCGGTATCCATGGCGGCGACCGTCGAATGCGGGAATTCATAAGCGTCGATCCGGGTGATTTGTATCTGCCACCTAGTCGCGCACAGGGCGCAGATCCGGGCAAACTTGCTCGACAGCTTTCACGATACGGTAATTCGCTCGATGGAATGCCGCCGCTGGAAATTGTACGCGGGGAGGACGGTCACCTGCGGATCAACGATGGCGTGACTCGTGCGACCCGCGCGTCGAAGTTTAAGCCGGGGGAGTTAATTCGGCAGAGGTCATTGACAACCTGCCGAAGGTCGATGTGACCCGTACACCCAAAGTGAAGGACGTATTGCCATGACACGACAGCGCTCAGAATTACTGGCGGCGATCTCCGACTTGTGTGAGCAATACCCGCATTGGCGATTAGGGCAGTTAGTAGCGAACGTTGCCGACTGGACGGGCCAGGGAGTATGGGACGCGGAAGATGAGCAACTGCTCGAAGCTTCGCGGCGCCATCTGGAACGCCTTCGCCAACACGTTGACGAAGTGAGGACGTAAGGCGGACGCCACTTAATACCCGAACGGGCCGCGCAGCGCGCCGCCCATATAACCGCCGGCGCTGGTGGCGTAATTCAGCCGGCCCGATTGCGAAATCACGCGGTCGGGATCGGCGTCGAACAAGCCGTGACCCGGCGTGCCCAGACGATAGTCGTAGGGCGTGGTCATCAGCGTGTTGTGAAAGCGGTCGATCTGGCGGTGATAGTCGGCGTCGGCCGCGGCGGTCGAGCGCAGGCGGTCGGCGCCGCCCATGGCTTGCCGCCCCACGCGCTCGCGCCAACGATCGACGTCGCGGTAACGCTCTGTGGCGTCGCGCGCGGCCGACTCATCATGGTGGCTGCCGAATTGCCGCAGCCGCCATTCCTGATAGGCGCGTGGTCGTTGCGTAATCCATTGCTGGCCGTTGAAGAAAGCCCACTGCTGGCTCGGCAGCCAGAACCACCAGATGCCGTTGTGAAACCGGTAGCGCGTCGCCATCTTCGCGGGATCGTAATCGCCGGGACGCAAAGGCGCCGGCGGGCCGGGCGCTTGCGCGGCGGTCGGCCGCGCCGGAGCAGCCGCTGGGTGGTGCGGCGGCAAAGCTACCGCAGGCCGGCTGCGTGATTGCAACGCCGCGCCCGGTTGCGGTTCAGGCGCCGTCGCCGTGGGGCTGCGCGGAGAGACGGCTGCCGGCGGCGCCGCTGCAACCGGCAAAGCCCCGATGCCAACCAGAACGCCACACGCGATCGACGAAAAAGCTCGGCAGATCATCATTCAGCCCTCCGGATCGGCGCCATGAGAAAGCACTACTTCTATTATACTCGGCTGGCGCAACCATGCGGCTTGAAACAGATGCGAAAGATAGGCCAAATAGACGAGCGGGGCGTTTTTTCACCAGAATTTGACGACGCAAATGCGCTGGCCCGGATTATTCACCAGCCCGGGCAGGATGCCTCCCGCGGCGGTCATACACGAGCCCCAAGCGCCAGCGAGGTAATCTCATTGACGGGCCTCGCTTGCGCTTCGGGTTAATGTGGCCTGATGAACAATCCGGGCTAGGGCAGCGGCGTGCGCACCAGGATCACGTGCCACTGGCCGGGACCGTGTACGCCGGTGGTCAGCTTCAGTTCCAGATCGCCCGTCTTGCTCGGACCGGTAATGAACGCTACGTTGCTGGGCATCTGAGCTGGATCGAACTGAGCGGCAAGGGCCGCTGATGGCTGCTCTGCGGCGCGGCTGGCATCTGCGGCGCGGTGGCCGCCGCGGTCGACGCCCGGAAACACGTCGAACAAGTCGGCCAAGATCTGGTTGGCCGCGACCACCGCCACGTGCACGGGCGGCGCCAAACTGGCCACGCGCTCGCAACCCGGTCCGCCGACCATCACCAGCGAACCGGTCTCGGCCACGGCGGCGGCCACGCCCGTGATGCCGATGTCGGCAGCCAGGATTTGCCGGCGCTGCTCCGCTGGGTCGAGCTGATGCAACGATTCATAGTCGATGCGCCGCATGTTTCGCTCGCTGAGCAGGTCGTTCAATCGCACGGCACCGAGTGCGCCGCCTTGCCAACAGAGCGCCGCTCGCGGCTGATAGCGATCGAGCAACTGCGCGAGTTGCACGGTTGCATCCACCCAGTCCGAGGCCCGATGCGCGTGGCCTCCCACCGCTTCGATCTCGGCGGCCAACCGTGCGGGCAGATCGCGGTCGTCCACGCGCGCCAACGGCAGCGGCGCGGCGAGCTCGTCGCTGTGCGTCACGCGAAACGCGCGCCCCGCTCGTGCCGCTTCACGCACGCGTGCTAAAAACGCAGATTGATTCATTCGTCCAAGCGGGGCATGGTCCCTCGCTCACAGGCTGATTTTCCCACCGGGCGGCACCACGCATGGCTCGGCCAGGGTTTCTTTGCGGACGCGCTCGGCCCAGGCCGCTGCGTCTTGCGCGATGGGCGGCCAAGTGTCATAGTGCGACGGCGCCACGCGCTTTGGCGCGAGCAGCTTGATCGCCTCGATCGAATCGTCCGGCCCCATCGTAAACAGATCGCCGATGGGCAGCACCGCCAGGTCGATGCCCGCCGCCCCGATCAGCTTCATGTCGGAAAACAGTCCCGTGTCGCAAGCAAAATAAATCACGCCGTCAGCCAGCCAGAGCAAAAATCCCGAGGGATTGCCGCCGTTGGCGCCGTCGGGCAAGGCCGAGCTGTGCAGAGCCAGCGTCAGCTTCACGCGCCCGAAAGGATGTGTCGAGCCGCCGCCGAGGTTGTGGGCCAGTGTGTTTTTCACGCCTTGCTTGCTCAGCCATTGGCAAATCTCGAAGTTCGAGATCACCGCGGCGCCGGTGCGCCGGGCAATCGCGGCGCAATCGGCCACGTGGTCGGAGTGGCCATGGGACACCAGAATATAATCCGCCGGCACGCAATCGGCCTTCAGCGGCGCAGTTGGCGAATCGTTCAAAAAGGGATCGAGCAGCAGCGTGTGAGTGCCGGTGTGGACCAGCCAACTGCCGTGCCCCAGCCAGGTAAGCTCGGTCATGGGCGTTCCTCCTTTGCCTGGATTTTACCAAACCCAGGCAAAGATGCGAACCGCCGCACGCATGGACATCACTGCATGCTGGGCCGCGCGATCAGCCAGTTGTTGTCGGCCGGGGCGAACAAGGCCCGGAACGGCGTGTTGTGAACGCCGTGCGCCTTGCGACCGGGATACCAAACAATGTTGAACGTCAGGTTCCAAGCCTGCTGGGCCGAGCCGCCCGAAGCCGAACCCGCGCCGGGAATCATATAGTTGTACCAGGCCCACATGTCCCACTGGTTCGACAGCGGCAGGCGAACGTCGGCGCCCAGATCGCCGCCCTTGTTGCCGGTGCCGCCGGCCCAAACGCGCCCTTGGGTGCCGTTGGCAAAGTTATAGCGGTAGAAGGCGTTGTATAAGTCGATGGTGCGAAAGCCCAACTGCGTGCCCAACACCACATCGTGGCCGTCGTGAATGTGATACGCGCCCCAGTAGCCCAATTCGTGTCCGGCCAGCGTCAGATAACTGATCTCCATGCGGATCTGCGCGACGGAGTACTTGGCGTAAAAGGTGTCGTGCATGTAATCGTAGACGACGCCGCCTTGCAGACCATAGCCGGCATGCGCGCGGCGAAAGATGCCGGCGGTAAAGAACTGCTGGTTGCGACTCACGCCCGGCCCGGGAATCACCGTCGCGCCTTGAAAATCACTTTGCAGAAACGTCGCGCCCACCTGATAACCGATGCCCAGCGGCGCTAGGCCCAGCCAACGCCCAAACTGGCCCGAAAGATTGACTCCTTCGTGGTAACCGAAGTTGGCGTTGCGTCCCAAATCGACCGGCGTGTCGAAGCCTTGCGGCCCGACAAACAACGCGATCTCATCCACCCAATGCCGCGGAATGCAAATGCCGTCGCACGGCACCGGCGGGCGCGAAGAACTGCCTAAGTCGTAATACGGACTGATCGGACCCGCGAATGGAACCTTGCCGCAGCTATTACACGCGCCGTCCAGCAACAGACCATCTTCGTCGTCGCCAACCATCACGCCGTCTTCCATCAGCGTGCCGTCGGAAAGAATCTCTCCGTCTTCCATGATCGAGCCATCGATCAGCTCGGAATCGTCTTGCATGAGGCTTGGCAGCCTGCCCGAAGAAAGCGGCCCGGCCGCGCGCTCGGGAATGCCCGGCCCGATGGTTTCGGCGTTCGAGAAATTGGGTTCCTCGATGATGATGTCGCCTTCCTGAGGTTCAACCTGCTGACCTTGCGCATGCCGAATGACGCGGCCGCGGCGGCCGCCCGTCGTGGGCGAACGCTGCCAACTGGGCGTGAATGGGCTGGTCGACAGCCGCGGCAACCGCGACCGCACGCTGTTGGGCATCACGCTGGTTTTTCCCGTGGCCCGGTGCGACTTAATCACCGGACGCTCGACCGGCGGTGAGTCGTCGGGGCGTGACTCGGCGGCCGAGAACTCCGGCGCCGGGGCCGCCAGCGTACTCCGCGACCGGGCAAACTTTTGCGCTTGTGCCGGACCGACCCAGCCGGCGCAGATTGCCACACACACTCCCGAAATTGCCCAGCCTCGCTGCGTTTTCCGCAAGGGATGCATCGAAAAAGCTCCTCGAAAGGCGCCTGCACGGGCAGGCCACCGGCCTGCCGCTTCGTAGACAGCCAAGCTATCGGAACCGATACACCCAAAACTTTCGTTAAAATCTGCGGAACCGGAAAAGTCGGCGCAGTTTGCCATCGGCGACAATCGGATACCGAAGCGCGCCGCGAACTCGTACGGCTCAGCCGCCGCTGAGCCTTGGAACCAGAACTCTCCATTTTCCGGGCGGCCGCTTGCGGAAAACAACCCACCGCCTAGCCACCTGGATTACCCGCCCGTTCAGAACGATCAATGCCTTGGTCGGATTGCGGAGAAAGCTCGCATGCCATGCCTTCACCTTAGCAGCCGTCACTCTGAACCTTGAACCCTGAATGCTGACCCCTTTGTTCTCGCGGGCACGTCGTGCACCACGTCCCAGGCCAAGCCGAGCTTTTCCATCGCCAAAATGGTCCAATACGTCACGTCGATTTCCCACCACCTATGCCCGTGGCGGGCCATGCGCTGAAAAGCGTGGTGGTTGTTGTGCCAGCCCTCGCCGTAGGCGAGCAACCCCACCCACCATAAGTTGCGGCTGTCGTCCGTCGTCTCGTAGTTGCGATAGCCCCACATGTGGCTGGCCGAGTTCACAAACCAGGTGACGTGCAGCACACCGACCAGCCGCACGAACATGCCCCAGGCCACAAATGACAGGGCGGTGTAAGTGTCCCAACCGAAATAGCCCAAAGCGAACAGCAGCCCGCTCATCGCAAAGTGCGACGGCAGAAACAGGCGGTGCAGCCAGTGAATGCCCGGGTCTTTGTCCAGATCGGGGGCGTATCGCCGCACCAGCTCACGCTCATAGGCGGAGCCGTAGCGGGGAATGAACCACAGCATGTGGCTCCAAAGGCCGCCGTCGTGCGGACTGTGCGGATCGCCTTCCTGATCGCTGAAGGCGTGGTGCTTGCGATGGTTAGCCACCCAAGTCAGCGCCGAGCCTTCGCCCGACAAGCCGCCGAACAAGGCCAGCAGCCACCGCACCGGTCGATAGGTCGAAAAGCTGCCATGCGTCAACTGGCGGTGATAGCCCAGGCAGACGCCGATGCCGCCGGTGAGCCAATGCAGAAACGCCATGACCGCCACGGCCTTCCACGTAAAGTAGAAAGGCGCCGCCAACAAGCCCAAATGGCAAACGACAATCCAAATGGCCACGGGCCAGTCGATGCCGTTGGCCCAGCGCCGACGGGTGACGGCGTCCCACGGCTCGAGCCGGGTCGGCCGCGATTTGCGGCGCACCGGCCGCCGCAGCGTCGCCGTGCCGCTGGTTGTGCCTGCGCCGTACTGATCTGCGCCGTAATGATCTGCGCCGTACTGATCTGCGCCGTACTGATTCGTGTCTGCCTTCCGGCGAGCTTTGCCGCTCGCCGTCCGAATTTTTTTCGATTTCGGTTTCGCCTCGTAGATTCCTGAAGGAGCCGCCACGCGATCTCTCCGTTGCCGTGATGAAATAAAGCGCTTGTGAAGTAAAGCGCCACCGCCAATGAACGCTATGAGATTCTAGGAACAGGGGCGGGGCGAAGTGTCATCGCGATGTCCGGCTCGTGTAAAAGCTTGGTAAAATCTTCCTTGCTGAGTCGTAAGGGTGTCATCCACCCACCAGCGTCGAATACATCGAGTAGAGCGCCGCGATGCTGATCGAAAGGAAAGCCAGCCCCAGGCAGATGTCGATCCAACGCGAGGGCGCGAGCCGCGGGTCGGTTCGCCGGAAACGCAGAAAGACGGTTGCCCCGGCAATGACGGGCAGCGTCGCCGCCTGGGCGAACGCTCCGGCGGCGGCCATTCCCTTCGGGTCGCGAAACACCAGGTAAAGCAACAAGCCCACCGCGGGATAGAGCACGCTGAACACGTTGATCCACCGTGCGCGCCCGGCTGCGTCGCGGTGCCGCACCAGCTTGGCCAGGTTCAGAAAATCGGCCGACAGCCGGCTGTTGCCCGCCGAAGCCACGTAAAGCGTTTTGAACAGCACGACACAGCCGCCGATCAAGAACAGCGTTCGTGTCCAGCGGTGCCCGAAGGCTTGCACATACATTTGGGCAAGCTGCTCCATCATGTCTTTGCCGCTGGGATGCAAATTGAGCCGGTGCAGCACGGTGGCGCCCATGAAATAGAATGCCACCGTCGCAACGGTAAACACCAGCATGCTCACCCAGGCATCGAGCGCCATGACGCGCATCCAGCCGCGCGCTCGGCGGGCCCACTCGTCGCCTGGCTGCCGCGGCCCCGCGAAACGAGCATACCCTTTCTCCAGGCACCAATACGGATAGGCGTAGAGCTCGCTGGCGCCGACGCCGGTGATGCCAAACACGCCAAACGCCAGCGTAACGCCGGCGCCCGGCACCGAAAACTTTAAACCGTGAGCCACTTCGCGCCATGGAATGGGATAGCCGGTATAGGGCAACACTGCCACACAAGCGACCGTCACCCCAGTGACCGCCACGACAAGCGCCGTGGTAATTAATTCGATCCGCTTGTAGCCGCCGCTGAGCAGCAATCCGATGGCCACCAGCGCCGTGACAATCGCCCAAGGGTAATCGGGATGCCGCTGGAGGGCCGCCGCCGCCGAGGGCCACACCGGCTCGATGGCCCTCGCCATGCCGTCGGCGACGCCGGGCAACATCAGGTGCAGTGCCTGGCCCACGCCGCCCGCCATGGCGCCCAGTTGAAAAATGGTAGCCAGCAACATGCCGAACCACCACCAAACCAGCCAGTGGGTTCCCAGCCGCGGGCCGGGCAGCTCATCGAATGCGCCCAGTGTGGGTTTGCCCGACGAAATGGCATAGCGCCCCAACTCCACTTGCACAAACACCTTCACGACGCAGCTAAATAAGATTAACCAGAGAAACGCGAAACCATAATCGGCACCTAGTCCGGTGGTGAGCAGCAACTCGCCGGTGCCGATGATGCTGCCGGCCAGAATGATGCCGGGGCCGATCTGCCGCAGCGCCTGCCCGAGCGTGGCGGGCGGCTCGCGCAGGGCGTCGGCGGGCATGGCATACGGATCGAACTCGGCGGCCTCGCTCATGGACCGATTACAACCGCCCCACCGCGCGAAGTAAAGGCTCAGCTCGGCGTGGGCGGCAGAAAGACATCGGCCGCGTTATCGTATTGGCCGACTTCGAGCATGTTGCGGATCACGTCTTCGTAGGGCGTTTGCCCCGCGAGTTGAGCAAAGAAGAAGTCTTGCGCTCGCTGCGTCAGGTTTCCCTGAAAATAGAGCGTGTCCCAACCGTCGCCGGTCACATTGGCCAACGCCGAACCGGTTCCGTTGGTCAACAGCAAATGATCTGCTTCGGGCGAATTGACAAACGCCCGCACGATGTCCGCGTGGCTCACTGCCGGATTGCTCGCCTGGGCGGTCCAATAGGCCTCGCCGCCCGAATCGGGGGCTCGGCCGAGAACGTCCTGGTACAGCGCGTCGATGAATCCCTGGCTGGTGCCCCCATGGCTCGTGGTGTATTCGGGCGAGCCGACGATTTCTGCTAGCACGAAGCGCGGATCGACGCCGGCGCCCAATTGCCCGACAAAGTATTGTTGACCGCCCGAGTCGGCGGGGCGATGCAGAAAGTTTTCATAGAAGCAGTTGACCAGGTGGGCCCGATACTCATTCGACGCCAGGAAATCTTGCACCATGACGTGTTGTTGGGCCAGCGCGGCCGTCGGCCCGCCGCTGGCCAAAAAGCCGAGCCAAAAGGCCTGGCCCGATGAGTCGGGATCGCGCCCCAGCAGCTCGCGATACAGGTTGCGCACAAACGTGGCATCGGTGCCGTCGCCCGGTTGGCCGGGCAAATAACAGAGCGTCGCCGGCGCGCCTGGCTGCACGGTGGTGGTGACGGTCGCGGTGTCGCCATCGCCGGCCCCGGGAGTGGTGGTGCCCACCGTGATGGTGTTGGTCAACACTCCCGCCGCCGAAGGCGTGACCAAGATGGTCAGCGTTGCCGAGGCATGCGGGCCGATGCGCCCCAACTGGGCCGTGATCATTCCGCCGGTGACGCTGACGCTGCCCTGGCTGGCCGAATCGGAAACCAGTGCCACGCCCGACGGCAGCGGATCGGTGAGCGTCACGCCGTCGGCTTCGGCGCCGCCGCTATTGCTGACGGTAATGGTATAGGTCAGGTTCCCACCGATTGCGACCGGGTCGGGCAGGCCCGTCGCGCTGAGCGACAGACTGGCCCCGCCTCCGCCTCCGCCACTGATGATGGTCGTGGCGGTGTTCACTCCATTGCTGGCGACCGTCGTGCCCGAATCGGTGGTGGCGACGATCGTGTTGGCAAACGAGCCACTCTGCGTGGGTCTGACAACGAGCGTAACGGGTATGATTTCTCCGAAAAACACCGTTCCAAGATTGGCGATCACATAGCCATTGATCTCCTGCACGCTGCGGCCTGGTGCAGTTCCTGAGAGAAAAGTCATCGAGGGCGGAAGCTGATCGGTCAGCACTACGTTCGTCGCGATGTTGGAGCTGTTGTTGGTGAGGTTCAGATGATACGTCAGTTCCTGTTGGGGCGCGCCGGTGCTGGGTGATGTGCTTTGTGACAGCAAAAAATTCGCCGGCAACAAGACGGGCGCCGTGATCGTCACGGAATCGCCGGCGGTATTGTTGCTTGGATTCGGGTCTCCCGTGGCGGCGGTGACGGCGGCGTGGTTGGCGATGGTGCTGCCTGCTTGCAACGGCATAACCACGAGCGTGAACGTCGCCGTCTGACCGGCGAGCAACACGCCTAGATTGTCGGTCACCGTACCATCCGCGGCCACCACAACCCCTTGATTAGCGCCGCCGCTGCCCACGGTCGAGTTGGCCGAGACAAACACCACGCCGGAGGGAAGCGCGTCGGTAATGATGACGCCGGCCGCGTCATTTTGTGCGCTCTGGTTCGTTACCTGGATGGTGTAGGTGATTGCCTGGCCGGGCACAAACAGTTTGTTGTCCGAGGTGCGCGTGGCCGTAAGCGATAAATCGGCGCCACCGGTCCCCGCTGGCACGGCGGTCACCAGGTCGGCGCCCACCACACCGCTGGGGGTGGCGTTGCCTTGCGTGCTGGTCACCACGGCGGTGTTTTCGATGGCGCCTACTTCTGCCACCAACGCGGTCACCGTGAGCGTCACGCTTTGGCCGGGGCCAAGCACGGCGATTCGATCGGTAACCAGGCCGTCGGCTTGGCTGACAATGCCGCTGGTTGCGGAGCTCGAAACATACGCCACTGCCGAAGGCAGTGGATCGCTCAACACCACGTTGTTCGCCGATGCCGTCGCACTTTGGTTGGTCAGCGTGATGGTATAGGTGAGTTGCTGCCCGAGTTGCATGGGTGCGCCGCCTGACGAGTCGGATTTCGTGACGCGTAAATCCGGGGCGCCCATAGCGGCCGCGACCGATGTCAGGTTGTCGATGGCAAAATTGCTGTCGGTGGCGGTGCCCGAATCGGTGGTGGCGATCGCCATGTTGCTGATCGGCCCCAACTGAGTGGGCGTGGCGACGATGGTCAGCGTGGCGCTGGCGCCGGCGGCCAGGGTTCCCAGCCGGTCGACCACGCTGCCGTTGATCACGCGCACCGTTCCCAGAGCTGTGCCGCCGGCTGTGGCGCCGGCAGCGGACTGGGCCGAAACGAACGCCATTCCCGCGGGCAGCGGATCGCTGAGCATGACGTTGCTGGCCGGGTTGCTGCCGCTTTGATTGGTGACGGTGATCGTGTAAGTCAGCGTTTGACCGGGCACGATTTGGCTTCCGCCGTTCGAGTCGGTCTTGGTCACCGCCAACGCCGCTTCGGCCGGCGGTGTGCCATTCACCGTTAGGCTGTCGGTGGCAATCGCGCCGGGCGGATTCAGCTCTCCGGAAGTGGTCGATGCCGCGGCGTAGTTGGTCAGCGGCCCGCCGGCCAGCGGAGAAACTGCCAGAGTCAGCGTGGCGCTGGCGCCCGCCGCCAGCTCGCCAACGTTGACGGTTGCCATGTTATCCGCCTCGGCGACCAGGCCCTGGCTTGACGAGGCATACAAATACCGCACGCCATCGGGCAGCCGATCGAACAACACGACGTCCGAAGCCGCGTTGGCGCTGTGATTGGTGACTGTGACGGTGTACACGGCGGCCTGACCGGGGTAGACCGTGCCCGAGGGCGGCGTCGTGCTCACCGCCAGGTCGGCGGCAGTTGATGGATTGGCACTCGCCACCGTGCTGCTCAGCGTTGCCAGATTGTTCGCAAGCAGCGGATCGCCGGAATCGGTGGTGACGAACGCCGAATCGCTCAGCGAACCTGCGACGGTGGCCATGACGTCGATGGTCACCTGCGCGGTCTGCCCGGCGGCAAGGCTGCCCAACGTGGCCGTAACGACGCCATCGGTTTCATTGACACTGCCGCCATCGGTTGTCGCGCCCAAAAACGCGACGCCGCTGGGAAGTTGATCGGTCAACATCACGTTGGCGGCCGATTGGCTGGCATCGTTGTTGGTGATTGTAAACGTGTAGCGCAAGGTTTGCCCCGGCACGACGGACGCCGGTCCGGCTTGGCCAGTCACTTGCAAGTCCGTCGAAAACGGTCCGGCGGCCGAGGCAGTGAGGGCGTTGTTGGCGGTGACGGTTGGCGCGTCGGAACTGGAGGCCGAGGCGATGTTGTTCAATGTGGCCGCGGCGGTGGGCGTCACTCGTACATCGACAACGTCGGTGGCGCCCGCCGCCAAGCCTCCTAAGTTGACGCTGACTACCCCGCCCGACTGTGTGATCGTTCCGGCGGAGGTGGATGCCGAGATAAAGTGGGTCGAGCCGGGCAGCGTGTCGGAGAACGTCACATTCGAGGCCGCGGCGTCGCCGACATTCTGAATTTGAAACTTGTAGTCGACCAGCGAGCCTTCGACGGCGCTGGTCGGCGGGGCGATCGGAGTGATCTGTAACTGCGCGGTCAGCAGGGTGCGCGGCTCGAGGCTTTCGAGGCGGCCTCGGGGCGGCATTTGTCCGCGCTGTATATGACCATGCTGTAGATTGCCACGCTGTCGGCGGTTGCGCCGTCGGGGCAGATTTCGCACGAAACATCTTGCAGCGAACCAACTTGGCATCATTCACCTCCTGGGCGCGCGGCCGCTTCGACGACCTCTCTGAATGCGTAATTCAGGCATTCTGGGCAAAGACGGCGGCCTTTTTCCAGCATAACTAGTGCCGGAGCGAATGTTTAGTCCCACCACGCGGGACGGCGGTGGAACTCCATTGCCAAGTTGTATGCTAGGGACCATACGGCATTTCATAGTCGATCGCCATCGCCGCGAAGCAGGCCGACGCCCAGTATTTGGCCGCCGCCAGGAGGTGGAAAACTGGCGGCGAGATATGGTAACACCGCCGAAAGTCGCGACCGAGATTCTCAGGGCTAAGCCACCGGAGCGCCCCGCGATGCGGAACGCTCACGATCCAACTGCCGCCCGGCCGCAGAACACGCGCAATCTCGCCGACCAAGGCTCATCGCTCCGAGACGTGTTCAAGTGCATCCAATGTTGCCACCACGTCAAGCGCTAAGAATGAAAGTCCAAAAGCCCGCCACGTTCACCAACAGCGATGGTACGGCGGAAAGCCACCAAGCCAGATTCCTGGTACGCTACAAAAAGCGGGGGACATTCAGCAACAGCCCCCCGACTCGCCAACAGCCCCCCGACTCGCCCAGGGGTGGGCGGTGTGGCTGCCATTTGTTATGTTTGGAAGGAATTCACCCTACCTAAAGGAGTTGACCCATGGCATCTCCCCTGAAAAGCCTCATCGCCGCTGGCACCAAGCTCTGGCTCGACTCGATCGATCCCGATTTGGTCAAAAAAAATCGCGCCTTGGGCGCCACCGGCGCCACGTCGAACCCGATCATTATTTCCGACCTGATCAAAACCGGGCGGTTCGACGAAGAACTGGAACAACTGATGCGTGACGGGCTCGACGACGAAGACATTGCCTGGCACACCACCGACAACCTGGTGAAACACGCCCAGGAGGTTTTTCTGCCCGTTTGGGAACAAACCCAGGGCGACGACGGCTATGTGAGCTTCGAGCTCGACCCGCTGCTGGAAGATCTGCAGCAAGGACCGCCGCAGAAAGAACGGGTGGCCCGCTATATCGAGCTGGGCAAGCATTGGTCGGCGGGGCACCAGAACCGGATGATCAAGGTGCCCGCCACGCCGGCGGGCCTGGCGGCCCTGGAAGAGTTGGCCGCCTCGGGCGTGACGCTCAACGTGACGCTGATTTTCTCTTCGCGGCAATATCAGGAGGCCCGCAACGCCATCTGGCGCGGCGCCCAGCGTCGCCAGGCCGGGCTGAAGCACTTCAAGAGCGTCTACAGCATCTTTGTATCGCGGCTCGACGTCTACACCGAAAAGGCGGTGCCGCAGCTTTCGCCCGCCGCCCAAGGCATGGTGGGCATCGTCAACGCCAAGCGCATCTGGCGAGAGAACCACGACTTCTGGGCCGACAAGAAGACGCCGCTCAAGCAAGAGATGATCTTCGCCAGCACCGGCACGAAGAAAAAAGAAGATCCGCCCTGGAAATACGTCGAAGCCTTCGCCGGCAGCGACATTGAAACCAACCCGCCGGCCACCAACGACGCCGTGGAAAAAAGCGGGCGCACCATCACCCGGCAGGTCGACCAGATGCCGCCCCAAGCCGTGCTCGACGAAATCGACCGCCTGGTCGACATCAAACAGCTCGAAGAGACGTTGATGGCCGAAGGGCTCAAGAAGTTCGCCGATCCGATGAAAGCCCTGTTGAAGTTGATTGACGAAAAACGCAGCGCCCTGGCGCCAAGTTAGGGAAGAGGGGATAGGGAACAGGGGACAGGGGACAGGGGTTGGCCGTGCTTTCTGATCGGCTTTGAGATTCAGAATCGGCATGTGGACCAGCCGCCCTCGGCTGGTTCGGCGAAGCGCGTTCTGCGACGGGCGAAGCGATGTCGCGCCGCCCCTCGCGGAACGGCACGGAATCCGTTCCCTGCAGAGCCGCTGCCCCGTCGCACCAAAAACCACCAACCACCAGCCAGTAACCACCAAGCACCAGCCACCAACATGGCCATCGACCCCTACAGCGTCTGTCCGGGCGGCACCGGCAAAAAAATCAAATTCTGCTGCCCCGACCTGGTCCACGAGCTGGATAAAATCCAGCAGATGCTCTCGGCCGATCAGCGGCAGGCGTGTCTCGATTACATCACGCAGGTCGAAGCCAAATGCCCTGGCCGCGCCTGCTTGCAGACGGCCAAGGTGCTGGTCCAGGCCAGCCTGGGCCAATCGGCCGAAGCCCGGCAGGCGGCGGATACCTTGCTCGAATCGCAACCCAACAATCCCGTGGCGCTGGCTTCGTTGGCAATGGCCTCGGTCGACCACGAAGGCCCGGCGGCCGCCGTCAAGCCGCTCCATCAGGCGCTGGCGGCGGTGTCGGGAGAAATTCCCGATCGAGTCGAGCAAGCGTTGCAGCTTGTGGCCGCCGGGTTGCTGGCGAACGATTGGCCGCTGGCCGGGCTGGCTCACACCGTGCTGCTGTTGCAGATCGATCCCGAGTCGCAGCCGGCCACCGAGCTGATGTTGCACGCGCAGTTCGATCGCGACACTCCGATGCCATTGCGGACCACCTGGTCGTTCGACACGGCGCCGGCGTCGGCGCCGTGGAAGGCCGAGTTCGAGGAAGCCGTTGGCGTCGCCAACCGCGGGCTTTGGCTTTCGGCCGCCGAGCGGTTGGCGGAGCTTAGCCAGCGCCAGCCCGAGGCGCCCGCGGTGTGGCGAACGCTCGGTCTGCTGTGGGCCTATCTGGCGGACAACGAGCGAGCCGCCGAGGCGCTGGCGCGCTATGCTTCGCTGGCCGTGCCCTTGGACGACGCGGTCGATGCCGAAATGTTGGCTCAGTCGCTCGACCCGCGTGTGGTCGACGCGGTGATCGATCGCGTGCGCGTCCCTTACCCGATCAGCGATTTCGAGGAAGTATCGGCGCGGCTTTCGGCGTCGCGGCAGGTTCTGCCGATGCCGCCTTCGGCAGTTACCTGGGCCGATCCCGATCAGCCGCCGCCGCGGAGCGTCTTTTCGCTGCTCGACCGCGCCATGCCCGAGAGCGGCGCCGGCCTGACGCCCGACGCCGCGGCGGAAGTGCTGGGCGAGGCGTTGCTGTTTGGACGGCAAACCGATCGCGAGCCGCGGTTGGAGATTCTGGCGTTTCGGCACCAGCTTGAAGCGGCGACAGCGGTTGCCCGGGGCTTGGTCGGCCAATGGATGAACGCCGCAGAGCCGGAGATCAGCGCCGGCGGCATTCCAGCAGCCGGCGCCAGTCTGATGTTGCGGCTGCATCTTCCTCCCGATACGCCCCCGGAGACTGCGTTGGCCGTGCGTGCGGAGGGCTTGCAGCGCGCCTTGCAGGAGCGCTGGTCGCGGGCGCCGCATCCGGCACTGGGCGGCGCGTCGCCTCAGCAAGCCGCGGGCGATCCCGGGCGGCAAGTCAAAGTGCTGGCGGCTATCGCCTTGCTGGAGCTGGCGGTCCAGTCGGAATTCGATTTCAACGCTTTGCGGTCGCGGCTGGGGCTGCCGCTGCCGCAGTCGGTCGACGCGCGCAAGATCGCCCTTGACGAACTGCCAATCACCAGGCTGCATCGCATCGACCTCGCCACGGCTTCCGACGAGGTGTTGGCCGCGATCCATCGCCGCGCGATGTATTTCCGCAACTCGCTGGCGCAGCGCCGCCTTGCCGAAGAACTGGTTCGCCGGCCGGCGGCCGGCGTCGAGCTGCGGATCGACGCCCATAGCTTGTTGGCATCGAGCGAAAGCGATGTTCAAAAGTCGTTCGATCACCTGGCCGAGGCGCGTCGCCTGGCGGTGTCGGCCGGCAAATCGGCGGCTTCGCTCGACCTGCAAGAGCTTGCGCTGCGCCTGCGGCGCGGTGACGCAGTCGAAGCCGAGCGTCTGATGCGCCACATCACGACTGCCTACGGACGCGACCAGGAAGTCATGTCGCAGTTCGCTCAACTTTTATATGCCCTAGGTCTGATTGATGAATATGGCCAGCCGGTGCGTTCGGCGGGCCGCGGCGAACCGGCCGAACTGGTTGCCGCCGGCGCGGCGGCCGAGCCGGGCAAAATTTGGACGCCCGGCGGCGAGGCGGCGCCGGGCAAAAAATCGGCCCTCTGGGTGCCCGGCGAGTAAACCATGGACCCCGCGCAGCTCGACGGCTGGCACATGCGGCGGGCCTTGGAGCTGGCCGCGCTGGGCTTGGGCCGGGCGGAACCCAATCCGCTGGTCGGCTGCGTCATCGCCCGCGGCGCCGAAGTCATCGGCGAAGGCTGGCATCGGCAATACGGCGGTCCGCACGCCGAAATCGACGCGCTCGCCGTGGCCGGCCCACGCGCGGCCGGCGCCACCGTGTACGTGACGCTCGAACCTTGCTGCCATTTCGGCAAGACGCCGCCCTGCACGCAGGCGCTCATCGCCGCCGGCGTGCGGCGGGTGGTGGCCGCCATGACCGATCCCTTTCCCGCCGTGGCCGGCCGCGGCGCCGAGGCGCTGCGGGCCGCCGGCATCGACGTCGAACTCGGTCTGTGCGAGGCCGAGGCGAAAGCGCTCAATGCTCCGTATCGGAAGCTGCTGTCGTCGAGCAAGCCTTGGGTGCTGGCCAAGTGGGCCATGACGCTCGACGGCAAAATCGCCACGCGCACGCGCCAGAGCCGCTGGATTTCGAGCGAGGCCTCGCGGCAGCGCGGGCACGAACTGCGCGGCCGCGTCGATGCCATCATCATCGGCAGCGGCACGGCGGCCGCCGACGATCCGCTCTTGACCGCACGGCCCGCCGGTCCCCGACAGGCGGTCCGCGTGGTCGTTGATTCCCGGGCGAGTCTTTCCTCCGTCAGCCAGTTGATCCGCACCGCGCGCGACGCGCCGGTGATCGTGGCCGCCGGGCCTGACGCGGCGCCCGCCGATCGCCGGCGGCTGGAATCCTTCGGTTGTGAAGTATTGCCACTGGCGGGCACGACGCACCACGAGCGGCTCGAACAACTACTGACCGAACTCGGCCGGCGACGGATGACGAACATTCTGGTTGAGGGGGGCGGGCGGCTGTTGGGCAATTTCTTTGATGTTGGTCAGATCGACGAGGTCCATGTCTTCGTCGCGCCGCGGCTATTTGGCGGGGCGGACGCCCCGACGCCCGTAGGCGGCCTAGGTGTCGAATCGCCGCAATCTGCCCGCGTATTGGGCGGCGTCCACTGGACGGAATTGGGCGGCGACCTGTATGGCTGGGGCAGGCTCTCGTAGTGCGCAGGCCGCACGCCGCCTTGCATTTTGAGTTTGGTATTTTGCATCCCGGCTCGCTGCCCCCGCCGCTTTTCTTCCCACCCGGCTGCGTATAATAGAAGTTGCGTGGTAGAGCGCGAAAGGAGGCGGTCTATGGATCGCATGTTGACGGCCGAACAGCAGGCGCTGTTCGAACACGAACTGCTGGCGCACATCGCCGGCGCGTTGCGGACTACCATCGATTGGACCTTGCGGACGCAAGACGCTTCCAGTCGGCTGCCGAGTCTGCGCTTCATCGCTCAGTCGTTTGTCAGGCACCTCGATCATATTCTCGATCTCGAAGAACGCGACGGTTACATGCCGGGGGTCGATAGCCGCCGCCATGCCGATCTGCGGCAGCGCATCTTGCAACTTCGCCGCGATCACGACTATTTTCGGGCGGAACTGGCGGCCAGCGTCGAGCGACTCGAAAGCGCCGCCTCGTCCGATTATTTGACCATCGGCGAAGTCTGTCACGCCATGCTCGCCGTGTTGGACGGCATTAACGAGCACAATCAGCACGAACTGGAGATCATCGAGCTTGCCCGCGAGCGCGATCAGCGCGATCAGCTCTTGGGAATGTTGTAGCCGGTTCACGCCGACTTCATTCAAAAAATCGCACCGCGTTGCGGAAGATGGCCAGGCCATCACCTTCCGGCGGCAGGGGGCCGCGGGTCCAGCGAGGATGCTGCGTGGGGTCAATGTGTCGCTCGGGGTGTGGCATCAAACCGCACACCCGCCCGGTCGAGTCACACACGCCGGCCACCGCCGCCACCGAGCCGTTGGGATTGTCGGGATACGCAACCGGGCCGCCGTTGCCATTGGCGTAGCGCAGCACCAGTTGCCCGGCTGAGTCGAGCGCGGCCAGCGTCGCCTGGTCGCGCGGCACGAACTTGCCCTCGGCATGGGCCACCGGCAGATAGAGCTCGTGGCATCCGGCAAAGAAGACGCACCGTTCGCCCGTGGCGTGCAGGCGCACCCAGCGGTCTTCGAACTTGCCGGAATCGTTGTTGGTGAGCGTTGCGGCTGGACCGCGAGGGTCGGCCTCGTCGAGCAAAATGCCCGACTTCACCAGAATCTGAAAACCATTGCAGATGCCCAGCACCAGCTTGCCGGCGGCTTGGAACCGCCGCACCGCATCGAACAAGTGATGCTGAATCTGACTGCCCAAGATGCGGCCGGCGCCCAAATCATCGCCGTAGCTAAAGCCGCCGGGCAAGCACAGGACCTGAAAATCGTCGAGCAACCGCGGTTGTTCCAGCAGGCGGTTGACATGCACCCGTTCGGCGACCGCGCCGGCGCGTTCAAACGCAAAAGCGCTCTCCAAATCGCAGTTGGCGCCAGGGGCACGCAGAACGAAAACGCGAACGGTGGGCATGACTGTTAATTGTCAGTTGAGGTAGTTCTTATGTTCGACGCCTGTAGGGGACGGACTCCATGCCGTTCCGTGGGGGCGGCGCGGCATCACTCCCCTCCTTGGCGAACACGGCATCGCGCAGGGCGACGTCTAATCGCAGCTCACGGAACGGCACGGAGTCCGTTCCCTACAGACCTATAACGGCACACTAACCGGTTCGTGTTCAACCCGATCAGAGGTCCCTAACGACGATGGCTCTAGCCTCACCATCGCAGCGGCGCTTGCCAGGCTTCCTTCAGCGCGGCGAGATCTGCTGAAATCATCGTAGCGCCGCGGCAGGAAATTTCCAGCCGTTGCGCCGCGGAGACTTCGCCTAATCGCGCGTGCGGAAGGCCTTCGAGCGCCGCTTCGAACGCCGCCGATTTCTCGTTTGGCACTTCGCATAAGAACCGCGTGTTCGATTCGCTAAACAGACGACCGGCGGCCGAGAGCTCGCCCGATACGCAGGGCATCGCGTCCAGCTCGAGCCGCGCGCCAAAGCCGCCGGCAAACGCCATCTCGGCGGCGGCCACGGCCAGCCCGCCTTCGCTCAGGTCATGGCAAGCCCGAACCAAGCCGGCCTGAATCGCCCCGTGCAAGGCCGCAAACGTTTGCCTGGCCCGCTCGGCATCGACGCGCGGCGCCTCGCCGCCCGACAGCGACTCGACCAGCGCAAAATGCGAACCTCCCAATTCGTCGGCCGTCTGGCCGACCAAGTAGAGAGCATTGCCCGGCTCTTTCAGATCCATCGTCACCGCACGGGCGACATCGTCCATCTGGCCCAGCGCGCTGATCAACAGCGACGGCGGAATGGCCAGCGAACGGCGGGCGCCGTCGGCGTCGGTATAGCGGAACTCGTTGTTCAAGCTGTCCTTGCCGCTGATGAACGGCACGCCCAGCGCGATGGCCAGGTCGCGGCAGGCCAGGGCCGCCCGCACCAGCGAGCCGAGCGTTTCGGGCCGATCGGTGTCGCCCCAACAAAAATTGTCGAGAATGGCGATTCGCCGCGGATCGGCGCCCACCGCCACGCAGTTGCGCAGGGCCTCGTCGATGGCGCTGGCCGCCATGTGGTAGGTGTCGAAATCGCCATAGCGCGGGTTCATGCCGCAGGCCACGACAATGCCGCGTCGCGAGTCAAGCACCGGCCGCAGCACTGCGGCGTCGCTGGGGCCGTCGTTGGCCACGCCCACCAGCGGTTTAATGACGCTGCCTCCTTGCACCTCGTGATCGTATTGACGAATCACCCACTCTTTGCTGGCTACGTTGAGCGAGCCGAGAATGCCCAGCAGCGTGGGCGTGTAATCGCGCCGGTCACCGCCCGCTGGCAGCGCCACCGGTCGCGGCGCCTCGTATACCGCCTCGCGCACCACCGGCGGCCGGCCATCGTGCAAAAATTCCATCGCCAGGTCGGCCACCACGCGATCGTGATATTTAAGTTGCAGCCGGCCGGTCGGCACAAACTGCCCGATGACCGTGGCCTCGACCCATTCCGACGCGCAGAGTTCCGAAAACTCGCTCCAGCGATCGGGCGATACCGCCAGCACCATCCGCTCCTGGGCCTCGGAGATCCAGATTTCGGTGTACGACAATCCTTCGTACTTCAGCGGCACGCGGTCGAGCCAGACTTCGGCGCCGATCTTCTCGCCCATCTCGCCGACGGCGCTGGAAAATCCGCCGGCCCCGCAATCGGTGATGGCGTGATACAGCCCGCGGTCGCGCGCGGCCAGCACTACGTCGAGCAGCATTTTTTCCGTAATGGCATTGCCGATCTGCACGGCCCCGCCCGAAAGCGTTTCGCTGTCGCTGGTCAGTTCGGCCGAGCTGAAGGTCGCCCCGTGGATGCCGTCGCGGCCGGTGCGTCCGCCCACCGCCACGATATAGTCGCCCGGCAGCGGCTGCTTGTCGACCTTGTCGCAAGGCAGCAGCCCCACCGTGCCGCAATAGACCAGCGGATTGCCCAAATAGCGCCGATCGAAGAAAATCGCCCCGTTGACCGTGGGAATGCCCATGCGGTTGCCGTAGTCGCGCACGCCCGACACCACGCCCCGCATCACGCGCTTCGGGTGTAGCACGCCGGGCGGAAGTTCTTCAGCCGGCGTGTCGGGCGGGGCAAAGCAAAACACATCGGTGTTGCAGACCGGGCGAGCGCCCAGCCCGGTGCCCAGCGGGTCGCGGATGACGCCGCCAATGCCCGTGTTCGCGCCGCCGTAGGGCTCCAACGCCGACGGATGATTGTGCGTCTCGACCTTGAAGACCACATGGTGCAGCTCGTCGAACTTCACCACGCCGGCGTTGTCGCGGAACACGCTCACGCACCAGTCGTCGCGGCCAAGCTGGCGGCGGACCGTCTCGGTGGCGGCGAAGATCGTCTCTCTGAGCATGTTTTCAAACGCTTGCTCGCCGTTCTCGTCGCGATAACGGATTCGCCCGGTGAGCGTCTTGTGGCTGCAATGCTCGCTCCAGGTCTGGGCGATGGTCTCCAGCTCGGCGTCGGTGGGCTCGCGGCCGAGCGTCTGAAAATAATCGCGGATGGTCCGCATCTCGGCGAGCTTCAAATAAAGCTGTCCCTCGCGGCTGAGGCGCTCCAAGGCCGCGTCGTCCAAGTCACGCAGCGGCACCGTGATCAGCTTGAACGAATAGGCCGAGCCAAGCTCGAGCCGCTCCAGCAGCAGCGGGCCGACCACCACTTGCTCGATGGCATCGTTGGCCAGCAGCTTGCCGCACAGAGCCGGCAGCTTTTCGCCGGGCAGCTCGCCAATCCAATATTTGCGAAAGGTACGGACCGCTTCCGCCCGCAAACCGAAATCGGCGATGGCCGCCTGCGCGCTCTGCGCCACGGGATCCATGACGCCCGGCTTGGGCAGCACATAGACCAGTTGCGTTTGGCCGTCGGGCGGCTGGTTCAGCCGCGCATCGCCCGCCGGGGCCACCACGGTGCGTTCGACCACCGCGTCGGCCAGCAGTTGTTTGGCTAACCGCAGCACGTCGGCTTCCTGCAAATCGCCCTCGACCAGATAACCGTGGGCGGCGGCCACGCGCAGCCGCGCGGCCAACCGCAAATCGGCGGCGTCGGCCGCCAGCCGCGCAGCGACCAGGTCGGGCTGGCCCACCGCCGGATAAATATCAACTTGCCAAAGCATGGCGCCTGTGCGCTTCTTCGGGTCCTGGAAATCTAGCCGAGCATTTTAGCAGACGCTCGCCCGCCTGTCCTGTGGTTTGCCGCCACACCAGCCGCGGCGTTTGCTGATTTGCTTGCGGAAAACAAGGCCCCGCCTGGCATCTGTTCGTCGAAGTCTGCTGAACCGCAACAGCTTACAGCCTCTGCCCGATGCGTCGAATATCGCTGATGCAAGCGCCACGCGCCGCGCCGGATCGCAGCCTTGGCATGCCCGATGCGTCGGGCTTCAAACTCAAGTTGTTCATGAACCGTTTCAAGCGAATTGTTCATAAACTAGGCAGCGTTGTGAGTCGTTGCGGGCAAGTTGTGCAGTCGTCGCCAAATCCCCGCCACAGAGGTACGAGACATCAAGAAACGCCGTCTTCCACCGGCTTTTGCAAATTTGCATAAGCCGTAGCTCGTTAGGGCCGCGCGAAGCTCGGCGCCCTTTCAGTGCACAAATCTTGAGCGAGCCGAAAAACCGCCGAAGCTGCTTTTTCATCCGCTCCTCATACGGTCGCCTACAGTAGCCCTCACGCTCCGATGTGAGGAAAGCCGCGCGTGGCCTCGCCACATCACTGAGTAGGAAACTGCGGTCTCTCCCTGTTTTCTACCAGGCGACTGGCTTGGTCGGTTTTCCGCGCGTACAGTAGCCCTCACGCTCCGCTGTGAGGAAGGCCGCGCGTGGCGCCGCCCCTTCACTGGTCAGGAAACTGCGGCCTCTCCCTGTCTTCTACCAGGCAACTGGCTTGGTCGGTTTTCCGCGCGTACAGTAGCCCTCACGCTCCGCCGTGAGGAAGGCCGCGCGTGGCCTCGCCACATCACTGAGTAGGAAACTGCGGCCTCTCCCTGTTTTCTACCAGGCGACTGGCTTGGTCGGTTTTCGGCCCGTAGAGTAGCCCTCACGCTCCGCCGTGAGGAAAGCCGCGCCAGGCGCCGCCCCTTCACTGGTCAGGAAACTGCGGCCTCTCCCCGTTTTCTACCAGACAACTGGCTTGGTCGGTTTTCGGCCCGTAGAGTACCCGTCACGCTCCGCCGTGAGGAAAGCCGCGCCGGGCGCCGCCTCTTCACTGGTCAGGAAACTGCGGCCTCTCCCTGTCTTCTACCAGACAACTGGCTTGGTCGGTTTTCGGCCCGTAGAGTACTCCTCACGCTCCGCCGTGAGGAAGGCCGCGCCGGGCGCCGCCTCTTCACTGCTTACGGAAGCGGCGCTTGATTCCGGGCTTTCGCCTGTAAGGAAGGCCGCGCCAGGCGCCGCCCCTTCACTGAGCAGGAAACGCCGGCCCCAGTCCCCAGCCCCCCAGTCCCCCAGCCCTACTCCCCCACTCACCAGCTTCACCAGTTCAGCCACCGACCGAACCGCGCCCGGCGTGGCCAGATAGCTGATGCCGCGGTGCAGGTGCAGCCGGAACTGCCGGGCGACCACTTCGTCGGTCGTGCCCAGCCCGTCGCCCTCGCACCGCTCCTTGACCAGCGCCAGGTAAATTTCGTGGTGCTCGCCGCCGAAGACGTGCCAGCTCATCTCGACGTTGCTGTCGGCCGGCACGTCGATGGGACTGGGCGGCGTCGGCTCGCGCAGCGAAACGCACAGCGCCCAGCGGCACAAGACGTTCCAGTTCTGAATGCCCGTCCGGGTTTTCAGGCGAATGAGCTGCTCTTTAGCCTGATTCGAGAGGCGGATTTGCTTGATGGTCATCGGATTGGCCAGGGGATGAATTGGTAATTGCTCGGCCTCGGCGGAGCTTGTCTCCGTCGGGCCACGACTGATCAGCCAGCGCGGCCCAGCGGAGCCGGGCAATTCGCGTGACCCATTTGGTGTCAACCGGCCACCGCCGTCTCGTTACTCCAAGAATATCCTTCTTCCGCCACGGTGGCCTTCCGCGCGTCGTCGTAGTTCAGATGATAGGCCCGCGCCAAATGCGGTTCGAGGCACTCGTAATACCGGCGATCAACCTCGGTGTCGGTCGAAAGAATAATCACCTGGTGGCTGGCGTTGGGAAAATAGCGTTCGACCAGGTGCTGGCGGTGCCGGGAATCGAGCCGCGCCATCGGCGTGTCGATGATCGCCGGCAGCGACCGGACGCTGGCCCGCGCCAGGCCCCACAGCACCGAGATCGCGAAAATCTGCTTTTCGCCCTCCGAGAGCCGCTGCTTGGCGATTGCCTGCCCGTCGCCACCGTACAGCGTGATGGCAAACGTCCGCGGGTCGATCATGATCTGGTCGACCAGCGTCTGCTTGCGCAGCAAAAAGCGAAACGACTCGGTGACCAGCGACGACAGGCGGTCGATTTTGGCCGCCGTCGCTCGCTGTAAAAACTCTTGCATGGTCGTCCTGGTCCGTGCGGTCGGGCGGGAAACGCCTCGCCCGTCGCTTCCTGATAAATCCGCGGCAAGGCGTCGTCGAATTCGTGTTTTTCATACAGCCACAGCCGCCGGATTTCGTGCAGCTCGTCCAGCGAAATCAGCTTCAGCTCAGCCGTCACCGGCGGCCCCAGCGCCCGCACCTCGCGTTGCACCTCCAGCACCCGCCGCAGCCAATGCTCGCGCCACTTTTTGGTATAGTGCCGATACCGGGATGCCAGGCATCGGAGGACACACACCCGGTCGGGAAAACAGGCCTCCGTCGAAATGAAATCGCCGTGCTGATGGCAAAGAGCCAATCTGCCAACTTTTACGAACGCGTCCGCGAGATCGTTGAATCCGCACGGGTTACCATCGCGCGCAGCGTCAACAGCACGCAGGTGGTTGCCAACTGGCTCGTCGGGCGCGAGATCGTCGAGGAGGAGCAACACGGAAAGAAACGGGCCGATTATGGCGAGATGCTCTTGGAAGATTTGGCCAAACGGCTGAAGAACGAGTTTGGGGCCGGGTTTTCCGTGCCAAACCTGCGGAATATGCGACAATTTTACATAGCGTTTCCATCGCTGATCGACGCCGCCCAAATTCGCTACGCGTTGCGTAGCGAATTGCTGGGCGCCGCCGGCACCAACCAAACCTCAGCCCGGCGGTCGCGGGAAACAGGCGCGCCACCGCGCGGTGAGTCAATTCGCCAAGCAGCGCGTGGCGAATCGTGGGAACCCGGCCGGCTTCATCCCAGCCTCTCCTGGACCCATTATCGAACGCTGTTGCGCGTCAACTCGACAGAGGTCCGCTCCTTCTACGAAATTGAGGCCATTCAAAACAACTGGACGGCGCGCGAACTGGAACGCCAGATCAACAGCCTCTTGTACGAGCGGCTCGCCAAGAGCAAGGACAAACGAGGACTGATGCGGCTGGCGAACAAAGGCGAAGAAGTCGCATGCCCCGCCGACGTTTTCCGTGCGTAGAGTAGCCTCACGCTCCGCCGTGAGGAAAGCCGCGCCGGGCGCCGCCCCTTCACTGAGCAGGAAACTGCGGCCTCTCCCCGTTTTCTACCAGGCGACTGGCTACTGAAAGCTGGGCTGCTGCAATACTTATTATTTGCTCTCAACCAAAAAATCGCCCCTCACCTCTTTGAGCACCTGGTTGACCTGCTCGACGACAGCGGCGTCCGGCTCTTTCTGACCGTCGCCAAGCTCGATTCGCACGGTGAACGCGAGCGGCACCTTGCACTTTGCCTTGATGTCCAGAAGTTTTGGCATTGCATCGGCCAAGTCCTGGATTTCGGACGGCTCCAGCGCGGCGGTAGCCGCGAGCATTTTGCGCGACGCCCCGCTTCCGCCAAAAACACCGCTGCCTCCTAATTCCCCTTCGCCGCCGTCCGGCTTGCTCGCTGCCACCTTGATCCGCACCGACTTGGCGGCGTGGAAATCACACGGCCACGCTGCCGAGCCGTCAACCAGTTCGGTGAACCGGGCTTGCAGCGATGAGGTGATCGCGTCGCGCACCGTCTTCCACGGCAGCGTTTTTCCGGCTTTTTGCGAAAGGCCCGTGGCTACGGCCAGCGCGTTGGTCTCTTCGCCGTGCCATGCGGAATCCAGGTTCGCTGGCATGATTTCCGCGGCGCCGATCGGCGTCGGCGGAGTAGAGAGCGTCGCTGCCGAACTCAGAACACCCGCCGGAATCGGCTCCCCTAACACGCTGGCCGGGCCCGACCGCAACCAGACCGCTCCACTTTCGACTGCAGCCGCGATGGCTTGTTCGGCAATCTTGTGGCTGGTCTTGGGTACGGGCACCGGCTCGTGGTAGCCGCCACGGTCGACCTGAACGACGTTTGACCCGCCGAAATAATCAAGCGCGGTTTGAACGCTGATCTCGTCGGCAGACCACAGTTCCGGCAGCTTGCCGGGCGACAGAAGTGACGCAGGAATCTCGGCAAGCTCGGCAGCCTCGGGCAACACGAGTTCTAGCGCGGGGTCTGCCAGCGACGTCTCGTCTGGTCGGCAGCGCCACCAGGTGCGGAAAGTCTTGTCGGGCCGCGTCAGCCGCAAAACAAACGTCCCCTGTTCGCAGCCAGCGACGAGTGTATCCAAGATCGCATCCGCCTTCAGCATTTTTGGTAAATGCGGCAGTTGGGCAAATGCGCCGGCCAAGTCCTTCACGCGCCGGCTCGTGTCGCCTTCCTTCCACAGATCGTAAGGGCCGCCGGGCAGCAGCGCCTCCGCCGTGATCGCGGTATCTTGAATCCGCGCACGCTTATCGGCCTTGATCGTCGTGAAGTGCGGGTCATCGGAAATCGTGATCTTGAACGCCTGAACGTCGTTTTTCTCAGAGATGGTGGCCACGGTGCTGTAGGCCTGGCGGATCGCCTCGGGGACGCGCCCCTTGGCCTTGTCGATGTTCATCGCCAGCGTGCTCATCCGCGCGGCATCGAGGCTTCCTCCCTCTTTCTGTTGCTTGGCCAAATCGTCGTGAACGGCCTGCCACGCCAGGTAGTCGCGGATTCTCGCCTCGGCCACCTCCAGCCCGTCGCGCGAAGGGCAAATGAGCAGCACCGCGTTGCGGAAAACGCGCGGGTCGTCTGGCCCGGCGTCTTCATCGAGATAGCGCCTCGCCTCCGCGCTCGGCTTGCCCGAATCGCAGGCGGCGCTGGGTCCCAACACGGCGTAGCGAAATGTGCCATCGTCTTTCACGTCGCCTGGCTTAACCGGCAGCACGTGCACGTGTACGCCCGCCGCCGACGCTCCCACGGTTAGCTTCTTGACGTTTCGCACTTCGTCGATCAGTCGCGCCTTGACCAAGTCATCGCCGATGTTCTTCGCCGCCACGGCGTGCATCTGGTTCAGGTTCGGCCGGCTGCCCAACCGCCAGGTCGACGGCAGATGGTCGCCCTCGATCGCCGAATACAGGTCGTCCAACCAGTGGCTCGCCTGCGCCCAGCGGAGTAGCCCCTTCTCCAACTCGATCTTGTCGGGTCGTGTCGCCCCGATCAGCACGGTCAGGTCGCGCGTCTTGGCGCTCTGGCCGATCGGTTGCGAGTGCAAGAACGTCGCCGCGACGGCCTGTTCAATCTCACGGCATTTCAGCCCGACCGATTCCTTCTGAATCTCGCGGGCCAGATCCAGCTCGCCACACAGGATCGGCGTCCAGGCCTGCCTGCGGCCTTCGTGCTCTTCGGTATCGGCCACGGTCACCAGCTCGCGCATCGCCTCGGCCAAATCTTGCTGATCGGGCGGGCCAAGTAGCGCCGCCGGCCCCACCAGCGGGCTAACGTCCCATTTTTCCGCCTCGCGCAGGGCCAGTGCGAAGGTTCTTAGCACACCGCGCGTCCGCTGGAAGCCGTGCATGGAAGTCCATTTGCCATAAAGCACCTCCGTCAGGTCGGGATGGAACGGAAAGCTTCTCAGGTATCGGTCTTCAGCCGATGAACCCGCCCTGGCCGTCTGTTCGTCGAGAGCCTGAATCCCCTTCAGCGCGGCGATGACGTGCTGTCGAAAGACGTGGTGGTCCTTGATCGACTCCGGCTTGAAAAAACGCCGCCGCAACACTTCGGCGACGTCTTCCTTAACCACCGGCTCGACGCCCTCTTCCTTCTCGCGGCGGAAGATATCGTAGAAGTCCGAGAGCAGTTCGCGTCCAAGCTGATCGCCGGTCTTGTTGGGGTCGGTCGCCAACAGCGAAGCCACGACGCAGCAGCCCTTGACCTTGGTCGCGGCCTGCGTCAGGTATTGGAAGAAGTTGCGCAGCCGATCCCGCCAGCCGCGATCTTGCAGCACTTTCTCCTTGGCGTACATCAGCACTTCGTCCATGAGGATTAACACGCCCAGCCCCTCGTTGGCCGGAATCTCCAGCAGTTCCTCGAGCGTGCTTTCGGCGGGCGCTGTTTCTCGCTCATCGGCCTTGCCTTCGGCGTGCAGCAACTTCAGCCCGGCGTCGCCGGCCAACTGGTAGGCCAGCACGCTCCACGGATGCTTGAGCCGCCTGGTTTTTCCCAGCGGGCCGCGGACCTCCATCCCTTTTTCGACATCCAGCTTGTCAAAGCACAGTCCGGCCACGCGAGCCTTGGGGGGCGCGTGCCCGATGGCCTGCACAAACTCGCCCACGGCGGGCAAATCGGGCAGATGTTCGGGATCGTTGTGAAGTTGGAACAGCGTAATCAGCGTGTGCGTCTTGCCGCCGCCGTAGGTCAATTCAAGCTGCCGGACGGCCTTGTCGTTCTTATTGGCGAGCCGCTGCGAAACGTCGCGCACCAGGTTCCGCAAGTTGTGCGTTGGAAACGTCAGGCTGAAGAAGCTTTGCGGGTCTTCATAGACCGGCTGCTTGCCGCGTTGCATGAGCACTTCGTACAAGTCAGCGGCGAACATCGCCAGCGATAACTCCCCGGTCTTCAGGTCGTCGCGTAGCGCGACCACCTTGTGCCACGGGGTCCACGGTAACTTTGCCATTTTCACTCCTCCGAGAACCATACCTGCAGCGTCGTTCGTAGCTTTTCGAACGCTTGATCGGTACAACGCGATAGCCCAACTTTGTCCGCCAATGCCTTGTAAATGGCCGACGATCGCGGCCTGCGCACCTTGCGCAATACTGTTTCAAGTGCTTCCTTCGGGCGGTCCGGCTTCCGTCCGGCAAAGCCAAACCCTTGTTCTCGAAGCCATGTGAGAAGGGCCGGGCCAGATTCAAGCCATCCCAGCTCGCCCGCCACGTGTGGCGAGTCACTCCAAACCCAGATATCGAGTTCAGGATCGATGACGATTGCGCGCCCGCGTTCGCCCCAACCAGTGGTGCGCAACGCTTGCTCTATTGTTGTCTCAATTTCATTACGGGCCGCGTCCTCTTGGCCGCATCCTTCCCGATCAAGAACCACGAGTGCATGCCGGTGCGAACGCACAAACGCGCGCAGAAACTCCTGGGCATTACGCAAAACGCCCGGATCCCTGCCCGGATGCACATGAAAATCCGCGGCGATGCTTCGGATGCGCAGCGCCTTGCCGCGGGACAGTATGCCGCGCAGCGCGAACTGTGCGTTTTTATCAGCGGTCAGGACCACCAGATCCTTCTGAACAATGGCAGCCGTCATCCCAGCACTCCCCCGGCAAAAAGAGTCCCGAGATTCGTTTCACCTTGCCAGTCGTGCAACGCAGGGTGCTCGCTGCCGAGCACAATGTCGGTGGCGCCACTTTCGGTCTTCTTGAAGCACAAGACCTTCTCGGCATCCGCGAGACTCAGAATCACGGGTGAATGGGTCGCGAGGAGAATCTGCGCGTCATAAACGGAGGAAAGCGATTGAAACACCGCCTCGACGGCACTCGGATGGATACCGTTCTCGGGTTCCTCGATGAGATAAACGCCTTTGAAGTGGGGGAGATAGGCCGGAACCGTGAGAGCGAGCAATCGGAGTGTGCCATCCGAAGCCATCCACGATGGGACTTCCAAGCCGCCCCGGTAGCAGATGACCAGATATCGGTGCTTGTCGTCTTTGCGTTCGACCGTGCGGATCGTTTCGATATCGGGCAGCGCCGTCTGCAAATGATGGATCCAGAGTTGGAATTGCCGCTTGTTCTTCGCGAGATCGGCGATCACCCACGGAAGGTTGGAGCCGTCGGGTTTCAGTCCGCGGAGTTGTCCGGGCGGGCTGGCTTTACGTATTAGCAAGCTGTTCAGCACCATCGTCTGAACGCCTTCGATCAGCAGACTTTTGAGCCAGGTGGAAACCGGAAATTTCGACTCGTCTTCAGGCAGATTTCCGAGCGCACTCTTTCGCGGGCCTAAACGAATCGATGGGAACCAGCCCTTGCCTGCGCCTTGTTTGCGCACCTCGACATAGAAATTATCGTTGCCTCCGTAAGCCTTGCTCAGAATGCTCTGCCAACGTTCTCGCGTTTTTCCGGTAAGGATGTGTTGCGGGGCGTCAGGCTCAATCGGAAACAGTAGCCGCTCCCGCGGAGCGGGTTCGTCCAATGGCTTGAGCCATGCTTTTTCATCAAGAATGCCGACTTCCGTGGTCTTCGGATCGATGCCAACTCGTACCTCATAGCGCACGACGTCAAAGGATCGGGTGAGGTTTTCCTTGCGGTCCTCAGGAATCCGCGCCTCCAAAGCCAGCTCGAAACTTGAACCCTCGCGCGCCCACACGAGGTCTTGAAAATTTTGGGTTCGCTCTCCCACCGCGGCTTCCAGACCATCAGCAACTAGTCTGCCCAGAAAATTCACGACGTCGAGAAAGGTCGTTTTGCCGCTGGCGTTTGGGCCAACCAGAACGTGAAACGGTCCCAGCGATTGCCGTATGTAACGAAGGCAGCGGAAATTGAGAGCTTCAATAAGCTGGATCATGATATTTCCTCGCCTCGGTGTTCGGCCTCTTCAAATTGCGCAGACGATGTCTGCGCAAACTCCGGTTTCTGCGGCGGCACTGCCGATAGCGCAATTCTCCCGACAGTGTCGGGAAAAAAGTCATCGGAGCCGTTCAGTTTTGCCGGCGCGCCCACGCAACTATCGAATTTTCCAGACAGTGTCTGGAAAATCTTCCGCCTGAGATAGAAAAGCTCCATTCGCTGGAGGTTTGACACCGCTTTTGGTTGCTCGGCCATCACATTTCCTCGCCTGCTCGTTCGGCCGACGCAGCGATGAACGTCTTTTGCGGATCGGGCTTCCTGGCCCCCTTGGCCCCGATGTGGTTACTCAAGCTTTCTAAGAGCGACCGCTCTTCACTGCCGGCCTTGGCCAACTCAATGAGCGATTGCAGCACGCGGCGGAACAGCTCGTGGCGGCGCAGGCCGTGCTCATCGAGGTATTCGTCCACCTTGTACACGTCGCCCGCCTTCCAGAGCTGCATCAACCGGTGGATACGGTCGATCAGCGGCACAGGCCGCCCGCCGGGCGCTTCATACCCGAGCGACCGTCCGCGGCGGTGGTTCCAGGCCTTGAGCTTGACCTTGCTGCCGCCGCGTTCAGGCTGGCTGCCGGCTTCGTCGGCCGCTTCGTCATCGCCAACGCTGGCGGCGTCTTCTTCGTCCGCGGCGGCGCTCTCGTCGCCGCCGGTCTTGATGAGCAGATCCCAGTCGCGCACCAGCTCCTGGTCCGACAGCCCGCACGCCGTGGCGTACAGGATGCAGGCGCCGATGGGAGCATCGTCGAGATTGAAGTCGTTACGGTGCAGCAGGTAGTAAGCCGTCGGTTCGTCGAGCCGGTCCGCCGCCGCCTGATCCATCACTCTCTCTCCCTCCGGCAGAGGGCCGGGGTGAGGACGCTCTGTATCGGAATCACGGCTCAACACCCGGCCCACGACGAAGTCGACCACCATCCTCCGGGCATGGTTGAGGAATTCGCTCACCGACAGCGTCGCGTTGGGCTCATTGGCCATCTTCACGACGGGGTGCTTGCTATACGCCTCCAATGCCGGCCCCGTCGCCGCCCACACAAAGTCTGGTCCGCGAATGCCCGCGTCCCAGAAGTCGCGCAGTCGCTGGCCAATGTTCGCCCGCATCTCTTCCAGGACTTTGTTGTCCCAGCCGGGACGAGCTGTCGCCAGACGCTTCTTACAAACAAGCCAGACCGAGGAGGCTAATGCGGCGGATGAGATCCCTCGCATTCGACTTGGCTGCTCGGTTTGAATAGGCCAACTTCCGTCAACGACGAACCCGGAGCGGATAAGTGACGCGACCAGCGTTTGCCAAGCGTCAGGCTGCTTATTTGCGAACACGATTACGAGTCGACCATTAGATGCAAGACTCTCCGCGCATCGCTCGAAGACCCGCGTCATGCCGTCTTCATAAACCCGCTGTGACCGATCTGTGTCACCGCCATGGCGCGTCTCGTCATCGATTAGCTCGCCATCAGCCTTATCTCTGTCCCATTTTGGCCCAAGGCGCTCGCTCATGGCATCCGCAAATGCGGGGCCGATTCGCAGTGCAACTCGGCGCAGCCAAACGTAAAACCAGTCCATTAGATCTGAATACGGAATCGCATCATAATAGGGAGGGTCGGTTAGGATGACATCGGCTTCCGGTAGCGTTTCAGTTGCCGAAGCTTTACGAATCGATGGCTGCGGCAATCCAATAGGCAGCCTGCAGAGAGTGTCCAGTCCAGTGGCGATTCGGTCCAAGCACTTGATATAGCTCCCGGCCATTACGCCAATTGCATTCCCCTCCGCAAAGTCCCATGTAGTCTGGATTGCAAAGCGTACAAGCGCGTGATTGATCGTTGGGACGTCGATCTTCCACTGGACATTGACGTTCGCAAAATCAACGAGCCGGTCGAAGCCGCAAGCAAGGTATGCGGTGATTGCCTCATCCCAATTCGGGTCATATCCGTGCTCCCGTATCGCTCGATGACCATCCAACGTCCTAAGTGCAATCGCGCCGAGCGATAGTCGCTGTCGATCAGTAAACAAGTTTCGCCACTCTGTCAGCCCGTAGGCATGCAACGAGAATGCTCGCGCTGCTTTGCGCCCGCCGCCGGCCGGCGTCGGCTCCAATAAGTCACCATCCGGAAGCTCGGAAAGTACCGCTGCCACTCGTTCGCTCGCAAGCGCTGCTGCTTCACACTCGGCGTCCGTGAACCGTCGGAACTCCTTGGAACGCTGGCCCTCAATCGCTACGATTACCGGCATTAGTTTCGAACGACCTGCCTGAGCCTCGACGCGAATGTCTTCCATCGTCATGATCGCGGGACAGCACACGCACTTGGCGCCAGCCTTCGTCATTGTGCCCGCACCAATGCGCTTGTCGTGCTCCCGCTTCTGTGCCGCATTACCTCCGTTAGGTGGAACATTCAACTCAACACTAAAGGCTACGGATGTCCGCTCACGATTGGGTTCCATTGTTAGCAGCACACGTTGCCGATTGCCGTCCTTCTTCTTGCAGATCCACAGCGTCTTGAGCAATGGAATCGTTGCCCGGCAGTTCTTGCAAGTCACCGTGCGGGCCCAGAGGTACGCGACCGTCGGCTTGGCGATCCAGCGCGGGTTCGCCTTCACCGAGAGGTGGTCTTGGCTGAACTCGGCGTTGAGCCCGTCGATGTCGGGCGTGCCGTCCTCCTTGAGCGGCACCAGCCGCATCGGCTGCCGCTCGTAGCTCTTGGCATGCACCGTCTTGTCCAGCGGCTCAAAGTCGGCGTAGACCGGATAGAACTTGGCCAGCTCGCGGCGGGCCCGGTCGAGCACCCACTGCCCCCATGCGCGCACGTGCCACGCCAGATCGGCTTCGATATTCACGTCGCGGGCCTTTTCAAAATCGAACGACTGCTGGTCGTCCTTCAGGGCCGTGCCGAGCTTTTTCAGCAGCGCGCGGATCTCCGCCTTGCCGTGCCCTTGCGCCTTGAAGAACGCCTCCATGAACGGCTGGTTTTTCAGGACGAAGTCGGGCAGGGGCCGCTTCTGCCCGGCCAGCTTCTGCGGATATTCGAGCGTACACTTAAGAATGAACCAAGCGACCGGGTTGATGTCGATGGCGGTGGCCTCACACCCCAGCCGCATCGCCTCCAGGGGAATGGCGCCGCCGCCGGCGAAGGGGTCGAGCACTTTGGGCGCCCGGCCGCCGTAGGCTTTCTTGATCTCGTCGCGGAACCACTGGAGGGTCTCGGCGTTCTCGGTTTCGCGGCCCCAGTGCAGGATGCCCCCTTCGGTCTCCTCTTTCTCGCGCTCGACGACCTGCCCGCCCGGCATCTTCTTGCGCTCGATGCGCTTGACCACCCTACCGCCGATTTTCTCGCACAGCTCCTGCCGCTTTTCCGGTGTGCCCGGATCCGGCAGCAGCGTGGCGATCAATGCCGCGCGGCAGGCCGCCAGCGGCCTCCGCGCCGGCCAGATGTGCAGCGTCGAAATATGCCCGTGCCGCACATTCTTCTCATGCACGCTATCCAGCGACGCCTGCTTGAGCGGGAAGGCGAATTCAATGAGGCGGGGGGTGTCGGTCATAACTTATAAGTACTACGTTCCTTAGGACGGATGTTCGACGTCGGCAGATTAGACGAAATCCTTGATATACGGATGGTTGGGAGCTAAGCTCGCATACGGAGCCGGAGAATTGGCGAACCGGTACCGCCCGTAGCCTGTCTTGACTAGAAATCTGATTTCTGGCAAAGAACTTGCATGTGGTGCGCAGTCGAGGAGCAAGTCATGAATCGAGAGCATCCGGCGGTCAACAACGCGAACGCCTGGTCTGGTTGTCCACCGACGCCCGCGCAGCAGGAGTTCGGTTATGTGCCTCAGCCTTCGGGGCTGCCGGCGTGGCGCCATGAATTTCCTCACCGTTCATCCTCGGTATTGCCAGAGCTTAGTGAGCCGGCGGTTGTGCCGGCGCCTGGGTACGCGTCCACCCCAGTGCCACCGTCTCGTCCCGCCGCTGATCCGGTTGACCGACCTGCGCAATCAGCGTGAATCGTTTCGTCACGACTTGGATGCTGGACAGCGTCCTGCTTTCCACAATCGTCAGCGGCAGGGTTGAGGTCTGCGTGGCGAGTTGCGGCTGCGGTGGTTGTGCCGCTGCTGGAAGCGTCCACGGTTGGAGTTGGCTCGCAAGTTCGACCCAAGGCTGGAACGGCTCGCGATTCTGGAATTGATTCTCGTAATCGGCGTAAAGGCGCCAGATGGCGTCTTCGAGATTGGCGGGAACGTCCTGCGCGATCTTAAGCTTTAGCTCGCGCTCCGCCTCAGCGCGATTGATGGGATGTCCGTGGAAGTACAGCCGTGAAGCGAGGCTCTCGACGATGTCTTCAATGTCTCGCTCTGAAACATTGTCCATGTGGGTATTGAGCAACTTGCGCGCGATCATCCGCGATTGCGAGATAAATCGTTCGACATTGCCAAGGGCCAGTGGATGCACCTTTGTGGCCAATATGGCAAGCATCTGGACCAACTCGTCTTCATGCGTGATACCGACTGTCTCTTTGACAAAGTTGACGTAGGCTTTCACGTCCTCGACGCTAATCCCGACAAGGCGTCCAGGCGGATCCTGCGGATTAAATTCATTCGTGACGGTCGGATCAATTGGGCCAAGCACGCCGAACGGGTGCATGACGATCTCATTGGCGCCCAGCGCCAGGATCGTCGCCGCACTATAGGCATGGTAGGGAACAAGCACGCAGAACGATTTGGCGAACTGCCGAAAAACAGGAACTAACCGCCAGGGGATAACGCCGTCGCCACCATTGCTGCAAATGAGCAGATCGAGCTTTTCGACCGGTGGATTCTCGATTGCGAGGAGGTGATCGAAAATCTCCCGAACCGCATCCTCGGTCATTTGGCCCGGAACGCCCGGTCGAAGGCTTGTGAGGTAGCAAATTACGCGCGAGCCGCGGCATTCTTCGATTTCGTGGATAATCTCGAGTCGTTCGTTGTAGGGCACTTTGTCCTCTCCGATCAGGTCATGCTCGCGGGCCGTACTCGGCACAGGTCATACTGCTACGTTCTCACCGTTTGCCGCGGCGCTTAGCACGTCGCGCGGCGCGATTAGAATGCTTCCTTTCGCCTTGGCCAACAAGCTGGCGAAGGGATCCTGCACGCGCACCAGGCGCGGGCTGGGCGTGGCGCAATCGAAGACGACATACAGCCAATACTTGTCGCGCAAGTTGCAAGCCCGGCCCCACTCGTTGTCGCTGACCTCGACGGGCGCGACGCCGGCGCGGCCCTTGACTTCGATGCTGCGCCGCTCGGCGGCACGGATCGATAAAAGATCGAACCCCGGATGCTCGCCCAAGCCAGCGGCCAACGCCAGGGCCGGCGTATGAACGTCCTGGACGATCGCACCGGCTGATTCCTCGTAGGCCCAAGCCAGGGCCATGGCCACCTCGTCGGTTTTCTTCTGCAATTCCCTTTCGTCCACTGGATCGGTGGACGGCACGACCAAGGCGTGGGCGACGAAGTCGACCTTCGACGGGCGGATAAGGTCCGGCTCGCGGCGCAACACCGTGAGCGATTCCTGCTTCCGCCGCGCGAGCAGTTTTTGCTGCTGCTTAACGCGATCCAACTCGCGCTGGGCCGTCGCGTTGCCGGCGCGGGCTTTTTCCGATTGTTTTGCACGCGCCGCCGCCAGCTCGGCCGCCTGATAGTCGAAGCCGCGTTCGATGAAGCTCTCTCGCTGGGCGAGCGTGGCGGTTAAGGCCTTCCGCCGCTCTAGCGCCCGCTCGCGCGCGACGCGCTCCACCAGGTATGCCCGTGCCTCGTCGGTCAGATCCTTCGCCATAACCGCCAGCCGCTGTGCCGAAGCCGGCAATCCGCGACCGGCCCGCAGCAACAGCAGGTGTTCCACCGGCGCAACGACGACGTCGGCCCCTTCGTATTGCTTAATGCCGACTAGCCGGCATTCCAGAATCTCTTCTTGAGCCAGATCCTCCAGCTCACGGTCGGCGTCGCGGACCACCGACACGATGGCGACATGGAACAGGTACGGCCGCTCGGCGGCGGGATCGACAAAAATCGCTCCGCGCAGTCCCTCGCTGCCGAGCCGCTCGTGGACGAGTTGGCGAAAGGCCTCGAAGACCGGCTCGCCCGGATGAATCCAGATGCCATTCATGCCCGGTTTCGGCCGAAGGAACGTCAGGCAGTTGCGTGCCGCCTCTGGGTAGCTCTCGATGGTTTGCAGCAACGAGTCGGCCGCGGTGCGCTTCATCGGCTTTAGCGAGAAGCACTGACCGGCATCGCCGTCGATCTCCAGGTCGAGCAGGGGCGCCGCCGACTCGATGTATTGCCGCACATAGCCCGGCAACAGCCGCCGATACAGCTCTCGCTCCGCATCGTCGCGCAGGCGGGGAAGTTCTTGGGCCACGTCGCCGCCGGTGCCGTAGAGCGAGCGCTCGCGGGCCTCAATGGCCTCGACTTGCTCCTTGGTAAGAACATGGTCGAGCTCTCGGATCGCGCCGTCTGGCTCGCCGTCGGCGACGGCCATCTCCATGTACTGCGTGATCGAGACACCCGCAAACACGCGGCCGATCACATCAAACACCTTGTCGGACTTGAGCTCTTCGCGAATCCGCTCCAGCTTGTCCAGCAGCGTTTTCAGCACTCGGCCTTCGCGGGTGCCGGGGGCGATCAAGTTCAGGATGATCACCGGGTCGTGTTTCTGGCCGTAACGGTGGATGCGGCCCATCCGCTGCTCCAGCCGGGCGGGATTCCAAGGAATGTCGTAGTTGATCATGATCCAGCAAAACTGGAGGTTGATCCCTTCGCCCGCGGCGTCGGTGCAGACCAGCAGCCGTGCGCCGCCAGCATCGACCGGCTGGCGGAAGCGTTCGACCTGCTGGTCGCGTTCGGTGTAGTGCATGCCGCCGTGGATTTGCGCGACCTGGCCGGTGTAGCCCATGCCTTCGAACCGCTGCACGAGAAAAGTGAGCGTATCGCGATGCTCGGTAAAAACGATGAGCTTTTCGTGCTCGTAAGCGGGGGCGCGGAGCACTTCCTGAAGGCGTTCGAACTTCGACTCGGTTCCCTTGGCGTCGACTTGCTTGGCGAGATCGCGAAGCCGACGAACCTGTTCGCGCTCGGCCTGAAGATCGGCCAGCGATGTGGCAATAACGCCTTGCAGAATGCGGTCTTCGGCCAGTTCGTTTTCTTCGACGTTTCCTTCCGGCGATTCTTCGTCGGCCGACTTTTCGTCGAACACGTCTTCCTCGCGCATGCGGCGCTGCATAATGACGAGTTGTTCTTCGGTGATGCGGCCCGAGGTGATTTCGTCGATTAGTCCACTGAGCTTTGCGATGCGCCGCTCGAAGGAGCGCCAGAGCGCCAGCGTCGAGCTGGCCAGGCGGCGTTGAAAGACGCTCATCGCCAATCGCGCGGCCGTGCGGTTGAGCATCTTGGCTTTGTTGTACACGTAGCGCAAGTATTCGGTCGTCTCGTCGTAGAGCGTTTGCTCGCTGACCGGTCCCTGCGACAGGTCGTAACCAAGCGTGTCGGAGACTCGGCGCGGATAGAGCGGCTTGCCGTCCAGGCGGACCATCTCTTCCTTCGTCCGGCGGATGAAGTGCTGGCCACGCCGCTGGGGCGGATAATCGGAAAAAGCTTCGGGGGTGGAAAGCACCTCGGGTTCCAGCAATCGCCAGAGCGCGTAGTACGGATAATCCTTACCCATGTGCGGTGTGGCGGTTAGCAGCAGCAAATGATGGGCGGCCCAGGGCAGACGCCATTCCGCTTCACGCACCTTGACGCCCGCCAACGCCTCGGCCACCAGGTAGCGACCGGTCTTGCGCACGTACAGGTCGGCGTCCTGATTTGCGGACAGTTTGTGGGCCTCGTCGAAGACCGCGAGATCGTAGGGAACAACGTCGGCCTCTTTCAGCCGTGCAAACATGCGCGGGCTCGCCAGCGTGTCAATGCTGATGATCACGCGCTGGCTATCCTCGCCAACAAAGGGATTTCCGCTGCGGGCCTCGCTGCCACTGACCACGCGGAAGCGAAGCTGAAAGAGGTTTTCCATTTCGCGCTGCCAGTTGCCCACCAGGCCGGCGGGTGCGATCACGATGATCCGCTTCAACAGGCGCCGCGCGAGCATTTCGCGGACATAGAGACCGGTCATGATCGTCTTACCGGCGCCGGCGTCGTCAGCGAGCAGAAACCGCAGCCGCTCTTGCCGTAACATGTGGTCGTAGACGGCCAACCGCTGGTGCGGAAGTGGATCGATCTGCGAGATTTCGGTGGCGAAGGTCGGGTTGGCCAGATGGCCGAACGACAACCGCTCGCCGGCGACTAGCGCCCGCACGGCCTCGGGCTTGGCAATGAAGTGAAGCGCCGGCGGCGCCTCGGGCGCTTCGACCTTTTCTTCCTCTCCATCGCCGACAGCAAGGCGTTCGATCCGCGTCCACGCAAGCTGCGACGGGCGCGCCTGCTGATTCTCCCAGCGATTGACCGTCGGCAGCGAGACGCCGAGCGTCTCGGCGAGCTGAGCCTGGGTTAGTGCCAGCCGCCCGCGGAGTTCTCGGATGCGAACGTGGTAATTGTGGGGGAGGTGGTCCATCTCGAAGCCTTGCCGCGCGGCGCTTGCCGCCACGGCTAGCAGGAACCGAACCCGAGCGCGGAAACTAGGAAATTACATCCATTCCATTGACGTTGCCCCCAAATTCACGAAGCTCGTGAGCCGCAGGTGCCACCGACTCTTCGTTGAATCAAACAGTATATCAGATGATCTATTGAAGTCAACCAACTCACGCGATCAAGTTTAATCGAGAAAGTAGATGCCTTATTAGGTCTGCGTCTAGCTGCCAATCATCGTTCGGCCGGGACAAGCCCGGGCGGTGACGCCGATCGAATCCGCAGTTTCTCTCAATAGCATATAAGGCATTTCCGCGCCCCCCGACCGCCGAGCCAAGGGGCGTTCTTGCAGAGCGCCATGCCGTCGCGCGGATCGTCGTTTCGCGAGTCGACGATTGCGCCGGCGCTGATCGTGGTCAGTCGCAGACCGGTTAAGGCACACGTGTAGTGGTAGGCCGCCACGACCTCGATCCGAAAGCGAACATTACGCCCCTTGCGGCGGGGATCGCCCTCGGCCACATGGCTGGCGTCGGCGGCGATCTGGTCATCGCTCGGCGTCGGGATGCCCAGCAATTCATAGAGGGCCAGCCGTTCGGCCGGCGCGAAGTACTTGGCGATCAAAATCCGCCGCGCCTGTTCACGAAACGCGGGGTCGGCGGCCGCCGCGACACTCCCCTCACCCTCACCCTAACCCTCTCCCAAAGGGAGAGGGAATATCGGCGTTCAAACGAGCGAGACGGGCCAGCTTGTGGTCGGTCGTCGGCTCGCCGTGAGCGTCGAGCGGCGTCCAGACGCCTTCGGTCTTCAATTTCGTGAACGGAAACCGCACGTCGGGCAAAGGCAGGGGTCGGGGTTCAGGGGTCGGAGGTCAGGGCAGCAGAATGGACTAGGGGCTGGAGCGGGGACGAAGAGCCCTCACCCTGGCCCTCTCCCAGTGGGAGAGGGAACCGAGCACGCTCTCTTGGGCCAGGTCGAGCACCACCAGCAACAAGAGCGGCTTGTGCGGCAGCGTCGCCGCCCTCACCCTAACCCTCTCCCGGCAGGAGAAGGAACGAGGCCGTGTCGATCTTCAGCCGGGCGAGTTTTGCCAGCCAATGGTCGTGACTGTTCACCGAAAATCTCCGACGGAAAATGACAGAAAAATGATGGGCGAAAAAATGGACGAAAAACGGCAGCGGACAGGCAGCGCGGCATCGATCTCCTGACCACTCTGCAATCTTCCGAACCTCTTTTTTTTCTGTCCCCAATCTTACTATCAGACTCCCTGAGCGACGATGGCGATGTTCACCTTGATCGCACGGTCGCTGTTCAGAACAAGCCGCGATCGGGCGAAACCGCGGGGCGGAATTGATTAAACCACCAAGAACACCAAGCGCACGAAGTGAAAGTTTCGGGCGGCCGCATTCGCCGGCCTTGATCGCGCAACAAGCTGGCGTCGGCCGCAATGGGGTCATCCGTTCTCGTCCACGCCCGCATGCTAACGAGCGGACGAAAAATAACTTCGACATACACATCCCTCTCCCTCCGGGAGAGGTCAGGTGAGGGCCAAGACAATTGCCGAAGTTATTTTTCGTCCGCTCCTAACCTCGGCGGGAATCGGCTCTAAATCACCAAACCCTTCGTGACCAGCATGAACACGTCTTCCAGCGTGGGATCTTTCTCGGCGAACGAGTGCATCCGCACGCCGCTGGCCACCATCCGCTCCAAAAGCGCGGCCACCTGGTGGTCTTCGGCGGCCAACTCGGCGGTGATCTTGTGATTGTCTACCTGCACGTCGAGCGCCTCGGGCAGGCTGCGAACCATCGACAGGGCCAGGTCGAATTTTTCCAGCACGCGAATCTCCAACACCCGGTTGCGCTTGATGCGGCGATAGACGTCTTCCATCGGCCCGTGCATCAACAGTTGCCCGCGTTCGATGATGCCGATCGACGTGCAACAGTCGGCCAGCTCGGTCAGAATGTGGCTGGAAATCAAAATGGTCTTGCCCATCCGCCGCAGCTCTTTGAGCAAGGCTTTCACTTCGAGCCGGGCGCGTGGATCGAGACCGCTGGAGGGTTCATCGAGGATCAGCACCGGCGGATCGTGCACCAGCGTTTTGGCCAGGCAAAGCCGCTGCTTCATGCCGCGCGACAGCCCGTTCACAAAGTCGTCGCGCTTGTGCGTCAGGTCGAGCAGCTCCAGCACGTCGCCAATCACCTGCTTTCGCTTGCTGCGCGGAATCTGATAGGCGACGGCGAAGAAATCCAGGAACTCCCAGACCTTCATGCCGTCGTAGACGCCAAAGTTGTCGGGCATGTAGCCCACGCTGCGGCGCACGTCGAGCGCCTCGGGCAGGCTGCGAACCATCGACAGGGCCAGGTCGAATTTTTCC
>JAICLL010000202.1 GCA_025927475.1 Pirellulales bacterium
ATTTATTTAACAATACTCGGGGTGGGTGCGGTCGTCGGGGGGGGGGGGGGCGCGACCCCGGGCGTTTATTACCAAGTGCCCCGGTTCCCCCCCCGCCCCACCGTAAAGTTCGCCGATACGTTTTTAATCTGCGGCCCGCCGGCGGTATGAAAGCGCTCCGGCGACAGGCCCCACCTTTGCAATTGCCGGCTTGCGGCATCGCCCCAAACGGCGATCTTGTCGGCGGCCAGCGGCAAAAAACCAAACGGGCCGCAGGGCGCGCCATGCTGCACCACCATCGACGCGGCGCCGCACGAACGGCCGAAGGCTACGGCGATACGTTTTAGCGGCGTGGCGTCTTCATCAACAATGACGGCCGTCGGGCGAAAACGGCGGAAATGCGATTCGACTCGCTCGACAAGCAGAGATTGCGGTTCACCCGCTTCCAAAGCCCGTTGCGCAAGCCAGTGATTGACCGGTCGCGCAAGATCGACGCCATCCACAGTCAGACGTTCATGGCACGATACGTCGTTGAACGACGATTGCCTGCGGCGGCCTGTTTCGCAGACCAATTGCTCCACTCCGGCCGCGCGCCACCTCCACCATGAACGTACCGCAAATCGCTCATACAGCCAGCCGACGCGTGTGCCGCGCGAGATCAGCTCGGCACACACCGGATTGAGAATATGGGGGTTGCCGCAGAGCACAACGCGCGGCCCGGCAGCACGATTTCTGGAAACCGGCGGCGGTCGTCTGAGCGAGGCACGTGCTGCCCATTGGCGCCAAAGCGGCGGCCGGCGAGGCGCTGTCGGCGGCGGACACGCGGATGGTCGCTGGCCATGAAGTGTCAGTTTAAGTCCGCGTGCCGAGGCGAGCTGCTCGAACAACTCGACGTAATCTTCGTCGCCTGGCGCGGTATGAAGTGACAAACGCCCGCCCCGCTTGATTGGCTGAACGTGGTTAAAAAAGGCGACCACGCGCAGCAGCTTCACGATGTAGTAACGCAAAGCGAGCGCATTGATGTACGCGAAGCTTAAATCCGGACACGAGGCTCCCGCTCGGTCCGCCAGCTCCATCGCCAATCGGTCGATCCAAATGAACTGCGCATCAATCGCCTCGTCCAGCGACCAGCGTCCCGGAAGGCTTTGATCGGGCGGCCAGCTCCCCTCAAGCAGCAACTCATCGTCGGGCGAACCATCGCCAAGAACCAGGTTGTAGCGGGCGAAGACTCGCATGCGGCGTCGTTGGCGGTATCGGTAGGGTGGGCATTGCCCACCGTGAATGCAAGGTGGGCATTGCCCACCCTAGTTGGCACAAACCCAATTCGTAACTTTGACAAAGCAGTAGCACTTTTTCTGAAAACGCTCAATAGAGGATTTACGCGCCCCGTGGTCAGCATTCGCCTTGGAGTGCGGCGATTCATCGCCGCTTTCCTTCGTCGCGGAGCGACCTTAGCCTTCTTCGAAAAATCGATCCATCCGCTAGATTGCAGCCGACGAACATCCGCTTCAGACCCTGGCGGCTAAACTCAAACCGATCAGCCAACGTCTTCGAAAGGTTAGCCGCTCGGCTTTGGCCAAAAGCAAAGGTCGCTCCGCGACAAGGGAAGGCGGCGATAAATCGCCGCACTCCAGAGGGCCAACCAACCGCTGTGCTACAAACTGCCAACCCGTGATTCGATTACTGACAAAGCTCTAGGCCAAAACGGCGTGGATAGGTTCTCCATGCACGTTGGTGAGGCGGCGGCGGATGCCGTTGTGATAGAAGGTCAGTCGCTCGTGGTCGATGCCCAAGAGGCGCAGAATCGTGGCGTGAAAATCGTGCCAGGTCACCGGGTTTTCGACCGCGCGCAAGCCGAACTCGTCGGTCGAGCCATAAGCCAGGCCGTGCTTCAAGCCCGCGCCAGCCAGCCAGGTGGAAAAGCCATATTGATTATGGTCGCGGCCCTTGCCCAAAGTGTCGCCGCCCGATTGCGTGAACGGCGTGCGGCCAAACTCCGTGCTTAAAATGACCAACGTATCGTCCAGCATGCCGCGCTCGCGCAGATCGGCCAGCAAGCCGGCCAACGGGCGGTCGAGGCGCGCGGCCTCCTGGCTGTGATTGGCCAACATGTCTTCATGACCGTCCCAATTGATGCGCGGCGAGCCAAACGCGCCGCCCGAAAAAAGCTGCACGAACCGTACGCCACGCTCTAACAGTCGCCGCGCCAATAGGCAACTACGGCCGAAATCGTTCGTTGCCGATTGGCCAAGACCGTAGCGCTCATGCGTTGCTGCCGTTTCGCGATCGAGATCGGACACTTCCGGCACGGCAAGCTGCATGCGCGCGGCCATGTCGTAGCTGCGAATTCGGGCCAGCAGTGCGTCGCTTGCGCTGTGGTCGGCCAGGTGCCGCTCGTTCATCGCGGCCAGCAATCGCCGACTGGCCGCTTCGGTGCCGGCGGCGATCGGCCTGGCAGGCGCGAGGTCATGAATGGCCGGCCCGCGACTGCGAAGCGTAACCCCTTGGTGCCGGGCCGGCAGAAAGCCGTTCGACCAGTTGATCGAGCCGCCCGCCGGCACGCCGCGATTATCAGGGATCACCACGTAGGCCGGCAGCTCGTCGGTTTCACTTCCCAAGCCATAGGACAACCACGCGCCGAGAACCGGAAAGCCGTTCAAGCGAAAGCCCGTGTTGGCCTGAAAGGTGGCCGGCGTGTGGTTGGAGGTTTCGGCGGTCATCGAGCGGATGACCGTCAGCTCGTCGGCGACGGCGGCCAGGTGCGGAAACAAATCGGAAACCCACAAGCCGCTTTGGCCACGCTGGCGAAACTGCCAATCGCTTTGACGCAACAATCCCACCTGGCCGAAAAAAACGTCGGGCTTCTCGCCGCTGGGCAGCGGTTTGCCATGCAGCTTCGCCAATTCCGGGCGATAATCGAACGAATCGACATGGCTCAGGCCGCCGCAGAGAAAAACGTGGATGGCACGCCGAGCTTTGGGCGCAAGGTGCGGTGGCGGATCGTCCGCTTCGCCGGGTACCACCGCGGCCTTGATCGAGTTATTGCGACCTAGCAGCTCGGCCAGTGCGGCTGTCGCCAGGCCCGCGCCGACCCACGAGAAGACATCGCGCCGCGTGGGCGTATGGGCTGACGCAGTCTCGCAGTTGTGTCGTGGCATGGCAGGCTCAATCGATATACAAAAACTCATTGCTGTTAAACAGCACGCGGCAGTAGGCCGGCAGTCCATGCTCGGCGACAAAAGCCTCCGCCGTAGCCTGTTCGTCTGATCGCGGCGCGCGCGCGAACGCCAGTTGATAAGCTCGCTCGACTTGCGCCGCAATGTTCGTCGCCGATTCGTTGCGCAGCCGCTCGGCAAATCGCTCCGCCATTCGCAAGACGAACGAATCGTTGAGCAACGCCAAAGCTTGCAGCGGCGTGGTGGTGACCGCCCGCGAGGGTGCGATCGTCGAGGGATCGGGGCAATCGAACGCATCCAAAAGCGGGCTGGTGCCCGAGCGAATCACAGTGCGGTACAAGCTGCGGCGTTGATAGTCGAACCCTTCGGCGTCAAAAACTTCGTAAAACTGGCTGTTGTTGGTGAACGTACGGAAATCGCGATAGCCGGGCCCGCCCAGCGCCGGGTTCAGTTCGCCCGCGACGAACAAAATAGCATCGCGGAGAATTTCGGCTTCCAGACGCAATGGGCTTTTCCGCCAGAGCAAACGATTCGCCGCGTCGACCTTCGCCGCCGCGGCCTGGTGCGTGGGGGAGCGGCGGTAGGCCGCGGAAAGCACGATCTGGCGGTGCAGTTGCTTCAAGCTCCAATTCTGGCGGATCAACTCCGCCGCCAACCACTCGAGCAAGTCGCCATGCGAGGGTCGGCCGCCGTTGAAGCCGAAATCATTCGGCGTCTCCACCAGCCCCACGCCAAAGTGATATTGCCAAAGGCGATTGACAATCACCCGCGCCGTCAAAGGGTTGTCCTGGGCGGCGACCCACTCGGCCAGCTTTACGCGGCGTTGAGCCTCCGGGGCATCGGGCGGCAAACCGAAATTGGCCTTGTTCGAACAAACTGCTGTCACGCCACCGGCCGCTACCACATCGCCGGGCAGACGCGTATCGCCGCGCCGCAGCAGATGAGTGACCTTCGGCTGCGACGGGTTGACCGCGTAGGCCGGGCCTCCGGCGAGCAATCGTCGCCGGCTTTCCACAAGCGACAAATCGAACGCTACTCGGCAGCGATCTTTTCGTTCTGCCGGCGTCATGGCCGCCCAAATTTCGTTGACGCCAACAGACGCCCACCCGGTGTCCGCCGAAGCGGCTATTTCGTCGGCTGTCAGAGCGCGATCGTAAAGCGCGGCGCGCTCCATGGTACCGGCGAACACTTTATTCGTGCCAGGTGGGCTGTGGCGCAAACCAAAGACGACTTGGGCCTCGCCGGGCTTAAATCGTTCCAAGCTGGCGGCCTGATACGCTTGACCATAGGGACGACCATGGCGATAAAGCGTGATCGAGTTATCGGCGCCATAAACCACGGCGACGTGGACCAGTCGCTCGCCGGCTTCCGTTTCGGCATCGCCACCGACATTTTGAGTGCGGACGAAATTGTTGCTGCCGGCCAGCCAGCGGCGCGCCTCTCGCTCGCCATAGACAATCGAATCGAACCGCATCCCGTCGAGCGTTTGCACGCCGATCAGCCCACCGCCACGCTGATCGAGATCGGTAAGTTGCACCCAGGCTTCAAGCGTTTTTTCTTGCAGAGGCCGCGCGAGCGGCGCCGTGGTCGCGAAGGCCTCACCGCCGGGCAATACCAACCGCCCATTCTCAATCCTCGCCCCGCCGTGCAACTGGACTTCGAGTTCGCCCGCTTCGTCACGCCCGTCCGCGGCAAACTCCCAGCGGGCCAACGCCGCCGGCGGAATTACCGGAGAAGGCTGCCGCTCGGTAAGCAAGCGCGCGCGCACCGGAGCGTCGATCGCGTCGAGTCGAGCGCGAAGGCCGGTCTCCTGCGACTGCAGCACTTCAACCTGCACTTGATCCTGCTTGTCTATCGCCGGGTGCTCTTCCGCGGAGAGCGTCTGCCGCTCACCCTGGCGCACCCCACTCAGAGCCGCGGCGATTCGATAATAATCAGCCTGCGATACTGGATCGAATTTATGGTCGTGACAGCGGGCGCAATTGACGGTGAGTCCCAAAAACGTCTGGCAAGTCGCCGCCACCAGATCTTCCAACTCATCCTGCCGCACGACTGCTTTCATCGCCTCGCTCTGCTGCGTCTGGCCGACTTCATCCCACGGCCCGGCGACCAGCAAGCCGGTGGCGATGACGGCCCGCGGATCATCCGGCCGCAATACATCGCCCGCAAGCTGTAAGCGTATAAATTCATCGTAAGGTAAATCATCGTTCAGCGCCTGCACGACCCAATCGCGGTATTGCCAGGCGTTGGGCCGCAGGCGATCGCGTTCAAAGCCCTGGCTCTCGGCATAACGCACCACGTCCAGCCAGTGCCTTGCCCAGCGCTCGCCGTAATGCGGCGACGCCAGCAGCCGGTCCACCAAATCCTCATACGCTCGAGGCGACGGATCGTTCACGAACGCCTCAACCTCCACGGGCGTCGGTGGTAAGCCGATCAAGTCGAAGAACAGTCGTCGAACGAGCGTGCGCCGGCCGGCCGGCGGCGAGGGTTCCAAGCCCGCCGACCGCAGCCGCGCAGCGATGAACGCGTCGATGGGCTGGATGCCGGGCTCATCGCGCGTTGCCTCGGGCAGCGGCGGCGCGACGATCGGCCGCAACGACCACCAGTCGGCGCCAGCGCGGCGATCGCTGGTAAACTGCAACCAATCGATCGGGCCGCCGCGCCAGGTTGCGCCGTCTGTGATCCATTGTTTGAAGATGTCTTTCTCGGCGGCCGTGAGCTGTGGCTGGTCGGCAGGTGGTTTCCTTCGCGGCGGCATCTCATCGCTCGCCACACGCTGCCAGAGCAGGCTGGCCTCGGCATTGCCGGCAACAACCACTGGGCCACTGTCGCCGCCCTCCGCGAGGCCGCCGGGCCGTGTCAAATCGAGCCCGCCTTTCTTTTCCGCGGGATTATGGCAACCCAGGCAGTTGCGGGCCAAAAGCGGCGCCAGCCGTTGCTGGAAAAAACGATCTCTCGGTTCGTCGCCACTCGCCTGCACGGTACCGTTCGACGCCGCGCCGATCAGGCCTAACAGCATCACGACCGACTGCGCCGACGCGGGCAGCAAAGGTCTGCGCAGCACAGAATAGCTGGGAGAGCACATTAACCGAATCGCCTGGCAGGGGATGATTCCGAGGAACGACCTTCAGTTGTCTTGCTTCAGGGTATCTAACCAGATCGCTCAGAACAACCTAAATAGCCGGGCGCGATCACCGGACGGCCGTTGCCAGGAGGATGGCCTTCCTAGGCCGTCACCATCGACGGTGACGGCCTAGGAAGACCATCCTCCTCGATAACCGGCAGCATGGTTATCCCGCACGGCTATTTAATCAAACGGCGGTCGTTACCGCATCGGTCGCATTCTCAACGATCTGCAAAAGTTCCTCAAAATGAGTGAGATAGTGGTCGGCCCGCGCGCCTACTTCGTGATTGAAGGCCAAGGTACGCAGACCGACCGCCCACGCACCGGCAAGCTCCGCACGGTCATGCCCGACGAAAGCGACCGCATCGCTCGGCAAACCCATTCGAGCCAGCGCCGCCCGATAGCAGATAGGGCTGGGCTTGGTGCATTGCAAATCAACCGACGAGATCACCGGCGAAAAGCAGCCGCCCAGGCCGAGCCGATCGAGATGCGATTGCAACTCGTCGCCGGTCCGCTCTGAATTATTCAGCACGGCCAACTGAATGCCACGTCCGGCGAGCCGCTGGATCGTATCCCGGACGCCCGGCAAGGGGCGAACGTCAAGTTCCAGTTCCCGCTTGCGGGCCTGGCTGGCAGCTTCAATCTCATCGATCTGGCCGCGTGACAGCCCGAGCGACAGCAGAAAGAAGTGAAAGGCATCGGCGAAGTCGCGCTTGCCGAGATGCACGTCCGGCAGGAAATCCATCTCCCACACGCGATAGAGCGTGCGATAATGGCTGTGCAAACCCATCCGCACGAGCAATTGGTAGAGCCAACGGCGCCAAAGCGTGGCGTCATGCAAGACATCGCCCATATCGAATACAATGCCGCGCAGTCGGCCGAAACGATTGCGGCGTGGCGAAAGCTCAATGGCCGGCGAGGCCGGCCGCTCGGCCGCCAGGGCCGGCATCGGCTGCATGATCCGCCGCAAACCGCCCGCTCGCCGTGTTCTCGCCCGGTCGAACATGAGTGGCCCTCCTTGGCCGCGAAATCAACGGAATCATCTACTTTACGTGCCCGAACGATTAAATCACATCGTCGGCGGTGAGCATCTCATCCGCCGCCAGGTCGCGTTTTAAACAACGCCCCACCACACGTTGGCGATCGAGCCAGGAAAGGCCATCACCGGGACATTTCAAAGCCAGCATTGGCTCTTCAATGCGCGTACCTGCCCGTAACGGCGTCCGCAATACCAGGCTGCGGCCCAGCTTGGCCCGCACCACGCTCACGCCGTCGGCGAGCGGTTTATCAGCACGGCCCAGGGCCATCTCCACCTGGCGAATGTCCTCGACAAGTCGCCGCAGTTCGTCGGGCTGCAAAGAACACGCATGATCGGTGCCCTTCAGATTGCGATCGAGCGTCAGGTGTTTTTCGATGATCGACGCGCCCAGGGCGACCGCTACCGGCGGCAGTAAGATGCCCGTCGTATGGTCTGAGTAGCCGACGGGCACCTGATATCGCCGGCCCAGCGTTTCAATGCTGCGCAGATGGGCCTGATCGAGTGGCGTCGGATAGAGCGAGGTACACTGCAAGAGCGCAAAGGAGGCGCCGGCCTGGCGCAGCACGCCCACTGCGGCGTCAATCTCGTCGAAGCCGGCCATGCCGGTGGAGAGAATCAGCGGCTTATCTCGCGCGGCTATGTCGCGCAGCAGGGGTAGGTTGTTCAAGTCGCGCGAAGCAATTTTGAAGGCATCGACGTTCAGCCCGGCGAGCAAGGCGGCACTGGGCACATCGCAGGCGGTGGCAATGTAGAGCAAGCCATGCCGCCGTGCCCGTGCGGCAATGGCCGCGTGTGCCTCGGCAGACAGCTCCAAGGCGCGGCGATGCTCTCCGTACGTAGTTCCAAAGGCGTGCCGGCTATCATAGCGCTGCCCGCGGGCCGCGCGCGACAACTCGCTCTCCAGGTCGCGCTTGACGGCTTTAATCGCATCCGCCCCCGCCCAGGCGGCGGCATCGACGAGCTGTTCGGCAAGCTGCACGCTGCCGTTATGGTTCTGGCCCAGTTCCGCCACGATGAGCGCCGGCTGACCAGACGCCACCCAACGTCCGCCGATCGAGATTCTTGGTGCGTCCATCGCCATATACATCGTTCTCGTGGGGCGGCCTTCCAGGCCGTCAAGTCTGTCTTGGCCCCTTGGAGTGCGGCGATTCATCGCCGCTTTCCTTCGTCGCGAAGCGACCTTTGCTTTCGCCAAAAGTCAAACGGCAAACATTGTTCAGCGGGTTCCGGAGTCTATACAGATAGCCAACAAACGGCGGCTCCGCCGCAAGTCAAAGCGGTGATGAATCACCGCACTCCAAGAGCATGCCAATCCTCCACCTAAGCTGTATCCGACCATTAGCCGCTCCATGCGTTGGCTAGCGCGCGGCCATTCGCTCCTTGCGGATGGAGCCAATCGTAAATGGTTTGCGCCTGCTCCCACACGTCATGCTCATCCGCCGCCAATTGCAGTTTTCCTGATTCAAACGCGGCGGGAACCGGCACAAATCGCAGCTTGAACTTTTGAGGATGCAAGCCCATGAGTCGGGCCAGGTCATGTCGCGGTTCTGGCTGCGGCGCGAGCCGGTCGGCGCGGCGCAAGGCGTCGGCACGGCACCATTCGGCAAACGTGCTAAATGGCGAATCGCTCATCGGGCGGTCATCCTCGAGCCGAAAGCCCACATAATCGCAGTCCGCATCTGCTCGGCCCGTTGTGACCAGCCGGTCAACCAAAATGGGATCGATAAAAGGGTGCTCGAGGTCCGCTTTCACCACGGCCGCGGCCCCGGTGGCTTCGATGGCCGAGAGAAGCTGACCGAGCGTGTCGAGCCGGTCGCTGCCATGGACCGTTACGTCGGGCGGCACTGCGTCGGCCAGGCGGCTGCGCTCAAAACCTGGCCCCGCGACGACGAGTATTTCGTCAAGCTGCTGGCAATCGGTCAGCCGCCGCGCGACAAGCTCCAACAACGAACGGCTGCCAAACCGCCAATGATGCTTCTTGTTTGAATGGCAGCTATCGGGGGAAACGCAAATCACGCCAATCGTCGCAGTCATGCTCATCATCGCTCCTTCGGTCGTGCTGATCCCGTCCTTGGCAGCCGCGAGTCTAACACCCGCCCATAAAAACCGTCAATACAAAGAGCCCGCACAACTCGCCTTGGAACAAGCACCGCCTCTCGCTAGAATCCCGCCCTCGCTTGCACGTCCCGAGCTGTTTTGGCCACGCGGCAAAAACTGTTAGGGGCGGCAGCGGTAACGAAACGCGACCGGGATGGGATGTCTCGGCGCGATAGGCGGAAACGAGCGACCATGGCATGGAGGCCGAACGTGGATAAGGTTCTGGTGACGGGTATAGATGGTTTGGTGGGTTCAAATGTGGCCCTGGTACTGGCAGACGAATGCCAGGTGCTGGGCACCGCCGGGCAGGCCGCCGGCCCCGAGGGATGCCGCGTGCTGGCGTGCAACCCCTATCGGTCAACCGAGCTTGCGGCGGCGATTGCCGCCGAATCGCCCCGATACATTATTCACTGCGGACCGCTCTCGCGACCGCAATGGGACGCCGCCGAGCTCACACCGCCCGACGCCGAACATGAGGTCGAGCTCGCTAAAGCCATCGTCGACGCCGCCCAACGAGTCGGTGCCCGATCCGCGGTCGTACTCACCGACGCGGTGTTTGCCGGCCCGCGACTGTTCCATACCGAAGCATCGCCGCCGCATGCTGACACGCCGCTGGCTGAAGCGGCCGTGGCCGTCGAGCAAGCGCTGATCGACTGCAACACGCTGCTGGTCCGCACGCACGCTTATGGTTGGAGCCCCGCCGGCGCGTCGGCCAGCTATGCCCAACGCATGTGGCATTGTTTGTCGCAGGGCGAAAACTGTGCAGCCGATGCCGAGCGGCACGCCACGCCCATTTTGGCCAGTGACCTGGCTGGCCTGATCTATCAGGCGCTGCAAAAGAAGCTCACGGGTTTGCTCCACCTGGCGGGCGCCGAGCGAACGAGCCCCTTCCGCTTTGCCGCCGAGTTGGCCTTGGCCAGCGGCTTTGCCGGGCGGCACGTGCGCGTCGCCAAAGATGTCGAGCCGCGGCGCCCCTATGTAGATGAGACATCTCTCAACACAGCTCGCGGCCGCCGCGAACTGGAAGTGCCTTTGCCGTTCTTGCGTGAGGGGCTATCTCGCTTTGCCGAGCAAGCTCAGAACGGCCATCGCGATCTGCTGAATGGACGTCCGGCACTGGTCGCGTCGCACGCGGCGTGAGCACTTTGCTTTAGGAAAGGTTGGCTTTTCGTGTCGGTGGCTGGTGCAGAGCCGGGCTGGCGTGTGCAAAATGAGGGCGTGCCGGACCAATCACCGGGCGAACGTTTTGCGCGGATTTATTCCGCTCCACGGGGCTCGCCCCCGTGGTCGATACGATTGACCGGCTAACACGTGTCCGCCGTGAAAACTCTTCTCCGCCGGGCTTGCCCCGGTGGAAAGCACGATTCGTTTGGCTTCGCGCGGCTAGCCAGTCGATCATGCGCTCGACCGGGGCAAGCCCGGCACGGGGCGAGATACGCCGCGGGGTTTGTCCTTTAGCCAGCCAATCAGCGCTCGACCGGGGCAAGCCCGGCACGGGGCGAGGTACGCCGCGGGGTTTGTCCTTTAGCCAGCCAATCAGCGTTCGACGGGGGCAAGCCCCGA
>JAICLL010000009.1 GCA_025927475.1 Pirellulales bacterium
GGAAGGGCTCACTCGAAATCCTCCGTGTGTTGGGCGGGTCGTGGATGGTTGTTACCCATGAAACCCCGCAAAACGCCGGATGGTTTCGAGTTTTTTTGCCTCTCGATTAAAAACGCCCTTCCGGGGACGCTTGCTTAAGGGCTAGCTTAGCATGCGTTTGGCATACCAAGTGCAAAACCATAGCCGGGGCGATATGCAAGAACACTTTTCGGAGGATGGAACAGCATGCGAATCACTCTAGCAGCGGCCTTGTTGGGTGCCCTGAGCGTGGGCGGCGTGGCAGCCACGGCCCAAGAGACTTTCAATGAAAACGCCGCAGACAAAGTGGTCGGTCGGGAAGGCGTGGCAGGCGCCAAGGGCGAGGCTTTGCCCGGCGCCAACGCGGGGGCGAACGCCGCCGCGCCGGCTGCCGGCGCGAATGCGGGCGCCGCGGCCCAAGCAAACCGCTGGCGGTTCAAGCACCACAATGGCCATTGGTGGTACTATCACCCGAACAATCAGTGGTCGTATTGGAACGGCAACTCGTGGTCCGGCTATCAGCCGCAAGCCTATCAGCAATGGCATCGCAGCCAGTTTGGCAACATGTATGGCGCCAATGGCTTCATGGGCAACTACGGCGGATACGGCAACGGCGGATATGGATATGGCCCGCGCTATAACACCGGCTACCGCGGCTATGGCTATGGAAATGGTTATGGCTTCAACGGGTATGGAAATGGCTATGGTTACGGAAACCAGTACGGTGGCTATGGCAATCAGTATGGCGGCTATGGCGGCTACAATGCCGGCGGCGCGGCGGGCGCGAATTTCGGAGGAGCAGTCGGCGGAGCCCGCGGTGCTCAAATCGGAGGCGCCATCGGCAACGCTTTCGGCCGATGAGGTCTGTGTTTCGGAAATAACAGAAGGGGCCTCGCGGTGGGCCAGCATCCGCCGCGAGGCTTTTTTACCTCTTACCTTTCGCAAAACCGTCAGAGGCGTTGCTCTTTCGGCCGAGCGAGCGCGGTATACTACAAAACGAGCTGGCGGGCCAAGGTATGCGATCTTGGCGGTGCTGCGTTGAAAAAGGAGCGAGTCATGCGCCGGATATTTGTTTTGACGATTCTCGGAATCGGAGCGCTGGTTTCAGCGGCCGCGGCGCAAGTCTCGACCGACGATGGCGGGGGCATCTCGTCATTGCATCGCCGCGACGGCATTCCGCCCGGGCGCCAAGCCACCGAGGCCGGCGATGGAATTGACGTAGACGACCTCGGCAATATGAAGGGCGACCTGAATACCGAACCCTATCGCAGTGTTCGCGCGGAACGAGACCGCCCGGAGCGAACCGCCGAGGCCGGCGAGCAAGGCGTGGGCGAGCGGCGGCAAGCCGCGCCGGGCACCCGTTCGCTGTCCTCGCCCAGTCGCAATACGGGCAGCCGCGCTGCAGCGGCGGGACCGCGCGGAGGGCGTCCCGAAAATCGCTGGCGCTATCAACGTTATAACGGCGTCTGGTGGTACTGGACTCCGAATAATCGCTGGGCGTTCTTCAATGGCCAGGGCTGGACCGATTACAACTCTGAGTTGGCGAACCAGTGGGCCCGCGGCGGCGCCGTGGGCGACTCGGGCGAGAATGCCATGGGCCTCGGAGGCGGCGGATACGGTTCGGGCGGCGGATACAACCGGGGCGGTTCCTACGGGGTGAGCGGCACGCGCGGCGTGCTGGGTCGGGGCCGAACTCAGTCATCGCTCGGAGGCATCGGCGGGCTGGGCACTAACGCGGGCGGCCTGGGCAGCGCGCAAATACCCGGTCCCGGCACCGCGCCGGGGCGCTCGGCCATTCCCCGCTTCCGCAGCGGTGGCGGCTCGATGGCAGCCGGCGGGCTGGGGCCGACGGGCGCGGGTGGCAGCCTCACCGGCGGTGCGGGCGGTTCCGTGGGGGGTGGGGCTGGTGGCGCAGTGACCGGCGAAGGAGTCGGTAGCTCGCTGTTTGGCACCAGCGGCGGCATGGCGGCGGTGCCCGGCGTCAGCGGCACGCGCGGATCGCTCGGCGGGGCCAGCGGGGTGGGCATCACCGCGGGCGGGCGCTCGGGCGACGCCAACTCGGGGGTTGGCGGCGGCATGGTGGGAGGCGCGGGCATTGGTGGCACCGGCACCGCCGCGCGCGGCATCGGCGCTGGCAACTAAGCTCGGGCCACGCTCAAAACCGGCATGGGGTGCAGCCGCCCTCGGCTCTGCTTCGCCGGCGAAGTGAGGGCCCGCTTGGCCACTATCGCTCACCGCCCAGCTTGCTCGCCAGCTCTCTTGCCGGCTGATGCCGAGGGTTGATCGACAATGCCTGATCAACATGCTCGCGCGCGGCGGCCATGTTCTGCTGGGCCGCATAAACCAACGCCAGGCGGTAATGCGCCTCCGCGCGATCGGCGTCACCCACCAGCGCGCGTTTGAAATCGTCCAGCGCGTCTTCATAGCGGTGCTCGCGATACGCCAGTCCGCCGCGCTGCAGCGCGGCGGCGGCCAAGGTGGAATCCAGGTTCAATGCCCGATCGAAGTCGCGCCGCGCCGGCTTGAATTGCCCCAGCGCCATGTACGCCAGGCCGCGATTCGAATAACACCACGCCGCACGCGGCGCCAAAGCCACGCAGGCCGTCAGCGAGGCCACCGCTTCCTCGAAACGGCCCCGCTCATACGCCACGCGACCCGCATAATAATTCGGCCAGAGCTCTTGCGGCGCCAACTCGACCGCCGCGGAAAACTCGGCAGCCGCCTGCTCCAGCTCACCTTCGCTGAACAACAATCGTCCCACGGCGAGATGCTCCCAGGCCGATTGCGGCGTGACTTCTCGGCCCGTTGTCGCCACACCCGCGGACGGCCGGCGGTCGCCCGACAGGCCGCCCAGATGTTGTTCCACACGCGAGACCATGGCCGCTGCCCCCGGCAGACGCTTTGCCTCATGCAATACCGCCAGTGCCTCACGACGTGCGGCCGCCAGGTTCTCTGCCGAGGCTAATCGCAGGTGCAAATCGGCCCACAATATCGCCAGTTTGGCCAGATCGTCGGCCGGGCGCCGGCCGATCGCCTCTGGTCCTTCCGAAACGCCGGCCAGAATCAGCTCTCGCTGCTGCCACAATCGTTCGGCCTGCCGGTGCAGACGCTCGGCATCGGGTGAGCGCAGTTCATCGGCGCCGGCGAGCATCAGCAGACGATCGACCAGCGCGTGTAATCGGTCTGCAACAATTCCCATTCGGGCCGCGCGCTCGACCTGAGCGATGCGCTGGCTCAAGCCGCCGCGCCAGGGAATCTCGCCGGCCGTTTTTTGTGCTCGCTCCGCGGCGGTCGCAGCTTGCTCGAAATGGCCTGCCGCCAGATGCTGATTGGCCTCAGCGAGCGATGTTTGCGTTTCGTCGATTCGCTGCCTCAGACCTGCCACCGCCACGACTCCCCAGGCCGCCAGTGCCGTGAAGGCCGCCAACAGCGCCAGGCTATACGGTTGCCGGCGACGCCATTTGCGCCAGCGTTCCAGGAGACTGCGGTTGGCAACATGCCTCAGCGGGCGATGTGCCAGGTGTCGCCGGAGGTCGTCGGCCAGCGCGGCGGCGGTCGCATAGCGATGATCCGCGCGAGGCGAGAGGCATTTGCCAACCACATCGGCCAGGGCCGTGCTCACCTGGGGATTGGCCGCGCGCAGCCAGCGCGCCGGCGGCGTGGCGGGCGGAGCAGCCAGACGTTGGCCGGCCAGCGCCTCGCACAGCAGCATGCCCAGCGCGTAGATGTCGGCTCGGCCATCAACACGCTCGGGCACGTCAGCGCCTTGGCGAAGGGCGTTGAGTGCGGCGTCTTGTTCCGGAGGCATATAGCCGGGCGTGCCCCCAAGCCACTCCAGGGCCGCCTCGCCCGGCGCAATCGGCGGCTGCGCCAGATGAAAATCGAGCAACATTGGTTGGCCGTCGGCGGCCAGCAAAACGTTCGACGGCTTGAGATCGAGATGCACAATGCCGCGCTCGTGAGCATCGCTGAGCGCGTCGGCCAGACAGGCGGCCATCCAGCAGACAGCTTCCACATAGGTTGCCTGAGCCAGATATCGGCAAGCCGGTCCCTCGACGGCCGGACCTGCCGGCAAATGTTCGGTAATCGCCGAAAGCGCCTCGACCAATGCGCGACCCGTGCGCTTCGCCGGTGGCAGAGACCGCATCTGCTGGAGCACCGCGGCCAAGGTGGCCCCGCCGAAGTACGGCATGCACAGCGCACGCAATCGCCGCTCTGGATGGTCGAAAACTCCGTACAGCGGCGCAATGTGCGTATGCTGCAAACGAGCTAACGAAAGGTGTTCTTGCCCGGTTAGCGGAGTGACCTTGAGCACCACCGGCCGATCGGCCAGCGCGGGTTGCCGGGCCAAGTACACGCAACCGTGCAGGCCGCGCCCCAACTCGGCCATCAGTAAGAATTCGCCGAACGTTTCGCCGACTTTCGGAAAGCGCGGCTCGGTGGCGCCTTCGAGCAGCCGGTGGCAGGCGAGCAACATTTCAAGCTCTGCCCGCCAGTCGGGAAAGCGCGCAAACCAGCGTTCATCGTCGAGCGCCTCAGTTTGCGGACGCTGGCACATTTCTTCATACACGATTTCCAGCGCGGCGTCGGGGCGCGTGTTCAGTTCGGGATGGCTGGCCAAAAACTCTTCAGCCAGCGGACGCTCGCCTAGACTCCAACGGCGCGCCAGCTCGTCGGCCAGGGTGCGCGCCTGCGTCAGCAGAGGATCATCGCCGCCGGATTCCGCTTCCGCGCTCTCTTGGCGTTGCTGCAAGACAGACATGGCCCGCTCACGCCTCGAGGGCCGCCGGCGAGTGCTCGCGCGGCGCAATGGCCATTCGCCGCGCAAGTTGCCGAATGACGCGCCGGACGCTATCGACGTGCATGCCGGTTCTCGCCGCCACGTCGGCCAGCGGCAGGCCTTGGCACTTTAACCGCAGCAGCTCATGATGCTCGGGCGGGCAAAGCACCAGCATCTGCCGCCAAAGGTCGTCGGCCTGGGCCACTTCGCTGGCCCGCGGCTCTCTCGCGCGCGGCAGGTTTGCCTGGCACGTTTCCGCCAGCGGCTGCTCATGCGCCAGCGCCTGGCGATGCTGCCGCACGCGGTCGATCAGCCGATTGCGGGTGGCCTTGACCAAAAACGCGCGGAGCTGAGCGGCGTTGGCAAAATGCCATTCCGCCCCCTGCAAGCCCGAGATCAGCTTGGCCCAAACCGACTGCACGACATCGGCAGAATCGAACTTGGCGCGCAGCCGCCGGGGCAGATTGCGGCGCACCACCATGCGCAAGTACGGCTCGAACTCCAAATAAAGCGGTTCGGCCGCCGTCATATCGCCCGACGAGAGGCTCGCCACCAGACGGTCGAGGCGCGTGGACATCATGCGTGAGTTTTCCTTTCCGATCGGCGGCGAAACCAGCGGCGGCGTAAGCGCGGCTCCCACGGCTCGCGTCCCGCATCGGCAAATATTTGCCAACCGCCGCCCTCGCGGAGCTGCGCCCGCACATATTCAAAGGCCGCCGCCGCGCCGGCCGCCAGGCCCACGCACTCGCCGACGTGCCACGCCGTGGAGGCGTCGGGCAACTCCTCGCCAGCACGCGCGATCCGTTCCAAAAGTTCATCGATGCCGCGTTCGAAGGCTGACCAATCGGCGCCGACCGCGCCGGCGATTAAGCCGGCGGCGGAAGATTCCGCCAGCCTGCGAGTGGGTCCGTTCGACGGTGCGCCAGCCTCGGCGTCAAAAGAATCGACGGTCCGATACTCGCCCGACATGGCCCAAGCCACCGGCGCGACAAGCTCCGCCGCCTGGCGTAGAAGCACCGCCGCGGCGGGTCCGCTGACGGGTTCTTCCCAATCGCCGCGGGCAACCAGATCGCGCGCATCGAACGGCGCGGGTCCGCCAGGCGCGCCCGCCGCCGTAAGCGACACGGCGGCGCCTACCGACAACACGGCGGCGTGCGCATCAGCCGGGGGAGTGGCGGCTTCGCTGGTTTGAGAAAGCTGTAACACGACGGCCAGATTCGTTGGGTTCGACGAAGTCGCAGGCGACAGCGGGGAGGCGGGGTTTGAGGCAGCCGATGAATAATCGTCTTTGGCGCCCGAGTCGCTCGACTTGTCCCCAGGCCCAAGATTACCCCCAGCCGCCGCATACTCGCTGTAGTAACTGCGTCTTCCGCCAGAAGCTGAATCGGCCGCCGTGGTCGCGGCATATTCAGTCGAGGCATATTTAGTCGCAGCATATTCACTTGCGTCGGCAGCGGCGGAACCGGCGTCGGACGAGGCGCCGTCACCGCCGCTGATTGCCATTTGCGGCGGCACGCTCGGCGCGGGCGATGCGATCAACGCCGCGACATCAGCGGCGTCGTGCGCGGCCGCCAGCAACTGCCGCTGTTCCAGCGACTCAAAGCGTCTGCTACGCCTGGCCATATCCCTGATCGCCAATGAGTGCGGAGTGCCACCTCGACGGCGAGGTAATCGCTCCATGATAGTCCGCCGCGAGGCGGTACGCAATGAACCTGGCCAGGGTTCAAAAAAGGCGGCAAGAAAAAAATTTGGAAAACCGCGCCCGGTTTTGCTGGCGGAATACGTTTAAAGCAGTTTTCAGCATGTTGAAAGGGGTGGCTCGGCCCACTCTACAGGCGGCAACTTAGTATCGTCGCTCGGTTGAATTTCGCTCTGCGACGTCGACGCGTCTGAGCGGATAAAGAAACGGCGGCGCGCTCCAACTCCAGAGCGCGCCGCCGTAACCGCTGGCTTCCATCCCGCCATACCAGCGACCTTGGCGCAACCACACCGAAGGCACGTGGAGCAGCATGCTGGCGAAGGCTAACGCCAGCACCGCCTGGCGTCCGCGGCGATGAGTCCACAGCGCGGCCAGCGGCGGCAGCATCAACAGCGCTGCCAGCGGAATGGCTTCCGCCGCCAGCCGAGAGCCCCAGCACCAACCGCCCCACCAGCACCACCAGCCGCTGATGACCAACAAGTGCGACGCGATCACCGCGGCGGCCCAAAGACGCCAGCCCGGCGGCAAGGGAAACCGCTCGCCCGGCATCGCGCGCCGGACCAGGGGCAATGCGGCCGACGCCGCCAGCATCAGCCATGGCTGATAGAGCAGCAATCCGTGCGTCGGGCTGATGAGAATGCCCGCCCAGGCGGAGAAGTTGGTGAACGACCAGAAGCCGCCGTGCGTCTGCGCTTCCATGGCGCCCAGCACGCTGCCATAGACCGACCAGTTCACGACGGCCCACGGCGCGGTGGCCAGGCAGGTCAGACCGGCCAGCGCCGCCGCGCGCCGTGGCGAACGAGCCAACAGCCAGATGCAAAACGCGACCACCATCACCGCCGAAGACAAACGACAGGCGAGCATCATGGCGCACGCCACGGCCTGAAGCGTCGTTGTCCGCCAGGACGGTTGTCGCCAGCCGCGGAATTCGACGAGCAGCAATACTTCGCTCCAAAAGATGACGCCGCCGTGTTGCCAGAGCGCCTGGCCGACGGTCGAATACATCACCGATCCGGTCGCCAACAGGAAGCAGGCAAGATATGTCGGCGCGGCTGGCGCCACATGCAGCGCCAATAGAAAGAACAACCCCAGGCAGGCGGCGGACAGCAACGAAGCCGTCGTCTTCTCGAGTCGCTCTTGCACCGAAGGATCGAGCAAATCGGCGCCTGCGGTTCGTCCGGCAATCACCACCGGCAGGGCGAACGGCGCCATGCCCGGGGGGTAGTGGGAATAGAGACCGCTGGGCCGGCGGAGCACAAAATAGGGCAGCTCGCCGCCAGCGGTAAACAGATGTTTTTGGGAATAAACATCGACCAGCTCGCTTAGCTCGAGATTGCCATCGCCGGTGAGACTAATGGCGGTCATCACCGCGGGGCGTGAATCGCCCGATTGAATGCCATTGCCGCGCGCCAGCAATAGCAGAGCGTCGGGGATGAAAATCAGGACCAGCACCGCGCGCCAGGGAATACGGCTGGCATCGTGGGGAAAGGCCGATGCGTGTGCCCACGCCGTGGCGATGGTGTGGCCCATCGTCTGGCGGAATGGCGCGCTAAGCGAGGCACAGCCCGCTAGCGCGCCCAGCAAACTCAACACCCAGGCGGGGCCGCTGGCGCTGCCTCGCAACACCATCATGGCCGCAACCATCGCAAAGCCGGTTAGCACGGCGGCTAAAAAATTGCGGCGTCGCATTTCGTCTCTGAACGAGTTTGAGCCCGCGGCCTAATCGTTTTTGACATTCGAGATCGGTCCTGCGCACGACGTCCGTAGGGAACGGTCTGGCGTGCCGTTGGCGTGACCTGCCAATTGGCCTCATCCAGCCGTAGCGGCGTAAGGCGGGCCGAGCGCAGCGAGTCCCACCATTTGCCGCATAATTGTTGCCGTGTCGAGTTGCCAATTCTTGTTTGTCAAAACCGACCAGAGCCCTCGCGTTTCGCTCAACGCCGTTCGGCGTGCATTCCGGCCGTCGCCACGTCGCTGCGTTCGACGATGCGGGCCGTATCGCCGGCCAGCCGTTTGGAAAACTCGCCCGCCGCCGAAGAGAGCAAATGGTGCGAATCAAAGAACTGCGACTCCCGCATCCACCGCCGCGCGTCGATCACTGGCACGCGATAATCATGCGATGTTTGCTGGATAAACTCATCGACCTTGCGGCGCGCCGCGGGCGAATACCAACTTGCGAACTTCTTGCCTTCGGGCATGAGCACCAAGGCCGGCGGCGCCGCGTGTCGCTGGCAAAGCCGCACAGTTTCGAGCACCGCCTCGGCGCCCGGTCCAAACTTGAAATCGCCCAGCACGCCGGCGTATTTCAACCGGGCGACCTCTAGGGCTGCCGCATCGCGCGGCGCGCAGCGCTGCTCGTCGAGTCCTTGCCATCCGCGTGGATCGAAATCGCTCAGGCCGGTGCTCCAGCCTTCGGGCGGAAGCCAGCGGCTGGAAATTTGCCCCAGAATCGCGTAGCGGTGCGTGTGCCAGGGCGCCAGGCTGCCCGAGATCCATTGTCGCGTCAAGCGCGCCGCGTCGGTGGTGCCGCGGCTCAACAGCGCCAGATCGCCCGACCAGAGCCGCGACGCATCGAGCGGCTCGGCTTCGAGCAGCGGATGGCGATCGGCGAGCATCGCCGGAAAGACTTCGACCAGCACCAAATCTGCCTGGAACCCGGCCTTGAACAGCCGCTGCAAAACAATCCATTCGGTCAAGGGCCCCGCCGCCGAAAGACCGAAGTTGTAAACGACGGCGGGCCTGCCATAAGCCGCCTGCAACTGTCGTTCAAACGCCGCGGCATCGACGCCGTTGAAGGTGCGCGAGCTGCCCACCAGCAGCACGCGCATCGCGCCAGGCGAAGCGCCCTCGAAACGACGGCGAAGCTGGTGAAATTTGCGGCCATAAAGCGGATCGCGCAGTTCGGGCAAACTTGTTTCGACCGCAGCGAACAGCGCCAGTTGCAATCCGGCGAAACAAACCAGCGCGCAGACCATCGCCACTCGGGCGCGCCTCGCCGATTTGCATGCATGGCGCGCGACGCGCCGCGGGCCGGACATAGGTATGGCTCGGTACTCCCGGCCCTTGTGGCCGGCAAAGGGTAGTCCCGGCCCTTGTGGCCGGTGAAAGGTAGTTCCGGCCCTTGTGGCCGGCAGTGTTCGAGGTGAAGGTCGCCGGGCACACTGACCGCAGATACCGGCTGACGGGGCGGGGAGCATAACGCCCCGCTCGACGCGAAGTCAACGGCATTTTACCGTCGAAAAGCCGCAGGCGCGGAACTTGCGCGCGGCGGCTGACGAAGTGAGAAACTCCAAAAACGCGCGGGCGTCGTCGGGCAAGCGAGCCGTCTTGAGCACCGCGGCGCGATAGGCGATGTCGATCGCCGCGGCACGCGGGCAGAGCAGAATTCGGACGCCGCTCGCCGCGGCGGCGTCGCTGCTGTACACGATCGCGGCATCCGCGCGGCCGGCGTGGAGCACCGACAACACTGCTCGCGAGCTATCGGCACTCACCATTCGATCTCGCAGAGCCTCACATAAACCAACCTGCGACAGGTAGCACTCGCTATATCTGCCCAACGGCGATTCGGGATCGGCAATGGCAATCCGTTTCCACCGCGGGCGCAGCAGTTCAGCGGGACGCCGCAAACGTGCCTTGGAACTTTCGGGAACAACCACGGCCAGACCGTTGCGGGCCAAGTGTGGCGGTTTGGCGGCGGCGGTCAGCCCGGCTCGTGCGAGCCTTGACACCTGGGCCGCGTCGGCGGAAAGGAACAGATCGCACGGCGAGCCGGCCAGAATATGATCGGCCAACTCGTTCGACGCGCCGAACACCGCCCGCACACGCACCGCCGGTTGCCGCAAGGTGTATTCGGCCAGCAATTGCCCCAGCACTTCCTCCAAGCTGATGGCCGCCGAGACGTGCAGGTGCGCTTGGCGATGGTCGACGTGGAGCACGCGCGGCAAAATCTGGGTGGCGGCGGCCTGCACCTCGGTTTGCAGTTCACGAAAAATCTGCACCGCCCGCTTGCCAAATTCGGTCAGCCGCGCGCCGCCGCCTTGCTTGCCGCCGATGGCGCTTTCGACCAAGGGCACGCCCGCCGACTCGTTGACGCTCTGCACCAGCAACCAGGCATGTCGATAGGACATGCCGATTTGGCGGGCCGCGGCGCTGATGCTTCGCCAGCGGTCGATGGCCTGCAACAGCTCGACGCGGCCCGGTCCCAAAATGGCCTGGCCCTCGCGCTCGGCCCAAACGCGCAGCCGCAACGACCAATCGTTTCGCCAGCCTTTCTCGGAATGTTTCATGATTCCTCCAGGGCCGATCTTAGCAGCCGGTTGCTTGACAGATCGCTATATTCAACTGTATATAGCGTTGGAGTTGTGCGGTAGGGTGGGACTCGTTTCATTCGGCCCACCCTACGATTTCTAAACTCGCCGTTCCCGCAAAGACATGCCATGCCGCGACGCCCTGGTTTTACGCTCGTCGAATTGCTTGTCGTGATCGCCATCCTTGGGCTGCTGGCGGCGTTGCTGCTGCCGGCGGTCCAGGCCGCCCGCGAATCGGCCCGCCGCGCCGAGTGCAACAACCACCTGAAACAGCTCGGCGTCGCCTTGCAGAATTATCACTCGATGATGAACCGGTTTCCGCCGGGCAGGTTGCGCTGCGAGACGACGCCGAACCAGGGCCGCTGCTATTCGGCGTACATCTTTCTGCTGCCCTACCTGGAGGCAGCCAACGTGCAGCGAAACTTCCACCTGCTGGCGAACGCCGATTCGCCCGACCCCGTTTGGCCGGGGGCGAACGATGCCGCCCGGCTGCTGCGCTTGCCCGTGCTGCTCTGTCCCAGCGACAGCGGCCAGATCATTCAGCCCGGCTTTCAAGTCCACAATTACCCGCTGAACACGGGAACGACGTTTCCCGTCTCGCCGCTGAATCCGGGCGGGGTGCCGGTGACCGGCGTTTTTTTCGAGAACTCAACGGTCAATTTGATCGACGTGACCGACGGCAGCAGCCAGACGATTTGCATTAGTGAGACGACGCTCTCGGAGTCGGGCATGGGAGAGGATCCTCCAAAACACTGGAATGGCCAGCCGACGCGGGGTTTCGTGCTCACCAGCGGCAATGACAACGCCTGGAACGGTCCGGAGCTCACCAGCTATCCGGGGCAATGCGTGCCCGGCAACCGACTCGAACAAGGACGCGGCAGCAAGTGGTTTTTCGGCGCCCCGGGCCACGCCATGTACAACCACATGCGCCCGCCGAACGATCCGGGCATCGACTGCCGCGGCGGCGTGCCGCTCAGCAATCGTGGGCCGAGCGTCTGGAACCTCGTCTCGCATAACATCACGGCTCACAGCAATCATCCCACCGGCGTCAACGCGCTGTTTTGCGACGGGCACGTGCAATTCGTTACCGACAAGGTCAACTTGCGCATCTGGCGAGGCTATGGCAGCCGCAACCGGGGCGAAGTCATCGGGCCGGAATAAAACGATCCGGAATCTTCCGTCGCTCGGTAGCTGGTGATTGGTGGCTGGTGATTGGTGGCTGGGGGCAGAGCCTTGGCGATGCCCCGGCTCATCGGACCAGCGATTGCAAGCCCCCCATAGGCATGGTGATGCGCACGGCCGTGCGCATCGGCGCGCTCATTTGCTTTGAGTGAGGTGGTCAACGTCCGCTCTAAGAGTCTGGCGATCCGCCGATCGGATTGCGCCAGGGCATCGGCAAGTCTCTGCCCAAGCACCGGGATTCTCTGCGCAATGGCGCGGGGTGCGTTCACTACAAATCCACGCTGTCTTGGCTGCGTGGCAGATCGTCGAGGCTTGCCAGTCCGAAAAGCTGCAAGAAGCGGGGCGTGGTCTGATAACGCACGGTTCGCGGCGCCGCCGCGTCGCGCACCACCGCGAGCAACTGCCGCCGCACCAGTTGCGACAAGAGCGCTCCGCACGGTCGGCCCCGCACGCGGCCTACTTCGTCGGCGGTTTGTGGACCTTTGTACGCAACGATCGACAAAATCTCGATCGCCGCCGGCGAAAGCCGCGTCTGCCGGGTCCGCCCGTAAAACTTGTCGCGCAGCCGCTGATAGGCGTCCGCCAGCACCAGGCGATAGCCGCCGGCTTCGCTGATGATCTGGTAGGGACAGGCATTGGCGCGGTATTGGTCGTTCAGCTCGCGCACCATGTCGTCGATCTCGGCCGGGCGAACGCCGCGCATCAGGCCGGCCACCCGCTCGCCGGCCAGCGGCTGATTGTCGCTACTTCCCACAAAGAGCATCGCCTCGAGAATGCTGCGCGGAGTGACCGGGCAGGGATCGACCTCGGGCACGGCCTCGGCAGGCGCGGGTGGCGGCTCGCCCGCGGCAAGACCCGATTCATCCGCGGGCGCCGACTCGCTGTAAGGGTCTTGCCCGACCGACAGCATTTCGGCAAACGCCGCGCTGAGGTCCGAGAGCGAAAGCCCGCGGTCAAGCGGTTGTTCCGTACTACCAGACGTTTCCGTTGCGGTCATGAAATCCCTTACGCGAGGTAGCTTCCGGCCTTGTGCCGGCTGGCGAGCAGCGGCCTCTCGAATTTGTCTCGGGAACGTACATCAATCGCCCACGCGAGGTAGCTTCTGGCCTTGTGCAGGCACAACATCGTTTCCGCGCCGGCCACCAGGGCCGGGACTACCGATGTCGCTCTGGGCGGTGCGAGAAGCGACATTATCGCTTGTTCCACTCGCGTTTGATAAACGCCAAACCATCGCGGGCAAGCTGGTCTTCGCTCTCAAACATTCGCCGCCAGATTTTGGTGGCGGCGGCCAAGGCGGGCAAGGCCAACCCGAACGCCTCGATCACAAACCAGCCGTCGTAGCCCGTCTGCTTCAGTGTGTCGAACGTCAGGTCCCAATGAATATGTCCGCGGCCCGGCGTGCCTCGGTCGTTCTCTGAAAGATGGACGTGAACCGTGTATTCGGCGCAGCAGCGAATGGCCTCGGCCAGGTCTTTTTCTTCGATATTGGCGTGGAAGGTGTCGTACATCATGCGGCAGTTGGGGTGTCCCACTTCGCGGATAAAGCGAGCGGTGTCGGCCGCCGTGTTGAGCAGATAACACTCAAAGCGGTTGAGATACTCGACGGCCAGCGTAACGCCGCACTGCGCCGCGTGCTCGGCGGTGGCCCGCATGCTTTCGACGCCCCACTTCCATTCATCGGCGGTCGGCACTCCGCCGGTGAATCCGCCCAGGGTCGAGTGAAACGGCCCGGCCATGATCTTGGCGCCCACCGCCTGGCAGCAGTCGAGCGTGCGCTGATTGTTTTCGATGCCTTTGGCACGCGCCGCGCTGTCGGAGCTGATCGGATTGTCGTCGGCCCCGCGGCAGGTGACCACCGTCCGTTCCAGCCCGTGATCGTCGAGCCAGCGGCCTAGCTCGGCGTATTTCTTGGTGTCGTGATCGAACACCGGGAACTCGACGCCGTCGTAGCCCATCTGTTTGAGCCGCTCCATGATCGGGCGGTGTTCGTCGCGGACGGTGTCGGTCCAAAGCAGCATGTTCATGCCGAATTTCATGGGAGATCCTCTATCTAAATGTGGGATGCTGAGTATGAAACATGAGGTCCGATTCCCGTCACATCTGGCGAAAGCAACTCCTCGCGCCGCTGATTCACCGATCGCCGCATGTCGGGCAGCAGCTCGGCGAACGCTTCTGGCAACGGCGCCAGCCCGACCCGCCGCAAAACCTGGTTCAGCCGGTAACACAGTTTGCCATCGTCGAGGTAATCCCACAAGAATCGCTCATTGAGAAAGAGCGGAATGAACTGGGCCAACTTCTCGGGCGGCGCGGTGGCCATTCGCCCCAGAGCCGCTTCGACCCAGCAGGCATCGATGCGATGCAACGCATGGTAATAGCTTTCCAGTTCCGCGGGCTGCTCGGCGATCAGGCAGGCGTCGAGCAGCAATTCGACCAGAATGTGCCCCAGAAAACTCGGACGCAGGCCATCATCGGGCGGCAACCGGTCGCGCACCAGGACGGTAAATTGCCACGACAACTCGGCGAACGCGCGTGTTTCGTGAAACCAACGGTCGTCGACGTGATGTCGCTCGACGCCGCGGGCCAGCGAAGCCATCCGGGGATCGGCATCGTCAGTAAAGGGCCGGGCATGCTTCGACCGCACTTTCACCCGCCGGGCCACCACATTCAGCCAATCGGGCACCGCCGTGCCCGCCAGAAAATAGGCGTCGTCCGTGAACCGCCGACCGTGGGCGAAGTAGTTCATGCGTTCTGGAATCGAATCATTGCCGTTTTTGAGCGACCGCAGATGTGCCAGAACCTCCGCGGTGGTGAATCCGATACGCGGCAAGTGGTTAAGGATTATTCGATCAGCGGGCGTGTAACGCGCCAGGTATTGAGCACCTGTTCCGCTCCGCCGAACGGTCGTACCGGCAGAGCGGTCGCGGAGTTGCAAATCCTGAACCAGCCGCTGGCGCAGCGAGGACATGCGGCGAACGTTCGGAAGACACACGGCAAGCGGAGCGCATTACTCTTCGAGCATGTTTGTGCTGAGGCCAGCGCGCAAGTCTTTAAAACCGGTACAACCTGTTCAACCAGTCCCTGTGACGGCCCCGCCTTGCTCTGGAAGCCGCGCCACCGGCCACCGCGAAGCGGTTCAGTTCAATTTGCAAAGACCGCGCGCGGCACCAAGCCGAAAAATGACTTACGACGAGTCAAGGGCCGTCCGACCGACATCGTGCCGCAGGCAACTGCACCTTGGCTCGTTGGAAGACATACCACAAATCGCTAGAAAAACGACCAAGCCAGTTTTTTGGGAGACTACGGAGAGAGGGGCCGTCGAAGCGGCGTTTTTGCACGTTGTGCAAATGCACTTCAGGCCGCCAGGTCGCCTGCTCGACCGCCTGTGGGGCCGAGGGGTCGTTGCTTTTCGCATGCGAGTTGCCCCCGAGGTGTCTTTACCGGGTCGGGCGCCTGCCAAAGTGGCGGCTTGCCGCCGGGCGATTTTTCGGTAAGCTGGCGTCTTGGCCGTTTTGCGGCCAGTAAATTCCGGGGCGGCGTAGCTCAGTTGGTTAGAGCAGCGGAATCATAATCCGCGTGTCCGGGGTTCGAGTCCCTGCGCCGCTACTCGATTCTTTCCCGCCGAAACCCGCGTTTCCCGCGGGTTTTTTTATGGTTTTGCTCGCCGGCTCAACTTCGGCTTGGTGGTCACCAGGGGACAGCCGGGGACACGAAAGCCCACTTTTTTGTGCGCGCCCTTGTGCGCGCCAGTCGGGTTCTTTAGTAATCGGACCATCGGTGCCGGTTGCGCGTAGCTCCGCGGCTTCGGTCGCCGGCCCGCTCATCGTCGGCAACGCCGGCAGCGCGTCCAGGGCGCTCGTAAGATCGACGATGCCCAAATGGGTGTAGCAGTCCATCGTCAAGGTGATGGTCGAATGCCGGACCAACTGCTGCGCTTCCTTCACGTGTACGCGGCCTCGGGCCAAGTTGCTGATAAACTGGTGCCGCAACGAATGGAAGTCGAATATGCGGCCCGCCTCATCGACGTAGCACAACCACGCCGATCGCTGGCGCCGCTTCCGCTCGCCGTCGCTCGGGGCGTCTTGCAACCACTTCGCCCGCGCGGCTTCCAAGTCTTGGCGCAGCATCCGCGCCGATCGTTCAATCCAAGTGCCGGGCCACAGCCGGCCCGTAGCGTTGCGCTCGTCGCTCGATTCGGCTTCCGGGTCGCCTTGCGCCGATCGTTCGTTCTGCGCAACGCCAGCGGCCTCAGAATCCAAAGTGGCCAAATAGGGACAAATGAGGACAGCAAGGTCGGCACGCAACGGCAACACGTCGCGCCGACGATGCTTTGAGTACGCCGCTTCAACCGTAACGGTGGGCGGCTCGGCTTCAAGATCGAAACTCGCCGCGGTCAGGCTGGCCAGCTCCGCCGCGCGTAGGCCGGTGTTCGCGGCCACGATGTAGAGCAACGCCCGCGATTCGCCCGACAGCCCGCGGAACGGCTCGCCGGCTCGGGCGGCTTCCACCAGCGCGGCAAACTCTTCGGCTTCCAACGGCCGCCGTTCGCGGCGAACGTCGGCCTTTGGGTTCAACCGCGATAGATGCGATAGCGGGTCGCTCGACAGCCGGCGGTCGCGCACCAGCCACCGCGTAAAGCCCCGCATGGCGGCCAAATGATGGTTGCTGGTGGCCACGCCGATCTTGCGCCGCTTCGGCTTGCCATCAACGTCAGCCACGGGCTTCGCCAGCGCCTCATCGAAACCGTCGATGCGCCCGGCCCGCCGATGATCTTCCTTTGTCAGCAGCCCGTTGAGCATGGTTTGGGCGGCCGTCTTGTCGCCGCATAACGGCTTTCGCTTCCAATCGCCGTTGGCGTCCAAGTAGAGCGCCCACCATTTCGCCGATCGCTTTTTCAGCTTGCGGGCGCCGGGGTCGCCTTTCTTGCAACGCTTGCCGCCTGGCAATCGGTATTCCACGCGCGATGGGCGAAAGAGGCTCGCCCTGATGATTCCCTTTCTGCAAAACGCTTGCGGCCAGCCGGGCGTTTGCAGTCGCCCGGCCAGCCACAAGCAAAGGCTTTCGACGGTCGATCGTACGATCAGCCGGCCACGCGCCGCAACCCGCGGCCGAGTTCGCTATCTTCCCTTGCCGGCGCCCCGTTTTGCCGGTTTGCTCGCCCGCCTCAACGCGCGGTCAATCTTGTCGATCGTCGGCACGCTCGGCACATGCTTGCCCGTTTCAATCCGGCACAAATGCTCAACGCTGATACCGGCTCGTTTCGCCAGCTCGCGTTGCGTCAAGCTGGCGGCCACGCGGTCACGAATGATCTTGCGGGCCAGGCTGGCACGGGCATATTCGACAGCCGGGTAATTTCCCTGCGCATCCGGTTCGGGCAACGGCGGCAAATCGGCGGCCTTGGCCAGCGTCGTCAGCCGATCGTACTCATCGCGCGGTAAAAGCACGTAGGGCTTGCCGTCAACCACAATGGTTTGCATCGTCATCGTTCACCTTTGATAGAAACGGTCGCGGTGGCCGATCTTTTCGATCATTACCGTATCCGGCGCCGCGGGTTGATCCTCTTGGGCCGGCTCACCCGGCACAACGTAAAATTGAACGCGGTAATCGCCCGTCCGCAGCCGATAATGGCCAGCCAAGTCGCCCGACAGCGGCTTCGCCCCGCTTACGTCGGGCCATTGCTCCAAGCGAACAAGCAACCGCAGCACGCGGCCGTGAATCGGGTTGGTGAGCGCCTCTAGTTGCTCGGCGGCTTCGGGCGTCAAAACCACGTTGGCCATATCAGCATTCTACCGGTATTGATGTTAACGTCAATCGCTAGCAAGATCATTGATGGTAACTACCGGGCAGCGCCCGTTGCGACGATCGACGGCCACCAGCCTGGCCCGTTCCAACGCCGTAAGACCGCGGTGTACCGCCCAGCGGTTCAAGCCCCAAGGTTCGGCGGCCGTCGGTTCCCATTTGATGGTTCGGTTTTTCTTGATGCCCGCCAGCCACCAAAGCATAAGCCCGACATGCAAAGCACGGCCCGGCAACTTGCCGGCGGCCGCAAACCACGCCAGCGGCCCCCACAAGAATTGCTCGCCGCGCTTGTGCCGCGGCAGCCGCTTGCTTGGCTTCGCCTTGCCGACGGCGCCCGGCGGTAACTCGAATCGTTTTGGGTCGAATGCGTCCACCCCTACCTACCTATTAGAGAAAGACATTAGAGAAAGACTGTACGGGTGCAGCGCCCATGCACAGGTCTTGTTGCGCCGGCGCTACAACCACTTCGCCGAACGGGTCGCCCGATTCGGTCGCTTCCCGCTCGGCTTCCAACTCGCCAAGCAAGCCCATCACGGTCGCCCACATTTGTTCGCCCCGAGGGTCGCTATACCGCTCGGGGTAGCGGACGATCTCTCAGTCCGCAAGGCAAACCCGCTCAACACGATTTCGGACGCCTCACGCATCGCCGCTTGGCAGTCGTCTACGGCCCGTTCGATGCCGTCGGCTCGGGCTTCAACCAAAAGCGCATCATGCACGGGCGCGCAAACCGCGATGCCCCGCTCCGTCGCCAGACAGCACGCAAGGCGCAACATTTCCGCGCCGTTGGCCTGCATCGGAAAGTTTGCCAGGCTGCGCGGGTTCGCCTCGGGGCCGACGTGTACGCGCCAGCCGAACACGGTTTGAAGCCAGCCATGCAACATGGCGTGATTAACGGCGGCTTCGCTCCAGCGCCAGAATGTCGGGTAGGTCTGGCGATGCAACCGCAGTAGTTCGCGTGCATGGGCTTCGCTCTTGCCGATCGCAATGGCTAACGATCGCTCGCCCATGCCATATTGAACGGCCAAACTGCAAACCTTGAATTGCTCACGCTCCGCCTTGTGGCTCGCCTTAGTGGCATCGCTCGGCACCGCGCCGGCTTGCTTCGCAAAGGTCAAGTAGGGGTCGCCCGAGGTGTAGGCGTCGATCATGGCCTTGTCGCCCGACAACGCGGCGGCAATCCCAAACTCTTGCTGTTCGTAATCGACGTAAGCCACGGCCATGCCGGCAGCCGGCTTTATCAACCCGCGCAGCCAAACACTCGGGCCAAAAATGAATTTCGCGTTGCTCGGCTGATTGCGCCCGGTCCTACTGGCGAACGCCGACAGTAGACAGCGGTTGCGGTCATCGTCGCCGACGGCCAACGATTCAAGGCGAAGCTCCCCGAGGGTATGGCGCAATTCACGCAACGCCGACACGTCCGGGTATGCCTTGGCCATTTGCCGGAACGTGTCATCGTCCAGGGCCAGCGCCCCCGAGGGCAACCGCGGCCACGGTATGCCGGCTCGAATCAACCACGCGGCGAACCGCTCGGCGGAAAAGGTCATCGGGCGCGGCGTCGAATACCGATCGGCGTTGCCGACGGCTACAAGCTCAGCCGCTCGCCGCAAAATGCCAGCATCATGCTTCGGTCGCTGTCTCGAGATTTCTTCGCGTAAGAGATCCCACAGCCGGCCCGCGTAGTCGGTATCGTCGGCCACGGAGTCTTGCTCGAAACCGATGCCGATGCCCAACGCGGGCAACTCGCCGGCCAGTGTGCGGGCTTGCACGTCCAGCGCCGGCCACGTTGAGCTATCGCGCCCGCTCCGTTCCCATGATGCGATTCTCGCCGGGGTCAACCCGGTCGCTTTTCGGGCGGCGGCCACGGCCTGCGCGTGTTCGCGGTCGGTCTGCCGCTCTTGCTCCGCCACGTAATCGACGGCTTCGGCCAAAGCGTAGGGGTCGATTTCCCATTCGCCCGCCGTCCGCAGAATCGCATCGCCGGGCGCGGTGCCAGGCTCGATACGCCTTACGCCGTTCGGGACGTAAACGCCGTAGCCCCGATCGACGGCGGCCACCAGCCGGCTTTTGATCGCTGGCCAGTGTCGCCGCAACCGCCCGAGGGTTTTTTGATCGTCGATCGGCACGCCGGCCCATTCCATGCGCGCCGCGGCGGCCATGTAGCGTCCACGCAAAAGCGCCCGCGGCAAGTCGATCTCGTTCCGGCGAAGCATCGCCGGCAAAAGTTTTGCCAGGGCGTCGACGTCGGTCTGGCAATAATCGACTAACGCCAGCCGCTCGGCTTCGGTGTATTCTCCGCCGCGCAAAGCAAGCTCTTGCATCGCTTGCTTGTCCGCGGCGTCGATGCCGTCGAGGCCGTGATAGACCAGCGCCCCGAGTAGGCTTCGGCCCGAGGGCACGGCCAGCCCCGACGTAATGCACTTAAAATCGGCACACAAGTCGAGAATGCGCGCCGGCATGGGCCAGCCAAGGGCGATGAAGCAACCAAGCTCCGCGCGCGCGTAGTAAGCCACGAAAAGCGAACGGGCGTCGATCGCAAACGGCGGCTCGGGCAACGCGGCCAGTTCATCGGCCCACAACCGCAGTAGCTTGCCCGTGCGAAGCTCACGGGCCACCATGCACCGCGGTTGCGGTCGCTCGCCGTCGCCGCAACCAAATTCAAAATCGGCCAACCATATCTCACGATAGGCGGCCAGCGTATAGGCGTTCATGGCGGCGGGCCTCACGCTTCGCCGCGCAGCTTGCGCAACACCGGATGATCTAACGAATCAATCAGCCGGCCTTTGAACGCCACGGCCAACAAGTCACGAAACGAAGTATCGGGCCACGTCGGCGGCGGTATCTCGCCCAACGCCTCATCGACGTTGTAAGCCCCGAGGGACATATTGGCGGCCACACGCACCCAACGCCCGACGGCAAGTGTCGCCGCTTCCAACGCCGATCGGTTCCAATCGTCGATCTTTCCATCAGCACCAGGCAGGCGAACGGGCCAAACGAAAAGCACGCCTTGGCGATTCTGCGCCGTGAAAAGCGCCCGAGGGCCAAACGTCGGTTCGGTCGCAAGCTCGGACCATAACGCCGGCGCGACAAGATACGTTTCGCGGTCTTCCTTCAACTCCAAGACGGCGGTTTGAACGCGATAGCTTTCCTCGGGATGCACTTGCACAAACCATTCTTTCGCCGGCTTGCGGACGGGAACGGTAAGCAAGGCTTTCTTGACGCCAACACTCGCCGCGAAGTCTTGCGACAGCCGCAAGCTCGCCGGGTTGAACGGGTCGGCAGCTGGTGCCGCGGCGTCGAATGGTGGTATGGCCGAATGGCCATTGCCATTGCCGATGGCGATGCCGTCGCCGTTGCTCGAATGCGGATTGCTGGATTGTTCCCTACGCAAAAGTGTAGAATCAGACATAGCTTGACGGTCCTAATGGAAGTAAAGGGATCACTCTGGTACATGCGGGGCGGTTGCATCCGGCAACCGCCCCGCTCACGTTTACCGCCCATCGGGCGGCGGAAACTCTCTTTGCCGATCGCTCGGCCCGTCACGTGCCGGCGGTATCTCACGCCGTCGCCTATGCGGCGCAATGCCGTATCGGCCAGCACACTCCACACACAGACAGTCACGCCAGCCCAGCGGCGTAAGTACGCGCGTGTAGACGGCGGGGTCGATGGTGCAAAGGTCGCAAGTCATACGCGGCGCCTCCGTGCCGGCCCATCGCCGAATGCTTCCCATGCTTTTCTGTCGGGGGCACCCGCGCGCAACCACGCGATGATCGTCTCACGCGGCCACCGCTTACCGTGGCCGATCTTCACGGCCCGCGGCAGCCGGCCCGCGGCGTCCATGCGCCGGATGGTCTTGATCGACGCGCGCAGCTCTCTAGCCAGATCGTCGGCGGTCAACATCAGCGCCGGCGGCAGCGGCTCGGCAGCGGTCGCCGGCTCGCCAATCAGTTCGGCCACGGCATCGGGCATGATGCGTAGTGTTTCAACCGGCATGGGTCACCCCTTGCCTCGCGTCGTTGGCCACAGCGTCCGTCGCTACAAAAAATCGGTCTAGGGCCTCGTGGCTCGTGTACCGCCGCGCTCCCAAGACAACGGTATCCAGCAGCACGCCGCGGCAGCCGACGCTGGCCCAGCGCCCGACGGTCGATAGGTGGACGCCACCAGGCACCGCGTCGGCGGCCTCGGGCAGAGAGATTAAGGTTTCCGCGCGTGAGTTAATCGGCATGGAGCGCCTCGCCTACGTGTGAGTATCAGTCACTACGCACGCGATGTTATGCACACGATTTAGCGCGCCGGCCCAAAAGATTTAGCGATTGCGTTTCTTGTAGCGCGAAGGCGGCGGCGGAAGCTTGTTCGCTTTCGCATAGCGGCGCGCGGCAGTCAGAATGCCAGCGGGCGAGGTGATCTTAGGCCAAGTCGGGTGATCGTCGATGAACGCGATGATGTCCCTGTGCGGACGGTGATCGCAGCATTGTTGATAAATCCACGCATCGCGCGCTTCATCGTCCCATTTCCCCCACAAATCGCCGGATATGGATTGTCCCGAGGCTGCCCATTCTTCATGCTCGATGCGCGCGGCCAGTCCCGGTCCCTTTTGCAAGGCGTCCCGCGCTTCGGCGTCCAGGGCTTCAACCCATTGCCGGTAGTTCGGGGCGTGCATATTCGCCAGCAAGTCGATGGTGGCTTTCACGCTGGCGTCACCCAGCTCCGACCAGGGGGCATATCGGCTCGGGCGCCCACCCGTGTCGGCAAGCGCGCGATCCGTCCAGTCCGCGGCGTTGATAATGTCCCACGCCATGCGCACCGTAGCTTGATGCGCGTTGTGATACACGGGGAAGCCGATGGGGGCGAACGGCCGCGCCGGGTGGGTGCCTGCCTCCATGCAAGCTTTGATGTTTTCGCAATCGTTGCTCATGTCATTGGTAAGCTCGGCAAGCTCCGCCAATGCTTCACGGGCTTTGTAGATGCGACACTTTCATGGGCGCACCCCGCCGTTCTTGCTCGCCTTGGCCAACGCCACGATACGGCGGCGGGTCGCCTCGGGCAGCGTCGGCCACGCGACCACAAGGGCGGCCAGCTCGGGGTCGATTGCCGGGGCTTCGGGGGCGGTTTCCGGGCTTTTTTGTGCGCGCCCTTGTGCGCGCAGGATTTTGGCGTTCCCTAAGTCGTTGCTGGCGTTGTCGTTGGCGATAGCAACCGGCGCGATCATAATCCGCGTGTCCGGGGTTCGAGTCCCTGCGCCGCTACTTTAGGCCCGCTGAGGCGTTCCGAGAACGATGGGACGACGTCTCGCTATTCACGGAATGTCACGGAAGGCGTTCCCTACAGGACGTTGATCTCAAATCGCGTTTGAAAGACGTCGCCCGGCTGCAAAAAGCGCAGCCCGGCGTCAATGCCCGTCGCCTGCAGCTCGAAAGCATCGGGCACGCAGGTGTAGGGCTCGATGCAGACCGCCTCGCGGTGCGGCGGATTGTAGACCACGCATTCGCGGAACGCCGAGTCAAAACGCAACTCGAGCGTGCGGCCGCTCGCCGGGTCTTCGATCGCTGCCCGGCATTCGCCTGCGTCCGTAGTCAGTGCGGTCAAAACATCGTCGAGCTGCATTTGCTGGAAGGTCATGCCAGCGGCCAGCGCCCGCGGCCCATCGGCCGGCAGCCGGCGGCCCGTGGGCAACATGGCAGACAGCTCCCAGTATTCTGAGGCGGGCACAGTGACGCGGCAAAGGTCGGGCTGCCCGGTCGATACCAGCGGCACTCGGAAATAGGGATGTAGCCCCAGACCAAACGGCAACCGGGTGGCGCCGGGATTATGCACCTGAATCTCCGCGGAAAGCGCGTTGCCCCGCACCTCGTAGGCGACCGACAGCCGGAAGTCGGCGGGCCAGCGACGAATCAGGCCCGGCTCGTCGGCCGAGGCGTGAAACTCTCCCACGACGCGGTGCGGCAAATTCTCGACAATCCGCCAGGGCCGGTTCAGCACAAAGCCATGAATAGCGTTTCCGCGGCCATCGTCGCTGCCCAGCGGGTAGGTCTGACCTTCATACGCCAGGTGCGAACCGCGCAGCCGGCCGGGAAACGGGAACAAGATCGGGATGCCGCTGTGCGAAGGCTTGCATTGGCCCGAGGAAAAATCATCCTCCGACCAGAGGACTTCAATCGCCTGGCCCTGCAACACCGGCTGAAAGCTGTAGCAGTTGAAGCCCAGCCCCGAGAGGATTTTGGCCGACGCGCCGGTGGCGGCGTCGGTGAGCGTGATCGATTCCATCATGGCGAGAATATATCGCGGCAGGCCCTCAATGCAACCCAAGCTTGGCGGCTACCCGCTGATTGGCGAGCAACAATTCACGCGTGCGATGCCGTGCCGCCGTCATCAACAACATCACCAGCAACACCAACAGGCAAGAACCCAACACATATCGGCGATCGACATGCCCCCAGGCGCTTGCCGCCAGCCGCGGCAAGACAAAAAAGGTAGCTACCAGCGCCGCGGCGAACAGCCCCGTCGCTGCCAGATCGTCGCCCAGCAGCGCATTCCGTGCGGCGGCGGGCAATTCGGCGACGACCAAAAAACCGGAGAAAACCTGCAATAGCATCGCCGCGGCGGCCAGCCGGCAACCCCACACAACGGCGGGACGGTCGTCGGCGCCGTTTTGGCGTATGCCGTAATAGGCGGCGGCCATGCCGCCAACCACCAAAGCGGCCAACCAATGGTGTACGGTGCGCGCGAGAATTTCGCCGTCGGCCAGCAGGCCGGTGAATCGCGCCTCGTGACCCCAGGTTGCGGGCCGCGCCGTCAAAACGCCCAGCATCACAAACAGCGGCGGAAAGTGGTAAGCCAAATTGAGCGATCCGAGAAACGTCGCCCACCAGCGAAAGGCAAACCAGCGGCGCGAGATCGGTTGCCCGTCGTTCGCCCGCTCGCGCCAGCGTCCCACGCGCAAGGCCACGGCGTAACAAGCCAGCGAAAACAGCAACTCGACAACGCCGAACTCATAGCGGCGTCGCGGCAGCTCGTGAAACGCATTCAGATAGGGCTGGGGATGGAGCCTCGCGATGAGTGCCACGGCCATTCCGCCCAGCGCCACGGCCAGCAGCAAGGTGACCAACGAGAGGCGCAGCAGATAAAGATCGAGCCGGCGGGCCAACTCGTCGCGGTCGGCCCGCCACTGCAGCCACAGACAGAAGGCCGGCGCGGCCATCGCTACATCGACAGCCAACAAATGGGCCGTCGCCACAAACGTGAGACCAAAGGCTTCCACCGATTCACTCGTGGCAAGCGCCGCAGGCTTGCACGAGGCGGCTGACCGCGGTGGACGCCAGCAGCTTGTGATCTTTGGCCGAATGACAACCCAAACAACATGCCAGCCGCGATGCCGCCTCGGCGAATGGCCGACGTTCCTTCGCTGGTTCGGCTTCGGCGGATGGATGCACTTCGCCCGTGTTGCTCACGTCGCCTGCGTTTACTTCGCCCGTGTTGGCCAGCGGCTCGGTCAGCGCGGCCACCAGGGTCAGTCCACTGACGGGCTGCCGGCAAGCGGCCGCCAGTCTCTGCCCGGCAGACCACTGTTCGCCGCTCTCATTGAGCCGCCAGTGGGCCGATTTCGCGCGCCCGGCCATCTGTTGTAAAGCGGGTTGGTGCGATCGGCTGGCCTGCCGCAACAGGCTGGCCAAAACCACGCCGAGCAGCACAGCGGCCGCCAGACGCGCGGCGCCGTTCCAGTTGGTCGCCGGCAGCGGCAAGGTCTGAGGTTGCGGTGCGGTGCGGTGTCCGAACGTTCGCCGGGGCTGAGTTTTGGTGGCGGTCGATTTGCCGGCGCCTTCGGCCCGTGGCTGGCTGAAGTTTCCCCAATAGCGCGGCAGATCGCGCCCCTCGTCATCGGTGATGGCCTCTTGCAAAAGCTCGATAGCGGGGCGGAGGGCCTCGGCCAGCCGGCGGCATTCATCGCAGTGGCTCAGGTGGCTTTCGACAATGCCATCGGAGGCCGCGCCCGTCGGAAAAGGCCCGCGTGTAAGAATATCGAACACTTCGTCGCAATGAATCATAACTCGTCTCGTTGAAGCGATTCCGCGTGGCGAACCAACTCGGCTAAACGCAGCAAACCCCATTTCACGCGGCTTTTGGCGGTGCTCACGCTGGTGCCCATCGCCGCGGCGATTTCCTCGAACTTCAAACCGCCGAAAAACCGCAACCGCAGCGCGTCGGCTTGAACCGACGTCAGCCGCTTGAGCAGCTCATCGACCAGCCCTGCCCGTTCCTGGACCAGCATCGTTGCCAGCGGAGTCGGCCCGCCGCGGTCGAGGCTGGCCTGATAGACCGCTGGCTCAATGGTTTCGGCGGGCTGATCGCCCCACAGGCTGACGCGCGGTCGCCGCATGCGGCGCTTCCAGGCGCGCCGGCACTGGTTGAGCAAAATAGTCCATAGCCAGGTGCGGAAATTGTGCGGCGGGCGATACGTATGCCGGCCTTGAAAGGCCGCCAGCAGCGATTCTTGCACGGCGTCCTCGGCCCGGTCAGCCCGGCCCAGCCGGCTGGCCGCCACCCGTGTCAGCGCCGGCTGATAACGCCGCACCAACTCGGCAAACACCGCATGATCGCCCGCTTGAACGCGGCGCATGAGGTCTTCGTCGGACAGGGGCAAAACCGGGTCGGGCATGCTTCCATTGTGCCCTCTCTGCCCCGATCGTTGCAAGACGGCTCGCCGCACAATCAACCGGCGGCTGACAGGTTCACGCCGGCGTACTTGAAATGGGCGGCGCAGGCCCCCTCGGACGAAACCATCAACGCGCCGATCGGCCGCTCGGGCGTACACTCCTTGCCAAACAGCTTGCACTCATGGGGTTTGAGCACGCCCTTGAGCACCTCGCCGCATTGGGCGGCCTTGGGGTCGGCCACCGAGACACCCCGTACGGACATCGTCCTTTCGGCGTCCCAGGCCGCGAACGCTTCGCGGATGCGCAGGGCCGAATGCGAGATGAAGCCCAGCCCGCGCCACTCGAAATGCGGGCGCACCTCAAAGACCTCGGCCATGGCCTTGAGCGCCGCCAGGTTGCCCCCCCAAGGAACCACGCGGCCATATTGATTTTCGACGATGCTCGTGCCCGCGCGAAGTTGCCGCAGAATCATCACCAGCGATTGCAAAATGTCTGCCGGCTCAAAACCCGACACCACAATCGGGCAACCGTAGTCGCGAGCGATGAATTCATAGGGGCGGCAACCGATCACCGTCGAGACGTGCCCCGGACCAATGAAACCGTCGAGCCGCATATCGGGCGAGTCGAGAATGGCCAGAATCGCCGGCACGATCGTCACATGATTGCAAAACACCGCGAAGTTGTTCACGCCCAGGTCGCGCGCACGCAGCAGCGTCAACGCTGTGGAAGGCGCGGTCGTCTCGAAACCGATGGCGAAAAACACCACCTTGCGTGCCGGGTTCTGCTGCGCGATACGCAACGCATCGAGCGGAGAATAGACAATCCGCACGTCGGCCCCGCGGGCCTTGCTTTCCAGCGGGCTGCCCTGCGAGCCGGGCACTCGCATCATGTCGCCAAACGCGGTGAAGATAATGTCGGGATCGTTGGCCAGGTTCAAACCGTCGTCCATGCGACCCATCGGCAACACACACACCGGGCAGCCGGGGCCATGGATCAGCTCCACTTGCGGCGGCAACAGCTCTTTCAACCCGAAGCGGAAGATGGCGTGAGTATGGCCGCCGCAGACCTCCATGATGCGGTAATGGCGTCCCGGCTCGATCAGCGCCTCGATTTCGTCGAGGGCGTTGCGCAAGATTTGGGGGGCGCGGAATTCATCGACGTATTTCATGGCATTTGCGATTTCAAGGCGTCGGGACTTTCATGTGGTGTCGGCGGCGAACTCGTAACCGCCGGCCTCCTCCAGCGCGGCGGTTGCTTCGCCGAGCCGCGTCAGCATCTCCAGTTGCTCGGTCGCCTGCTGGTGGCTGATTTTGCCCATGGCGAAGCCAACGTGAATCAACACCCAATCGCCGGGCGTGGGCGGGTCGTTTTCGAGCAACTCGATGTTGATTTTGCGCCGCACGCCCATGATGTCGACGGTCGCCAGTCGCGCATCATCATCCGCCAGGGCGCTGATTTGCGCCGGAATAGCCAGGCACATCGTCGATTCTCCGGTGGTTGCTCTTCGGCGCGGTTTTCTTCTCCCACCGGATTGTGACGGAATCGCGAAAACTGTCAAATTCGGTGACAGGGGTGGAGTTTTGGATTTTGGATTTTGGATTTTGGATTTTGGATTTTCGATTTGCCCCGGTGGCCGGGGCAGAGCCTTGGCAATGCCGCGGAGGCGCAATCTCGCCTTGACCGGTGAACCTAGCGGTATTCCCGGCCCTTGTGGCCGGCCGCAGGCGGGGTTTTCCCTAGATCACTCGGCAGCACTGCCGCCATTCGGAGGCGCTGTTTTGCCCCGCGCCGATCGAGCGGCGTCGACCAAAAGCCGCATCGCTAATGCCATCGACATGCAGCCCCAAAAATAAAACATGAAGAACGGCCGCACCGCGGCAAGCCAAGCGTAACCGCTTCGAGACAAATGCCGTTGCCACGTTTACCGCCGTGCAAACCAAGCCAAGCGTACAAAGTGCAGGCCCAAGCAAGATCGCGAATCCCACCATAACGGCGCCTTTCCGCATCCGCTCGCGGCCGGTGTGCCCAGGAGCGGTGTTGCCGAAGCCGCGACGATCAACAGACGTTTCATCGGCCATACTTTGAAAAGATTACAGCGTCCACCCGTCGCGATATTCTCGGTGCAAGAACTTGCTGGCGTCGGCGTCGCCGGTGAACTCGAGCTTCTCGGCATTCCAGTAGAGCTTTTTGCCGGTGCGCAGGGCGATGTTGCCGAGCAAGACGGTTTCGGTGAGCGGGCCGGCATAGTCGAAGTTCGAGCCTGCTTTCGGCCCACCGCGGCAGGCTTGCAGCCACTCTTGCCGGTGCCCGATCGACCGTGGCAAGCTGGCGGGCGGCTGCTGGTAGGCCTTCATTTTTTCGGGCGGAATGAGCTTCGCGCCGTTGGCGCCGTGCGAGCCGCAGACAATTTTGCCTTTGCTGCCGATGTAAATCGCGCCGCCGTATGTGTCGCCCATCGGTTCGCCGTCGGGCAGCTCTTCGGGACGGGCGGGCATCAGGCCGCCGTCGTACCAAACCAGCGTCAACGGCGGAAAGCCTTCCCGCGCCGCAAACCGATAGGTGACCAGCGACGCCCGCGGATACGTCTCGCTGTTTTTGGGCTTCTTCCAGTTCAAACCCGTCGGCACAAACGTCGAATGGCTGGCCTCGATACTTGTGGGTGGGCCAAGCTTGAGCGACCAGACGACGTGGTCGAGAATGTGGCAGCCCATGTCGCCCAGCCCGCCGGTGCCGAAATCCCACCAGCCCCGCCACATCGCCGGCAGATAGGCCGGATGATAGGGCCGATAGGGCGCGGGACCGAGCCAAAGATCCCAGGCGAGCGTGCCGGGCACCTCGGGGGTTTCTTTCGGGCGGTCGATTCCCTGTGGCCACACCGGGTGTGGCGTCCAGGCGTGAACCTCGTGCACGTCTCCGATGGCGCCGTCCCAGATCCATTCGCACAGCCGGCGAATGCTTTCCGACGCGTGGCCTTGGTTTCCCATTTGCGTGGCCACGCCCGCGGCCCGCGCGGCCGCAGTGAGCTGCCGGGCCTCATCAACGGTGTGCGAGAGCGGCTTTTCGCAATAGACATGCTTGCCCGCCTTGATGGCCGCCATCGCGGCGACCGCGTGAACGTGGTCGGGCGTGGCGACCACCACCGCGTCCAGATCTTTCTCGCTGGCAAGCATCTCTCGGAAGTCTTGGTACCTGCGGGCCTGCGGATAGCGCTCGAAGCTGCCCGCCGCATGTTTGGCGTCCACGTCGCACAAGGCGACGATCTGCTCCCCTTCCATCTCGCGCAGGTCGGCGGCGCCCATGCCGGCGACTCCGATGCCCGCGATGTTCAGCTTGTCGCTGGGCGCTTTGAAGCCCCGGCCTCCCAACACGTGCCGCGGCACGATCGAACCGGCGCCTAGCGCGGCGGCGCCCGCCAGAAACTGTCTTCGAGTGTTCATCTTGATCATCCTCCCGAGGGGTGCGTTTCCGACTTGGACTTGCCTGCCGCGCTGCAGTATAGCCAAGCGGCCTCCGGCGTTCACCCCTCGGGGTTCAGCAGCACCCATTCGCCCTCGTTCAGACCCTCAAGCACCTCGACCGAGGTGTCGTTGGCGATGCCGAGCTTCACCTCTCGCTTGGTGACCCCGCTCCGCTTTTTCACGCGCACGCGCGACCGTCCGTGCTCCTCGGTCACGCAGATGGCGGGAATCACCAGCGCGTTTTTCTTGTGTTCGGCCAGGATTTCCACTTCGGCGGTCATCCCTGGCTTCAATCGCACCCCGCGCTCATCGAACGCAATGGCTAGGGCGTATTTTCTGACATTGCCGCCGGGCAATGCGACCGTTTCGGGGCGATCGGCGATCGACGTAACGCCGCCGCGCAGCTCTTGGCCGAGCACCCTGACGTGTGCGCGCTGGCCCATGCGCAACTCGCTGAGCCGGCTGTGTGGAACGAATAGCTTGACCTGCATCTGTCCGACGTCGGCCAGATGCACGAGCGTCTGAGATTGGCGCACCGTCGCTCCTTGGTAGATGGCCCCGTGCCCTGGCTGCGACGGCGGCTGATTCGCGGCGTCCTTGCTCGAGGCATAGACCACCATTCCGTCGCGCGGGGCATGGATCGCGCAATGACTCACGTCGTCCACGAGCCGGGCGATCTTGGTGTTTTTCATCCGTACGACGGCTTCGGCCGACTGCAAGCGGGCAGCCGCGGCGTCGCGCTTGCCGGCCAACTCTGTGACCACTTTCAGCCGTGTCAAATGGTCTAAAACGTCTCGCTTGTGCTTGGCCGCCGCCAGCTCGGATTGGGCTTTGTCGACCGCCGTTTCCATGGCTTCCACGTGCGGCGGCGATACCCAGCCTTTGCGAAACATGATCTGGATTTGCAGCAGAGAGTGCTCGACGCTCGTCAGTCGACGCTTCGCATTCAGAATGTGGCGCGACAACTCCAGCCGCTGCCGCAGATAAACCCCTTGGTCATATTCGTCGACGGCGATGCTGGCTGCCTGCCAGGTTTTCTTGGCGCGGACCACCGCCGCCTCGGCCTGGCTCAGCGAGACCCGTTCGGAAGCAATTGCTTGTTCGAGCGAGGCGCTGTCAAGCCGAAGAAGCAGATCTCCTTTTCGGACATAACTGCCGTCGGGCACGATGGCCAAAATATTGCGCCGGCCGGGCACGGGGTTCTGAAGATCCAGGTTGTCGGCGCTCTCGACGACGCCCTCGCCACAAACCGAAACGATCAGATCGGCGCGCTTCACCTCGATCGCCAGCGGCCCGCGACGGTAATGCGCCGAAATCGCGCTGTAGAGAAGCCAAAGGGCGCCGGCCAGCAATGCGCCGCTCATGAATCTCGCCGGCCAGCGCCGGCGGCGCCGGCGCATAGCGTGGCGAGAGGCCGGTTGGGCCCACGGAAACGTTCGCCGCGCCGCTCTGAAAGCGCTCATGGCGCGTCCCTCTCTGAGAGCGGCAGCCTCGACCCGTGGCACGGAGTGCCGGCCGGAGACTACTCGCGGCCGCCGCTTTGACCGCCGCCTTGTTGCTGAAATTGGCGCATCCGTTCGGTCATGGCTTGCTGCTCTTGCTGGTCGATGAAGCCATCGCCGTTGGAGTCCATACGGCCGAAGCGCTCCCGGCGGTCTTCGGGCATCTCATCGAGACTCACCTTGCCGTCGCCGTCTTTGTCGAGCTCTTTGAAGTTGAGCCGGCGCCGTCCGCCGCCGCGTTGTCCGCCGCGGCCGCCACCTTGTCCACCTGAGCCTGCTGAGCCACCGCCGCGCTCGCCGCCGTCTCGCTGACCCGCGCCGGGCGGGCCGTCGCCGCCACCGCGACGACCACCTGGGCCGGGCGCCATTGCTCCGCCATCACCGCCGGCTGCGGCCGAACCCGGCCCGGCCCCGCGCGCTCGCGACGTACCAAACCGTTCATCGGCGTCGACTTTCGCCGGTTCCACCGGGCCGCCCGTTTGCGGCAACAGCGAGACCTGCGGCGTGATGTTGAGCAACACTTGCTCGCCTTCCTTCAGCCCGTCGACCACCTCGACATACGTGTCGTCGGTGCGACCGAGCACCAACTCGCGCTGTTCGACGCCGCCGCCGGCCTTCACCCAGGCGCGGGGCTTCCCGCGAACGTCGGCAATGCATTGCACCGGCACCATGATCACATCGGGTCGCATGCCGACCAGGATTTCGACGGCGGCGCTCATGCCCGGCTTCACGCTCTCCGGCTCGCCGTCCAGCTTGATGATGGTGGCGTATTCCTTGACATTATTGCTCCAGCGGCTGGAGGCTTCGGGCTGGTTGGCGATCGACTTGATCTCTCCCTGGAACTCGGCATCGCGAATTCGGATGCGCGCCCGCATGCCCAGCCGCAATTCGTCCACCTTGTCTTCGTGTACCAAGGTCTTGACCTGCATTTGCCGCAGATCGGGCAACTTGAGAATCGGTTGAAATTGGTTCACTTGGGCGCCCAGCTCAATTTTGGGTTCTTGGCCGCCGCCACGCCGTCCTCCGCCGGTGTCGTTGGCATACACCACCATGCCGTCTTGCGGGGCGATGATCGTGCATTTTTCCAATTGGCCGGCGTAACGATTGAGCTTGTTGACTTCGTGCGTGTAGGTGCCGACGGCCGAATTCATCATGGCCTCGGCCGCGTCGCGCTGACTGACCAGATCTTGCAGCATTTTGGCGCTGGTGAATTTTTCGAGCACAAACTTTTTCCGCTCGTTGACCGCCCGTGTCAGCCGCGCTTGCTCGACGGCAAACTGCTTCGACTCGACATCGAGCCGCGTGACGTAACCGCTACGATACATCTTCTCGCTATAGGCAAGCTGGTTTTCGGCGCTCGATTGGTTCTGCTTCGCCACGGTAATGTCCGCTTCGAGCTGCTTCATCTCTTGCACGAAGGTGCCATACCGATACTCATCAACGGCGATCTGGGCGGCGTTGAACGTGCGTTCGGCCGCGATCTTGGCCGCTTCGGCCTTCGACTTCACCACCTCTTGGGCCAGCAGCGAGTCTTCAAGATACGAGCCATCGAGCCGCACCAGCACGTCGCCTTCGTGAACGAGGCTGCCGTCGGGCACGATCTCCAGGATGGTCAGCGGGCCGGGCACCTGGCATTTGATCTCGACGTTGCGGGCGCTCTCGATGTTGCCTTCCTCCGAAACGAGGATCAGCAGATCGCCGCGGGTGGCTGGCGTGGTCAGAGCGTCGCGATACAGGTCGCCCGGGGCGGCCGAGCCGTACCAATCGTAGGCCACGCGGGCCGCCGCCCCCAGGCCCAACACCGCCACCAACGCCACCAGCCATTTGACCCAGCCGGTACTCGCCGGACGTTTTTTGCGGACGCGCGCAGTCTGGAGAAACGGCTCCGGCGCCAACGGTGGGTCGTGCGGGGCAACGGAAACGTTCATGGGCGATTTTCCGCGAAGAGGCACAAGACGGATCAAGGGCTGATGGGAAAACCCTGACGCCAGCTCCCTGATTATGACCGGTATTTTCCCCGGTACTAGTGCCTCGCGAGCAGGGTCGGGTTACCCGGATTGCTCCGGCCGCGAGGCCGGAGAACCGTCAAAGAACGAAATTTTTCTCTAGTCGGCACAACTGGCGCGGCGATGAAAAGACAGAGACCTACCAATCACGGAGTTTGGGGGGAATATGCCTGGCTGCTCGCGTCTGGGCCTGATTGTTGTCGGTTGGATGGCCGCCACCGGCGGCTGCGCCCACCGGGCGGCCCATCGCGGCCACGGCTACTATGCCTCTGGGCAAGCTGCCGCTTCGCTCGAGCAGACCCTTGCGCCCACCACGCCCCAGGCCATCGACATCGACGATCGCCAGGTCGAGTCGCTCGAGCAGGTGGAAAACGTCACCGCCCGGGGCGAGCGGCCGCCCGGCGAATACCGCGCGCTGCCGCCGCACACCTGCCAGTGCCTGGCGTCGCGGGCGTCGGCGCACGGCAACACCCTGGCCGCCGAAAGGCGGGCTCTGGCGGCCACGGCCTCGCCCCACGGCCTTTCCGAGGAAGAACGCCTCAAACTGCGCGTCTTGCGGACAACCGAGCTGGAGGCCCGCAATAGTTCGGCCGGCATGGCCCTGAAGGCGTATTACGATCTGGCCGAGGCCGAAGCCAACCGATTGATCGTGGCCCGCAGCCTCAAAGAAATCGGCGACGCGATGGCGGGCGTGTTGCGGATGCGGCAGCATGGCTTGCAGATTCCCTTTGACGACAGCGAACTGGAGCGGCAGCGGCTGGACATTCTCGATAAGCAAATCGCGCTGGAATCGCAGATCGATCAGCTCAACGCCCAATTGGTGCAGTTCATGGGGCTGGCCACCGACGAAGCGCGTCCGCGCATCTGGCCGACAACCGATTGGACCGTGGTCGTCGCGCCCGTCGATCTCGACGCCGCCGTTCGCGAGGGACTCGAGCTGCGGCCCGAGCTGGGCTTGCTGGCGTCGCTGCGACGGTCGCTGCGGACGGAGACGGTCGACGTCACGCGCGGCGTGCTGGGCGGCGCCAGCGGCCTGTTGGGAACGCAGACGAAGTTCACGGGATTGATCTCGCTGTTGGGAATGCGCGAATTCATCGGCCAACGGCGCTCGAATCGGCTGGAGTTGCCCGAGCGGCGGCGGCAGCTTGACAATTACACCCGGCAACGGCGCAACGAGATCACCTCCGAGATTCAGCAGGCGGCCCTGGAGTCGCAGGCTCGGCTACGGCAAGTGGCGGTGGCCAAGGCCGCGGTGCAATCGTGGCGGCGGCATCTGGATGCGCTCGCTCAAAAGTCGCGAATCGACGAAGCCACTTTTATCGATCTCACCCGGGCGAGGGTCAAACGACTGCAGGCTGAGAGCGACGAGATTGCCCAGATCACCGCCTGGAAGATCGCGCTGGTCAAACTGCACGAAGCGCAGGGCCGGCTGGTTGCCGAATGCGAAGGGTCTGATTGCAACCCTGCCGCGGTGATGATTGAGCGAGCGATACCAACGCTGGAGCTGCCGGCCGAGCCGCTGCCGCCGGTGACACCGCTGCCGACCATGCCGCTGCCGAACATGCCGCTGCCCGATCCCAGTGCGTCGGCAGAACCACGCCCGACGGCGGCGCCCCTGGGCCAGATTGCTGGCGCCGCGGCATCGACGCCGATCGCGGCGCCGTCTGATATTTTGCTGCAGGGAGTTCCGTTGCGCGTCGACGAATCGAGCGTCAGCGCCGCCTACGCCCAGGGATTGCCATCTTCGCGCCGTCAGACTGGAGAGCGATCGCCGCCTTCTTCGCCGGCCGCCGCGCAGGACATTGCGGCGCCGATTGCGCTGCCCGATGTGGCCGCCGAGGTCGAAAGCACTGACGCTCTGCCGGTCGATCCGGAAGCGTGAAGACCCGTCAGCGATCTGAGGTCGTTGACATTGACCGGCCCGTGGTGCGTAATTTAAGGAAGCGATAACACGAACTCGAAGCGTCAGCGAGGTGTCGTGAAATACGAACCGCTGCTGCACATTGTTTTGCACCAGCCCGAGATTCCGCACAACGCCGGGGCGGTCGGCCGCACCTGCGTGGCGACGGCCTGCAAGCTTTGGCTGGTGCGTCCACTGGGTTTTCGGGTCGACGACTACTATCTGCGCCGAGCCGGGCTCGATTATTGGGAACATCTTGAGTGGGAGGTGGTCGACGACTGGGCCGCGCTGACCGAGCGGTTTGGGCCGTGCAACCCATATTTTTTCAGTAAGTCGGCCATGCGCAGCTATCTCGACGTCTCATACCAGCCGGGCGATGTGCTGGTGTTCGGCAGCGAATCGAGCGGGCTACCGCCGAGTCTGACTCAAACCCACGCCGAGCGCCTCTTGCGCATTCCCATCCGCCCGCAGGTGCGCAGCCTGAATCTGTCGAACGCTGTCGCCATAGCCGTCTACGAAGCCCAACGACAATGGCCGAGACCGCACGCCGAAACTTCTTGGCACGGGCGTGGGCGAACCTGACTTTGTCGCCGCCACGGTGGCGCGGGACGAAGTGCGGGGGTTTTCGCAATAAGAGATCGCGGCCCTATGCCCGGTGTCTTGCCGCCCTATAATCGAATCGGCATCGAAGTCGAATCGAAAGTAAAAAGCCTCGGCAGCCAGAGCCGCCGTCGGCGCCTCTGCAAGCCACCAACCACCGTGAGTAATGGCCACGACCGCTAAAAAACCCACCAACCTGCGTGAGCTGCGCGAGAGCGGCTGGAAATCGAAAAGCGTCAAACGCGAAATCCATGACAACTTCATGCGGATGCTCACCGGCGGCGAGGAGCTGTTTCCCGGCATCGTCGGCTACGAAGACACCGTCATTCCGGAAATCAATCTGGCCCTGATCGCCCAGCACGATATGCTCTTTCTGGGCGAGAAAGGGCAGGCCAAGAGCCGGCTGATGCGGCTGTTGACGCGGTTTCTGGACGATGAGATTCCGTATATCGACCTGGCGGAAGCGCCAGTGCACGACGACCCGTTTCGACCGATTTCGAGCGTTTGCCGGCGGCTGTTGGCCGAGCGGCCAGAGCAAGAGGTGCCCATCGCCTGGTGGCCGCGCGAGGCCCGCTATGCCGAGCGGCTGGCGCCCGGCACCAAGTTTGCCGACATCATCGGCGAGATCGACCCGGCCAAGCTGGCCGGCGGCACCAGCATGTCGGCCGAAGAAGCCCTGCACTTCGGGCTGATCCCGCGCATGCATCGCGGCATTTTTGCCATGAACGAACTGCCCGAGCTGGACGAGCTAGTGCAGGTGGGGCTGTTCAATATTCTCGAAGAGCGCGACGTGCAGATTCGCGGCTATCCGATCAAGTTTGACGTCGACGTGCTGATTTTGTTTTCGGCCAACCCGGCCACCTACAACCGTAGCGGCAAAGTGATTCCGCAGCTTAAGGACCGCATTGGCTCGGTGATTCATACGCACTATCCCCGCGAGCGCGACCAGGGCATCGCCATCATGGAGCAAGAGGCGGCCCTTGATCTGGACGGGCAGTTTCCGGTGGTCGTGCCGTATTTCATGCGGCAGATTATCGAGGAGATGAGCGTGGCCGCCCGGAAGTCGAAATACATCGACCAGCAATCGGGCGTGAGCGCGCGGTTCAGCATCGCCAACTATCGCACAATGGTGGCCAGCGCGCGGCACCGTTCGGCCAGGCTGGGTGAGCGGCCCGCCGTGCCAAGGATCAGCGACCTGGGGCATCTTTATTCGTCGTCGCTGGGCAAGCTGGAGCTCGACCTGATGGGCAGCCATCAGCTTTCCGAGCGGCAGGTGCTCGACGCCGTGATGGCCGAAGCCCTCAAGACGGTCTTCGAGGAGTATGTCGAGCAACACGGTTTGGAAGAGATCGGGCACATTTTCGGGCAGGGAGTGAAGATCGAAGTGGGCGATATGCTGCCTTCGGCCTCGTATGCCGAGCGGCTGAAGCGCGTGCCGCCGGCCTGGGACAAGGCGTTCGAGGTGAACGCCTCGAGCGACCCGGCGGTGCGGGCGTCGTGCGTCGAGTTTGTGCTGGCCGGGCTGTATGCCAGCGACCGCATCTCCCGCGCTCAGCGGCATGGGCGCATTGTGTATGAGACCTAGGGCGGAATTGGACACCACACACCAGGTAGCTCCCGGCTTTGTGCCGGGCAGTTCGTGCGGGGATCTCATTGGCAACCGCAATGTGCCGGCCACAAGGGCCGGGACTACCGGAACAGGGAAGTTGGGCTCGCTCGCGCTCGGCCCGCCTTACCGCGTGTTGGACTGTCTTGAATGCCGAGACCGATCACGCGGCGGCACGATGGCCACAATCCGCAGCGGAGCGCCGGTGCCGCCTTTGATGTTCATTGGCAAGGCGATGACCGAGCAGCCGGTCTCGGGCAAGTCCGCCAGCTTGGCCAGATTTTCAAACACCGGCACATTGTGCTCAAACAACTTGACGTGGCTGCCGAAGTGGGTTGATTGCCCGGCGTCGATGCTGGCCGTGTCGATGCCAATGGCCTTGATCAGCCGCTGCTCGACCAGCCACCGCGCGGCTGCGGGCGCCAACCCGGGGAAATGGAGCTTTTTCACGGCGTCGGGCCCGGTCTCGTCGGTGCCGAGGTACTTCTGGCGGTTTGGCCAGTGGCGCGCAAAGCCCGTCCGCAATAGGACGATCGCTTCGGGCAGTTGTTGTCGGTGTTTTTCTTCCCAGCCACGCAGGTCGGCAATCGAGATTTCGTAATCAGGATCATCCGCGCACTGTGACGAGACATCAATCACCACGGCGTCGCCCATCAGTTGCCTCAGCGGAAGTTTGTCGACGGTTTGTCCGCGCTCGTTGAAGTGATAAGGCGCATCGATGTGTGTGCCGCCATGTTCGGCAGAGGCAAAGCGATTTGCCGCATAGAAGTAGCCGTTGGAGGTCTTGCCCGCCGGCCCTTTTTGAAGCTGAAAGCCCGGCTCGGTAGGCCAGTAAATCGTATGCTCATCGAAGGGATGGGTGAGATCGATCAGCTTCCCTTCATCGAGCCGAGTTTGAAAGCACGGATCAAAGACATCGACCACGAAGCTGCCCGCTCTTCGTACCTGGTCGTACTCGTGGTCGTCGGCACGTTGCCGTTGACGCAGCATGCCCGCCAGGAAACACGCCACGCAGATCGTCAGGCAAAACAGCGTTCGCAGGTGGAACTGCGGGCGAGTTATGGGCACGTTACAAGACTCCCAAGGAGATTCCCACTCCGGCGAAGGCGATCAGCAGAACGATGCTAGCGATTCACAAACCGCTCGCGCACCCAAACGCGGAACTTGCGGATCCAGGCGGTTTCGTTGGCCGAGACTTCAAATTCGAGAAAGGGCTCAAGATCTCTTACCCGCAACATCGGCAGGTTCAAGCTGAACTCGCGTTCGACGTATTTGCCGTCGGCGTCAAGGGAGAACGCAGTCAAGCCGCGTTTGCGCCAACGCCAGACTTCCGGAACGCCCAGGGCGGCGTAAATCTGCATGCGTTTCAAGGCACTGCGGCTTATCTCCGTCTCGACGGCCAGGTCGGGCGGAGGATCGACTTCAAGATCGACCGCCCGGCGGCGGCAGACGCGATGGTGGTTGAGGAGGTAATAGCATCCGTCCGGTTCAAGCCCTTTATCGAGATCGCGGCGCTTCCAGGTAGTCGATCCCAAACTGCGGCGGGGAAGGTCCATTTCCTCGGTGAGCGCTTCGATCATCTGGCAAATGAGTTCCTTGATCGCTTCGTGGTCGCACGAGGGGCTCATGAGTTCCAACGTTCCTCGATCATAGGTCATGCGGATGCCCCAGTTTTCCTCGCCCTCGCGCAACTGCTCATAGAGCTCCCAGGAGATGCCGTGAAGCACCATTCGCCGCTCGCCTTGGAACCGGACTTTTTCGACGGTCGCCATAAGAGTCGCCATAGGAAACAGCCTCAGCAAAACCAAAACGCCTCATTCACCCGACAGCAGCCGCGTGCGATGTGGCCATTCTATCTGATCGGCGGTCCGCGTCCAAAGCCGGCGGTGGGCCCGAGTCAATTACCGTTCATCCCAGGTCGTTTCTTGCTGACCCACGGCGCGGGCCGCTGCGACATCGCGGGCCAACTGCTGCTTTAGGTCGTCGATGCCGGCGAACTGCCGCACGTCGCGCAAGCGACTGAGAAATTCCACTTCGACCGGCTCGCCGTAGAGCGGCCCGTCGAAGTCGAGCAGATGCGCCTCGATCTTGAGCTGCTGTTCGCCAAACGTCGGATTGCCGCCGATGTTGACGGCCGCCGCCCAGCGCCCTGAATTCACATAAGCGGCGCAGGCATAGACGCCGGGCGCCGGCAGCAGGGTATCGATCGCCCCTAGGTTGGCCGTGGGAAAGCCGATCGCGGCGCCGCGGCCCGCGCCGTGGGTCACCATGCCGCGAATGCGGTAGGGCCGCGTGAGCATGTGACGGGCATCATCAACTTTGCCCGCCAAAAGCAACTCGCGGATGCGCGAACTGGAGACCACCGCGCCATCCACCTCGACGGGCTCGACCACTTCCAGGGCCAGACCGGCTTCGTCGGTCAGCCGCCGCAAGACTTCGACGTTGCCCGTGCGGTTATGCCCGAAAAAGAAATTGGGTCCCTCGACCACGGCCCCGGCCGCCAGCCGCTTGCGCACAATCAGCTCAAAGAACTCGCGGTCGGTAAGCTGCAGCAACGCCCGATCGGTCGGGTAGGCGATCATCACCTCGACGCCCAGTTCGCCGAGCAATTGCGATTTGCGCTTGGTCCACGTCAGCGGCAGAGGCGCCTGCTCGGGCCGCAGCAGCCGGGCGGGATGAGGATCGAACGTAAACACCACCGACGGCCCGCCCAAGCGACGCGCCTGGGCAATCAATCGCTCGACAATCCGGGCATGTCCCTGATGCACTCCGTCGAAGTTGCCAATGGCGACGGCGCCGGCGCGGAATCCGGGCGGCAGTTCGGTCAGGTGGCGAAATAGCTTCACGGGCGAATGACAAGCCTCCAGCGGTGCGTTCGGCAACGATTATCTTGGTGTGGGGCTGCGCGGTCAACTGCCGGTCGTCGATGGCGAGTGGCCACCGACGAGAGGGCCGAGGACGACCCGCTCATCACTCCCCCCTCGCCACGAGGCGCCGCCGAGCTCCTCGATTCTCGGTTGGCGGCAGGAATGGTCCTTGCGGCCGCGGGGCAGAATCGGCGACACTACCGACCCTTGCGACCTGCATCGCGCCTGCAACGGCGAAGCACAATGCCAGACCTACGCTTGCCGGGCATACCACCCGGACCCACCCGTCCTGCAGATCTTCTTGACCGCCCGTGAGCCGTTCCTTTCTTTTTCTCACTTGTCAGGTCGGCGCCGAAGGAGCGATCAAGCGAGAGCTGGCACGGCTCTGGCCTGAGTTCCGCTTTGCTTACTCGCGGCCGGGCTTTCTGACGTTCAAGCTGCCCGCCGACACGGCATTGGCCGACGATTTCGATTTGCACAGCATCTTTGCTCGGAGCTACGGCTTTTCGATCGACAAAGCGCGTGGCTCGACGACCGACGAGCTGGTGGCCGCGGCGCTGCGGTTGATCTCCGGAAGAGGCTTCGATCGGCTGCACGTTTTCCAGCGCGACACCGCCGCGCCCGGCGATCATGACTTTGAACCGGGGTTTAGCTCATCATCGCGCGAGGCCGAGGCGGCCCTGCGCCGCGCGTGGGCATTGCAGATGCTGGCGCCGCCGCCGGAACGCCGCCTGGCTGCGCCTGGCGAAACGGTGCTCGACTGCGTGTTGGTCGAGCCGAACGAGTGGTGGGTGGGTTGGCATCGCGCCCGCGGCTGGGCCTCGCGCCGGCCCGGCGGACTGAGCCGGCTGCGCCTGCCCCAAGACGCGGTCTCTCGCGCCTATCTCAAGATGGAAGAGGCACTGCGTTGGTCGCGTCTGCCGATCGCGCCAGGCCAACGCGCGGTCGAATTGGGCTGCTCGCCGGGCGGATCATGCCAGGCTTTGCTGCGGCGGCAACTGCACGTGACGGGCATCGATCCGGCGGAAATGCACCCGGCGGTGCTGGCCGAGCCGCATTTTACCCACGTGCGCAAGCGGGCGGCCGACGTGCGGCGGCGCGATTTCCGCGGCGTCGATTGGCTGCTGGCCGACATGAACGTCGCACCCGCCTACACGCTCGACACCGTGGAGGCGATTGTCCGGCACCCCAGCGTCCGCGTGCGCGGGCTATTGCTGACGCTCAAGCTGATCGATTGGAAGCTGGCCGAGGAAGTCCCGGTCTTTCTTGAACGCATCCGATCGTGGGGGTTTCCATACGTTCGCGCGCGGCAGTTGCAATACAACCGCCAGGAGTTTTGCGTCGCCGCGCTGCGCCGTCGCCCGCGACCGCCCAAGGCCATGCGATGAACGTTTCCACTGACGGTTGTCTTTTAGCTTCGAGTGGCCAGGCCAGGCCGTTCGACTTCGCTTCGTCATGGCTATCGCTGACGCCGACGTACAGGCGGCCGTCGTTCAAGAGACCAACAAACAGCGGATCGCGTCCGCCGCGGTCGTCGCCGATGAAAAATGCCATGCCGGGCGACGCCACTCGGTCTTGTAGCATTGTTTGAGGGTGTGTTCGGCCGCTGTTTGCGCCGGCTCGTCGGGCGGCGACAACTTGGCTTCCGGCCGGACCAGGTCGGGCAGGCTCGGCGGCTTGTCGCGGGACAGTCCGTCTGTCGCCGACATCACCGGTCCGGTGGCCGCGCGGACCACACGAAAACCAGTGCTGTCGTCGGTTTCAGTTCGCGGCACTGGCCCGCTACGGATTGCCGAGTTGCAGCACAACGGAGGGTCGATGTACCAGCCTCCCCGCTTGATTTTCTGATCGCCCGCCGGCGGTCCGGCCGGATCGGTCTCCGGCGAATGCGAGTAATAATCAGCCGCGAACGTGTCGGCGCACAGCTCCCACACGTTGCCATACATATCGTAAAGGCCGAATGCGTTAGGCTGCCTTCCGCCCACCGGCTGCCTTTTGCCGGTTTGGTTGGCCGCACACCACGCATAGCTGGCCAAGGGGTCGGGAGACGGGCCGAAGAACCACGGCCCGGTTGCTCCGCCGCGGCTGGCGTATTCCCATTGGGCCTCGGTCGGCAGAGAATACTCGGCTTGTTCCCGCTCGCTAAGCCAGCGACAAAAAACCTGGGCGTCATCCCAAGAAACATTGACTACCGGCAGGTCGTCGCCCTCGCCCAAACCATTCTCGCGCCAGTTGTATTCAGCCTTGCGTTCCAAGTTGCCTGACGCATCGCGCCCCATGCCGCCGCGGCCGTCGGTCTCGGCAGTGGTCCGATAACCGGTGGCCTCGACAAAGCGGCGAAATTGCCCAACCGTCACCTCATGGATGCCGACATAAAACGGCCGGCCCAGCCGGACGCGATGGCGCGGGCGCGAACGCACGACCGCCACTTGGTTCGGCAGCGATTGCCGCACGAGGTCGGTCGCAGAGAAGGCGTCGGCCTCCGCATCGCTCAGACCCATTTCAAACTCGCCAACGGGCAAATAACGCAGCCGCATGCCGATCGAGTTTTCGATCAAGCGCGGCAAATCGCCAGGCGAAACGCTTTCTTGAAGACTTGGGGCTGCGGCAGCGATCGAGGTGTTCTTGGCAGCAGCGCGCGGGCCGCGCGATTTTGCCGGCGTGTTGCCGCCCGCCACGCCTGTTCGATGCTCGTCCACCGAGGTACCGGACCACCGCACCACCGCCCAGGTTCCCAGTGCCAGCACGACGGCTCCCGCTGCCAACATGGACGGAAGCACCCACGCCGGCCGGCTCACGCGGCTGCGGCCGGCCGCCAACGGGGCGGAAGTGCGGATTTGCGGCACGGGCGTACCACCCGCCACCGCCGAGGGTCGGGCTTTGGGCAGCGCCTGGCTTGGCCGAACAGCGGAAGCTTGGGCTATACCGACGGAACTGGAGATTGCCGGCTCGGCGGAGGAAGTTGCCGCCTGCCGCTGTCGCAATTCGGCGTCATAGTTGGTTTTTCGCGCCGCATCGAGCAGGCACAGCTTGGCCTTCGACAGTTCGTTGAGAATTTTCTGAGAGAGCGCCGAGTTTTGCCCGGTCTGGTAGGTCCGCACATGGGCCATCCGTGCATCGGCGGCCGCTTCGATGACGTCGGGATCGTCTTCGAACAGTTCGATGGCCAGCAGCCGATAGTGGTTCGGCGGCTGATCTTTGGGCGGAATGCCCAACCACTTGCGATAAGGGTCAAAAGCTTCCGGCATGACGCTGAGTATACCCCTGCGCAGCCGCCGAGCAACAACGCGAGCGCGATTCGTTCATCGCTGGTCCAGCGGGCGCAGGGCGCGGCGCGGCGGGCCGGTATATTTCGAGCGGGGGCGAATCAGGCGGTTGTCGTCGAGTTGCTCGATGATGTGAGCGCTCCAGCCAGTTACCCGGCTGACGACAAACAGCGGCGTGTAGAGCTCGACGGGCAAAGCGAGATAATGGTAGAGGCGTGCGCTAGGCCAATCCAGGTTGGGCGGCAGGTTCTTTTCTTGGCGGACGACGGTTTCGATTACTTCGGCCGCGCGCTCCAGCTCTTCGTGGCCGCTTTCGCGGGCCAGCTCGCCGCAGAGCGTCTTGAGATACACGGCCCGCGGATCGCCCGTTTTGTAGACGCGATGGCCAAAACCCATAATCCGCCGCTTTTCGGCCAAGGCCTGGCGCACCCAGCTCTCGGCGTTTCGCTCTCCGCCTACCTCGCCGAGCACTTTCATCACGCGCTCGTTCGCGCCGCCGTGCAGCGGGCCTTTCAACGCGCCAATGGCCGCCGTCACTGCGGAATGCAAGTCGCTCAGCGTCGAGGCCACCACGCGCGCCGTGAACGTCGAGGCATTGAACTCATGCTCGGCGTAGAGGATGAGCGAAACATCCATCGCTTTGGCGGCCCGCGGCGCCGGCGGACGGCCGGTGAGCATCCAAAGCAGATTGGCGGCCAGGCCCCGCTTGGGGTCGGGCGGCAGCGGTTCATTGCCACTGGCCAGCCGATGCCGGGCCGCCACAACCATCGGCAGTTGAGCCAGCAGGCGCTCGGCCTTGCGGACGTTGGCGTCGTGGCTACTGTCGGGGATATCGGGGTCCCAATGGGCCAACATGCTGGCGCCGGTGCGCAGGGCGTCCATCATGGGCGTTGCGGGCGGCATGGCGCGCAGGGCGGCCACCATGCCCGGCGGCAATGGTCCGACCGCCGCTAGCCGTGCCTGAAAACGTTCGAGTTGGCCGGGGTCGGGCAATTCGCCGTGCAGCAGCAGGTGGGCCACCTCTTCAAAGGCGGTCTGCTCGGCCAGTTCTTCGACCGCGTAGCCGCGATATTGCAAGCCGCCGGCCAGCGTGCAAATGGCCGTTTCGCCGGCCACCACGCCCTCTAAGCCGGGCCGGTAGATTTCTTCGGTCATCGTTCGTCCTCGCTATCGCCAGAGCCGTCGGCAAAGCCCCAGCTCGCGCCGTCGCCCGGCGAGACGTGAGTCGCTCGGTCGCGGGCTTCATATTCATCGTAGCGCAGCAGCTCATACAGCTCTTGCCGCGTCTGCATCACATCGAGCAAATCGCGTTGCGTGCCCTGATCGGCAATCATGGCCAGCGCGGCTTCGGCGCCTTTCATCGCCGCGCGCAGCAGCGTCACCGGAAACAGCACAGCCGCATAGCCCAGTTCGGCCAGTTCGTCGAGCGTGAGCAGCGGGCTTTTGCCGAATTCGGTCATGTTGGCCACCAATGGGGCCTCGATGGCCTCGGCAAACCGTTCAAATTCATCGCGATCGACCAGGGCTTCGGGGAAGATCCAGTCGGCGCCGGCATCGAGATACTGCTGGGCTCGATCGACCGCCTGCGAAAACCCCTCGACGCCGCGGGCGTCGGTCCGAGCAATCAATACCAGGTCGGGGTTGCCTCGGGCGGCGAGAGCGGCCCGCAGCTTTTCGCACATTTCATCAGCGCTCACCAGACTCTTGCCCGACAGGTGCCCGCAACGCTTGGGAAGCCGCTGATCTTCCAGTTGAATGGCGGCGGCGCCGGCGGCTTCGAGTTCGCGGATGGTCCGTTCGACGTTGACCGCCTCGCCGAAGCCGGTGTCGGCATCGACCAGCAGCGGAATCTCGACGCTGCGGGCGATCCGCCGCGTGTGCTCGGTGAGTTCTGAGAGCGTGAACAGGCCGACGTCGGGCAGGGCCAGCTCGCCCGCCGAGAACGCCGCGCCGGAGAGATAGGCCGCATCGAAACCGGCATCTTCGATCATGCGGGCCGACAGCGCGTTGAACGCGCCGGGAATGGCAATGGTCGCATCGGCGACCGCCTCACGCAACGCCCGTCCCGGTGTGGTTTTGGCCATGACGGATCCTTGTCGCCTCTGGATGTATCAACTCGACCGCCGATGGGCTTTGGTTACAATGGCCGCGAAACGTCCAGCCGCCAGTCACGCATGTCCATCGCCACTACGTCCGTCGATAGTCTAGGGCCGCCGGGGCCGCCTGTCCACGCACGGTGGCTGCTGGTGGTCGAAGTGGTGGCGATCTTTTTGGTGTTTGCCGCGCAGGCCGGCTGGCCCGTGCCCGATGTCAACGAGCCGCATTATCTGGGCAAGGCCCGCCACTATTGGAACCCTGCCTGGGCGCCGCATGACTTTTTTTTCGAGTCGGCCGACACGCACCTGCTGTTTTACGTCGCCTGCGGATGGCTGACGCGCTGCCTCACGCTGCCGCAATTCGCCTGGTGCGGGCGGCTGATCACGTGGTTCCTGTTGGCGTGGGCCTGGCGGCGGTTGAGCTGGCGGCTAGCGCCGCGGCATGGCTGGGCGGTGGTGACCGCGCTGATGTTCCTGGCGCTCAACGTCGGCTGTCAATTGGCTGGCGAATGGGTGGTCGGCGGGTTCGAGGCCAAGGGGTTGGCCTATGTGCTGGTGTTTACCGCGCTGCATGCGTACTTGAACGGCCGGTGGAACACCGCACTGGTGTGGGCGGGGGCGGCGTCGGCGGTGCACGTGCTGGTCGGCGGCTGGTTCGCCGTGGCCCTTGGCTTGTGTTGGCTGATGTCGGCAGACCGCCCGCCGCTGCGCCGGTTGTGGCCGGGATTGCTGGGCGGCTTCGCTCTGTCGCTGGTGGGCGTTTGGCCGGCGTTGGCATTGAATCGTGGTGTCGAGCCTCAGACCATCGTCGAAGCCAACGACATTTATGTGTTTGGCCGTTTGCGCCATCATCTCTTGCCACAGGCTTTTGGTTGGGCCGCATTGGCGCGGTATCTGGCGATGCTGATCGGCTGGTTGGTGGCGGTTCGGGTGACCTCAATCATCGGCAGGCAAAGCCCTGGGTGGCGTTCCGATCTGGATGACCCTGAAGGCCCGCTTGAGCGGTTGCGGCGGTTGGTGGCGGCAACGTTGGCCATTTCGCTGGCCGGGCTGGTGATTGCGGTGGCGACCGCCGAACGGCCCGAACGGGCAGCGGCGTTATTGCGATACTATTGGTTCCGATTGGGCGACGTGATGCCGCCGCTGGGAATCGCGCTTTCAGCGGGAGCATGCGGAGCGCGGCTGGCTCGCGGCCGCGGCCTTGGGTTGGCCGGTTGCATTGCGATCGCGCTAGTGTTGGCTGCCGCCAGCCGCCAGGAATATGCGATTTCCGGCTTGTTCCGGCATGTGCCCCGCGGCGACCGGCCGCCGAAAGTGGTCGATTATGCCGATTGGCGCGACGCCTGTGCGTGGATTTCGCGGCACACGCCCGACGACGCTTTGGTGATCACGCCGCGGACCGCCCAAACCTTCACTTGGTATGCGGGGCGGGGCGAGGTGGCGAGCTGGAAAGATTTGCCGCAAGACGCAGCCGCCATTGTCGAGTGGTGGCGGAGGTTGGAAGAGATTCATGGCACGCGGCTGCCCGAGGTGCGGGGGCGCTGGCACGAATCGCTCACCGAGCTGCCAGCCGCTCGTTTACGCCGGCTGGCTGAGAAGTACGGCGCGGGCTATCTGCTGACCGAAGCCGGCCCCCGGCTGCCGTTGCCGCGGGTTTACTCGAATCACTCGTACGCGGTGTACCAGTTTTAGCCGGTATTCGAGGGTTTGAGTTGGGCATGCCTAGGGCGGCAGTGCCAAATGCCGCTTGACCGTTTCGGCGGCGGAAAATCCCCTACCTTGCAATTTCCTTGACTTCGCCGCAGGCGGAGATTTAATGGAACTTAGCTCTTCCGGAACAGTTGTGCGCGTTGGTCCACCTCTCGGGCAAGCAAGCGCCTTAAGGCGCTCGGGTGGCACGTCAGCCATCGCGCGTAACCAGCCATCGGCAAGAGTGGCAACCACGGGCCAGGGCAAAATGGGGTATCTGGGCGGTTTTTGTGTTGCGGATGGTTTTGCCGGAATGGAAAATTAGGGTTCGTCCGGGACCGCAACCTCGCCCGCCGCGCCGTGGTTTTTTTGAGTCGTTTCTAGGAGAATAGTCCATGGGGATGTGGCGTTCGCTCCACCCTTTTCATACCTCTTCGTCTCCCTCGCGTCGTTCGGCACTCGGACGTCGGCGCTCGTCGCGCGCCGAGCGGCAGCGCCGTGCGCGGCGCGTGCGGTCGCTGGAGCGCTTTGAAGAGCGTTTCATGCTCAATGCCGGACCCGAGTTGATCTCGATTCTGGCCAACAACGGCGACGTGGTTTACGCGCCGTATACCGCGGGCCAAACGCCCAGCCTGCACACGGCCCCGCGCGAGCTCGACCTGCTCTTCAACCAAGGGACGAACCTCGATCCAACCACCCTGGGCGGAGTCCAACTGGTCAGCGCTGGCGCCGATGGCAAGCTCAACACAGCCGACGATGTGTCGCTTGAACCGGGCTTTGTGGGCATCGGCAACCTGCCCAATGAGCTGGTCGTCCGGTTTGCCCAATCGCTTCCCGACGATCTCTACCAGGTAACGCTGGTCGGCAAGGGTCCGCAGGCGCTGACCGACACCAATTCGCCGCCCGATTCGTTCAACAGCGGCAATCCGGCCCAGCCGAATTTGCAGATCGCGTTCAAGGTGGACGCCGGCCCGCACGTGCTGTCAGTCGTTCCCGAGCCGGTCCGCTTCAATCCGGCGACGGGCCTGTTGCAGCAAGCCAACAACGAGATCGACGTCTATTTCGACAAGGCGATCCAATCGCTGCCGCAGCAGTTCGGGCAGCTCGATCCGCAGTTGTTCCAGCTTATCTACTCGGCGAACACGGCGACCACGGCCGACGACATTTCGTTCAACCCCAGTTCGGTCAGCTTCGACCGTGCGACGAACAAGGCCACGTTGATTTTCAGCACGCCACTGGAGGCCATCGGCAGCGGCTCCTTCCGGCTGCGCATCGGCGACGACCAAAACGTGAGCGGCGACCGCGGCGTCATGACGCCCACCGTGGTCTCAATGCAGGAGCCGTCTGGCGGCACATTCACCACCGCCGCCACCGTTCCGTACAACAACGGAAAGCTCGACCAGAACCCATTGCAAGACAATCAGGTGATTGTGTCGTCGCAGTTGGGGGCTGACGTGATCGACCCGGGGCTGCCTTTCCCCGGCGGCAACTCGGGGCCGGGCGTGCGAAATGTTCCCACGCAGCAGCACATCAACCTGAGCACGGCGGCGTTGTCTCCGCCCGCGCCGGGCGTGATTCCCACGATCACCTACAATTTCCCCGACATTTATGGCAGCACGCAGGGCACCGGTCCCTTGCACAATGTCATTACGACCGCGGAAGAGTCGCTGACGCGCGAAATCTTTCAGCTCTACAGCTACTATCTAGGAGTCCAGTTCCGCGAAGTCAGCAGCACGGAACTGGGCGCGGCCAATCTGGGCATTGTCACCGGCGTGACGCAGGCGGTGAGCCCCAATGCTCCTTCGTCGCTGGCGGCAGCCACGGGACAATCGACCTACGGCAACCAGCAGGGCTACCTGGCCGTGATGAACGCCAGCACGTTCAACAACCAAGCCACGCCATATGGCGGCGCTTGGTTTCAATCGGCCATGCAGCAAGTCGGTCGATTGCTGGGCTTGGGTGACGACGCCGAAGGCCCGCCGGGCACCATCATGGGCCTGGGATTGAACGACCCGGCCACCGGCCAACCCGCCGAGCCGGTTTTTCCGGGCAACGCCGACATTTTGCACGGGCAGTATCTCTATCGCCCGCTGAGCGACAACGTCGATCTGTATTCTTTCACGGTATCGACGCCGGGCCAGCTCAGTGCCGAGACGATCGCGCAGCGGCTCGTTTCGAGCGTCATCAATCTGCCGCAGACCGGTTCGGCGGCGGTGGGCAGCGCGGTGGTTGATGGCAGCACGTTCACCGTCAATGACGGCGTTCACGCGCCGGTCACGTTCGAATTTGCCGCCGATGGCCGCACCGTGACCGACGGCAACCTGGCGATCGCCTACCATTCGTCGGATGCGGCCTCGCAAGTGGCCGCCGATGTGGCGGCCGCCATTAACGCTGCGACCGCGACAGGCAGCCTTTCCACCCACGCCACCGTCAATGTCGACCAAGTGGTGCTCAGCGACTTGCCGAAGCTGACGGCCAGCGGCAACCAAGGTCAGGTGACTTATGGCCAGCAGCCGAGCCAGCTCAACAGCGTCTTGACGCTTTACAGCCAAACCAATGTCATTCAGGTGACCGATGCCGGCGTGAGCAAGTCGGGGCAGCCCAACGGCGTCGGCTCGGGGCTGTATGGCAGCACCTTTACGGTCAGTGACGGTGTACATCCCGCGGTGACGTTTCAGTATGCCAGGCCCTGGGAGATCGACATCGCGGGCGGCGCCACCGGCAGCAGCGTCGTGGGCGACACCATCTCGGTGACGCAAGGCAGCACCACCAAGACCTTCGAGTTCACGCTCGGCGCGTTGGCCAACGGCGACCCGAACATTCCGATCGTGGTGGCCGCCACCGACGGGCCGGCGGTGCTGGCTACCAAGGTCGTCCAGGCCATCAATGGCGGCAGCGGCTTTTCGTCCCCCGGCCTGGCCAACGCTACCAGCGGCGGCGCCGTGCTCATCAGCCTCGCCACCAGCGACCAGTTTGTGACGGTCTCGGGGTCGGGGCTGTCGTTGCAGGGGCCGGGAAACACGCAGGGATTGGTGCCCGTCGAGTTCGCCCCCACCGCGACCGCGCACGACGTGGCGGTGGCCATTTCCAACGCCGTCAATAGCAACGCGACTGCCAGCGGCTTGAACGCCACGGCCAGCGTACAGTTTGAACAAGTGGTGCTGGGCGGTCCGCTCACCGTTTCGTCCAGCGGCGGCGCAGGCCAGGTGGCCTACACCGTGCAACGACAAATCGTCTCGCGCAACGACGATTATTTCGGAAACGATTCGTTCCTGCGCATGGACCTGGCGCCCGGCATCTACTATGTCGCGGTGACCAGCACCGGCAACACGCAGTTCGATCCGAACGTGGCGGGCAGCGGCTTCGGAGGTACGACGCAAGGCCCTTACGATCTGAAGCTTGATTTCACGCCCGCCAGCCAGGCGCTGAAAACGCTGACCGACACCGACGGCAACGCGCTGCGCGGCAATTCCAATGGCACGTCGGGCGGCGCCTACGATTTCTGGTTCAACGTCGGCAGCACGATTTTTGTCGATAAGGCACCGCCGCCCAACTCGGCGGCTTCAGGCCAGCCGCTGGGATCGGTCTCGAACCCCTACACCAACCTTGGCCAGGCGCTGAAGGTGGCGGCCAACCGCATTGTGGCGCCCGCGGGCACCGCCACGCTGGCCGGTCAGACATTTGTGATCAACGACGGCGTCAACACGCCCGTGACGTTCGAGTTTGTCCAAAGCAACCAGAGCTTGCCGGCGGGCGATTTCAATGTGCCGGTCAAGTACAAAGTGGGCGATTCGGCCGCGGCCGTGGCCGAAGCCATCGTGGCGGCCATTCAGTCCAGCCCCAAGCCGTTGTTCGTCACGCCGACGTACTACGACTCGGACAGCGAATTCGAGCCGGCGGGCAGCGAAAGCGGGACCAACGATCCCGATCACGACGAGAACGTCATCGACTTGCAAGTGCCCGCCCAAGGCACGGCGTATGTCGACGTCAAAGGCGCGCCCGCCTTGCTGGCGGGAGCGCGCATCGTGCGCGTGCTCGGCACCGCCGGGGCCGACAACAGCATCGGCGTGCCCCTGGGCGCCACGGTGGCCATGGGCGGACCGTCGGGCACGTCGACGCAAATCACGCCCACCTCGACCAACCGCGGCAGCGACACATTTCAGGTGACGGCCGGTTCGTTCAGCGAAACTTTCGAGTTCACCACCAATTCATCGAGCATCAAGAACGGCCTCTTGGCCGATGGCAACCTGGCGGTGCTCGTATCGCCGGGCGCTTCGTCGCAAGCCATCGCATTGGCCATGGCGCAGGCCATCAACAGCTCGCCTTTGTCGCAAATTACCGGTGGCACGGTTGAGGCTCAAGTCGCATCGAGCGCCAGCGCCAGCTCCAACGGCGAAGCCTGGTGGATAACGCTGGCCGGCGTCGGCACGCTGACCATCAACACCCAGAACGCACCTGCGCTGCTCTCGGTCTCCAACGCCGCGCCCTATGAGATCGGCAACAGTCAGTTCGGCGGCGCGCTGGCCGATGGCGCCGACTTGACGGTGCCGCAAGGCGTGACGGTGATGATCGACGCGGGGGCTGTCTTCAAGCTCGAAGGCACCAACATCACCGTCGGCGAGAACACGCCGGGTGTCGATTACAGCGAATCGGCGCTGCAAGTGCTGGGCACGCCCGGCAGCTCGGTCTATTTCACGTCGTTCCATGACAACACGGTGGGCACGCTCACCGACACCGTCACCTCGCCGAGTGCGGGCGACTGGGGCGGCATTGTGTTTGGTCCCGGCGCCGACCTGGAGAATCAAGGCGTCTTTCTGGATACCGTGAATCACGCCCGTCTGACGTACGGCGGCGGCGCGGTTTCGGTCAACGGCGTGCTGACGCCCTTTACGCCGATTCATCTCGACGGCTCGCGCCCGGCGATCACCAACAACACCATTCTGCTAAGCCACAACGCGGCGATCTCGGCCGATCCCAACAGCTTTAACGAGACGATCTTTGGCGGACCCGCCTACGACCCAACCACGGGCGCCAGTTTGCCGCTCTCGCAAGCGTACATTGCCGACTACGAGCGGGCCGGACCCGACATTCAGGGCAACACGCTTTCGATTCTGCAATCGGGTCCGCAAACGATTAACGCGGTGTCTGGCGACCAGATTGTGCAGGGCGAGACGTTCGTGGTGTTCAACCCGGGCAACGCCGCGGCGCCGTCGGCGACGTTCGAGTTTGTGAATTCCGAGGCGCTGCTGCCGGGTGCGACGTTGGCGGCGGGCACGCTGCTGCCCGACGGCAACTACGCGGTGCTGTTTAGCCCGGGCGAGCCGGCCATGGGTTCGATTCCGGCGGTTCCGCCCGATACGGCGGCGCAGGTGGCGGCGGAGATTGCCGCGGCCATCAACGCGGCGAAGATCGGCGTGACCGCCGCAGTGCCCGCCGCGCCGGCCAACAGCGGCCAAGTGGTCGTCACCGGGGTCTCGCAGGTGGTTCCCTCGTCGCCGACCAGTTTCAATGCGCCCGACAGTTCGCTGATTGTCGATGGCGAAACCTTCGTGGTCAGGAATTTGGCCACCGGCGTGACCGCCACGTTTGAATTCAACAGCACCACCACCGTTGCCGCGGGGCACGTGAGGGTGGCCTATATCGTGGGAGATTCTTCGGCGACGGTGGCCGGCGCCATGGCCGCCGCCATCAACAGCGCTCCCAATCTAGGCGTTCTGGCAGTGTTGAACGGCAGCCAGGTGGTGCTAAGCGGAGCGATCAATTCTCAGTTCGCTAACGCCTCAAGTATGGCGACGACTGCGCGCACGTTGACGGCCGTTTCTGGCAACCTTCTAACCGACGGCTCGACTTTCCAAATCACCAATAGCAAAACTGGCGCGATCGCTACCTTCCAGTATCGGCTCGACACCGATACGCCGCCAATCACTCCGTCGGCCAACATCATTATTCAATACTCGTTGAGCGATCAGGATATTGACGTCGCCAATGAGACGGCCGCGGCCATCAACGCGGCGAATCTCGGCGTTTCGGCCGTCGTTTCGAGTAATCAGGTGTCGCTGATTGAAACCCCCAGCGGGCAGTTCGTCTCGCCGATTTCCATGCAGTCGGCGGTGGTGGACAATACCATCAACGGCTTGTTCATTCGCACCCAGAACGCCACTACGCAATTGCCCGAAACGCTGAGCGTATCCGCTCGCTGGACCGCCACCGACATTCCCTATGTGCTGTCGGACAACCTGGTGATCGCGGGCAATCCCGGTGGCCCGCTCGATGGCACGCCGCGCCTGAGCGGTCGGCTGGACATTGACCCGGGAGTGACCGTCAAGCTCGGTGGTTCGCACATCGAAACGCAGATGGGGGCGAATTTCATTGCCGAAGGCACGGCGAGCAATCCGATTGTTTTCACGTCGCTGCACGACGACAGCTATGGCGGCGGCGGCACGTTTGACACCGATGGCAACAATGCCAACACGGCTTCGGCGCCTGCGCTGCCCCATGCGGGCGACTGGAGCGGCCTGTATTTCGCGCCGACGTCGCAGGGGAGCCTCGACCACACGCTCATCGCCTACGGCGGCGGCGGCTCGACGGTGCAAGGCAACTCCGACAACTTCAACGCGGTCGAAATCCATCAGGCCGCGGTGCGGATTGCCGACAGCACGCTGGAGAACAACGCCGCGGGTCTCGCTTCCGACACGCGCGCCGGCCTGGAAGGCAACGATTCGGCGACCATTTTTGTGTTGGGCGCGCAGCCAGCGATTGTGAACAACGTCTTTCAGAACAATCTGGGCGCTACCATCAGCATCAACGCCAATTCGCTGACCTCGACCATCCTGCCCGACCCTGGTCGCAGCACCGGCCCCATCAGCCGCTTCACGCAGTTCGATGCCAACCGCGGCCCGCTGGTACGGCTCAATCAAATCGGGAATTCGCTAAGCCATGTCGCGATCAACGGAATGCTCGTGCGCGGCGCGACGCTCGATACATCGAGCGTCTGGGATGACACCGATATCGTGCATGTCGTCAAGAGCACAATCGCCGTGCCAAATGTCGATAGCCGCGGAGGCTTGTTGCTGGAAAGCAGCTCATCGCAGAGCCTCGTGGTTAAGTTTTCCGGGCCCAGCGCCGGCTTTACTGCGACCGGCACGCCGCTGGATATTAATGATCGCATCGGTGGTTCAGTACAGGTTGTGGGCACGCCCTCGCATCCGGTGGTGCTGACCGCGCTCACCGATAGCACCGCCGGCGCCGGACTTACTCCAGACGGTCGTCCCCAAGACGATACCAACAATACCGGTATCATTCCCAATGTCGCCGGGGACGTTCCGCCCAGCTTTCCGCCATCGGGCGGGCAGCTCACAGTCACGACGACTAATAACGCGGCCGCTTTGGTCAACGCGATGCTGTTGCGCCCCTTGGCGTCCGGCGTAACGATCACCAGCTCGACGCTCGTCGGCCAGGACACGCAGCAGGGAACCTATATCAACGGTGACGGAGTTCCGCTTCAAATCCCCCAGGTCGGAACCATTCTCACAACCGGGGATGCCAATATTCCCGATCAGAACACCAATTCTTCCTTCACAGGAGCATTGGGTGCGCCGGGCGATCCACAACTTTCTGCCTTAATTGGAGGTACGCCTACCAACGATGCGAACGAATTAACCATCAACTTCACCGTCGATCCGGCCTCCGGCATTAAGTCAGGAAAATTCGAATTTCAATTTGGCAGCGAAGAATACCCGGATTTTGTCGGAAGCCCCTATAACGATATTCTCGCTGGGTTCATCAATGGTGGTCCGTCAACCAACTTTATTCATGATTCCAAAGGCAACCTGGTCTCGATCAACAGCGCGTTCTTCAACCTCGACAACTCGGTAGATGCCAGCGGTAAATCGCCATTCAATATCGAGTACAACGGGTTGACGTCGGGGCTGGTGGCCTCGTTCCCAGTGAAACCGGGCGCAAACACTTTGACCATCGCCATCGCCGACGCCTCAGACGATGCGTTTGATTCCGGGGTGTTGATGACGGACCTGCACTTCAGTACGCAGGACGTCGGGGCGGGCGGCGTTACCGCAGCGGGCGCACAATCGGGCGCGTGGCAGGGCATCACGCTCGACCAATACAGCAACGACCGCAATGTGGCGGTGGTCAACGAGGCCGAAAGCGCCAATACCGGCGGCGCGGGCACCAACGACACGCCAGGCACTGCGCAAAGCTTGGGGCAACTGGCTCCGAACCAGAAGAGCGGCGACGATACGCAGCGGCTGGGCTTTGTGGTCAACGGCTCCATCAGCACGCCCAGCGACGCCGATGTCTATACTTTCAAGGCCCAGCCGGGCACCCAGGTCTGGATGGATCTGGGGAATACCTCGCCAGGGCTCGATTCGATCGTCGAACTGGTCGATGCCAACGGCACGGTGCTGGCCCGCAGCGACAACGCGCTGGCCGAATCGAACAACCCGTCGCTGCTCTCTTCGTCGGCGTCGGGCTCGGCGGGTTTCGCTGGCAACCTGGCGATGCCTGTCAACTCCGGCACTTTGTTGCAAGGCAACGATGACCCGACCAATTCCAGCCTAAATAACACGGTCTACGATCCGGCCAGCCAGGCGAATCCCGGCCTGCGCAACTTGATGTCGACCAATCCGCTCGACGCCGGATTCCGCGTGGTATTGCCGGGCAATCCCAACAGCGCCACGCCGCAAGACTACTATGTGCGCGTGCGCAGCCGAGGGCCCGATCTGACCAATCTCCACGGCGGGCAAAGCAGCGGCGCCTATCAGTTGCAAATCCGCCTGCAAGAGCAGCAGGAGTTTCCCGGCTCGACGGTGCAATATGCTGACATCCGCTTCGCCAAGAACGGCGTTGACGTCGTGGGGCTGCCGGCACATTCGCCGCTGCTGGGTGAGACGGGCCAGGCGGGCACTGCTCAAAACACCGATGCCTCGACGCCCGTGGGCAGCCAGCCCGACCCTCGCCTCAATGCCCAGGATCTTGGCGATCCGCTCACCAGCGATCGCGCGGCCGTCAGTGTGGCGGGCAACCTGGCCACTCCCACCACGGTCACTTGGTACAAGTTCGAGTTGAACTACGACTTCTTGAACGCCGTCCAGGGACTGAATGCCGGCCAAAAAACCTTGTCGACCATCTTCGACGTCGATTATGCCGATGGACTTTCGCGGCCCAACACCACCATCTCGGTCTTCGATTCCACCGGCAAGCTGATCTATATCGGCCGCGACTCGAACGTGGCCGACGACCAACCGACGCCCAACTCGGCCAACGGCTTGACCGATCTCACGCACGGCTCGGCGGGGCAGCTCGATCCGTCCATCGGTTCGGTGCAACTGCCGGCGGGCGCCTTCAGCTTTATCGATATCTCAGCCGCCGCGACCGACACGACGATCCCCGGAAACCTGATTTCCGTCACCTTCAACGGCGTCACGCAAACGTTCGAATTCACCGCCGTGCCGCTGCCAAAGGGCGATACGAACATTCCCATCACGGTGGCCGCGGGCGATACGCCGGCGATGCTGGCCTCGAAGGCCGCGCAGGCGATCGACACGGCGTTTAACAACCCGAACTTCGTGACGATCAACGGGCTACGGCTGACCTTCCCTAACGGCAGCGTCGCCGACACTTCCGGTCCGCTGGTGACCACCAGCAACACCTATTATGTGGCGATCAGCTCCGACGCAGCTCTGCCGCAACCGCTCGATGCCAGCTTCACGGGCGGCAGCACCAACACGCTGGTGCGGTTGGAGCCGATTGATTCGGTTAACCGCGTGGTCGAAGATCACATCGGCAGCCAGGGCGGAGAGACGGCGCAGCCGCCCGGGACGTTGAACCCCATGTTCAACGGCACGGTCGACACGACAAACTTCACCCCCAACAGTCCCACCCCGTCCCAGTTACAGCAGATTCAAGCGCTCAACGCCAGTGCCGTGCCCTTCTCGTTGGGCGATGTGGTGCTGTTTGTCGACCAAGGGCAAACTGCCGCCGGGGTTCCCGGGCATCTGCAAACGGTCAACCCCTTTACGGGCGGGCTGGTGACCGACATCGGCCCCACGCGAGGGTCAGTGGTCGGAAGCACCGGGTACGACGACATCGCCATGCGCGACGACGGTCGGTTGTATGGCCTGACGCTCGGTCCCGCGGGCGGCGCCGTCGGCAACTACGACCTGATCGACACCGGCACCGGTACACCCACGAACTTTGGCAACGACAATGTTCTGGCTGCCGGAAACCTGGGCGTGCAGATGCACGCGCTGGCCTTCGTGCAAAATGGAGTCAACCGTCAGTTGTTCGCGGTGGGCAGCTTCGCCGGATTTCCCGGCGGCGCGCCGCCGTTTCGCAACGGCTTCTATCAACTCGATCCAAATACCGGCAACTCGCTGAACGTTCCGCAGACAGCGCCGGTGCTGCTCAATCCCACGGGGGTGTCGGGCAACGAAACCATTACGGGCATGGCGTCCATTGGCGGCACGCTCTACGCCGTGACCGACGCCGGCGGATTGTACATTATCAGCAGCCCCGGTGCCACGGCGTCGCTGGTGTTTGTGGCCGCCATCAAAGACGCCAACGGCAATCCGATTCCGTTCACGGCCTTGACCGCCGGCCCGCCCGACGTTTCAAGCGGCGCCTACGCCAATGACTTATTCGCGACCGACTCGCAAGGCAAACTGTACGCTTTGAGCACGTCGGGAGCATTGTTGCCCGTCTTCGCGGGCGGCGCCACCAGCGTCTCGCTGGGAACGACCAATGTCGTCGGGTTGGCTTTTTCGACGCTCGATTACAACTTGTGGCACGTCACCGACCAGCGCGGCGGCGATCCGGGACACGGCATCGACGTGGCACCCGACGACAGCCGCAACGCCGGCTCGGCCAACCAGCCCCAGTCCGGCAACCTTAGCTTCTATTTCGGCATGGAGAACCCAGCGGCGCCGGGCACCATCGACGTGCCCGGCACGACGCCGCTGCAATCGCTCCAGCCGGGTGCGGCCAACTACGTCACCAATGTCGACGCCAACAACGTCAACCAGATATACAACACCTACAACCTTCCCGGCGGCGCGCTGGGCAGCCTTCAGACCAACAGCTTCAGCCTGGCCAACTACACATACGGCGACAAGCCGACGCTGTATTTCAATTATTTCCTGGCCACGCAAAACGCCAGCAGCAGCACGCAGAACCCGGGCACGATGCTCGACAGCGCGCGGGTGTTCATCTCAACCGACAACGGCAAGACCTGGCAGATGCTGGCGACCAACGATTCCAGCCGACAACAAGCCAATACCTCTCAAGTGAACGGCGAGCTGCCCAGTTTCGCCAGCGCCTCGTCGAGCGCATATCCCAAGAGCGTGGTGCCCCAGCGGATTCAGCAGCTTTACGACACGGCCAGCGGCACCTGGCGGCAGGCGCGCATCGACCTGGGCGATTTCGCCGGCCAGGCGAATCTGAAATTGCGGTTCGATTTCAGCTCAGCCGGGTCGATGAATCAGGGCCTGCCGGGCGACAGCTTCGGCAACTTCACCAGCCCGGCGCGCGGACAAGACAATCAACACGAGGGCTTCTACGTCGACGATATTACCGTCGGCTTTGCCGAGCGCGGCGAGATGGTCACCGGCGATCAGGCGAACATGAACTTCCTGCCGACGCCGACCAATCCCAACTCGAACGCCCCCACGCAAATCCTCAGCGGCCCGTACCAGTTGAATATCCGCCGCGGTACGGAATACGGCGTCACCGTCAGCCCCAACTTGTCCGATATTTCGCTGATTCACTCCTACGACACCAATGACCGGCTCGTCGACGGTTTCAGCATTGTCGCGCCGGCGGGCAACTCGTTGACCGACGGGCAGGCGTTCCAGGTCAGCGATGGCACGCACGTCGTGAACTTCGAGTTCGACCAGGGCAATACCTTGACGGTGGCTGGCAAGGTCGTGAACAACGACTCGTTCACCATCAACGATGGCACAAACACCAAACAGTTCGTGTTCATCGTTGACGGCAATCCGCTCAACCCGCCGCCCAAGCAGCCCAACCAGGTGCAGGTGTTTGTCAAGGGCACCGATTCGACCGCGGTGGTCGCCAGCGACATCGCCAATGCGGTCAACAGCAGCGGGCTGGCCGTGCGCGCGGCGACCAACGTCGATCCCGCCTACACCGGCTCCTTGGCAGCCAACCAGGTCCGCGTCTTGGCGACCGGCAGCACCGTGCCACAGATCAACCTCAGCAGCGCCCCCGAACTGCTCGCGAGCGTCGCGCTGCGCGGCGGAACACCCATCGCCTATGCTCCCGGCTTTACGGCGGCGCAGGTGGCCGATGCGATCACGAATACGATCAACGCCAATACCACGTTGGTCGGCGTGCGCGCGGGCGCCGTGCGGAACGTGATCAATGGCGTACTGACGACCACGGGCAACCGCGTCGATCTGTTTGGCGCGGCCAGTCTCACCGCACCGAACTCGGTGGCCGGTCAACTGACCGTCAGCGCGGCGGCGCACACCATCACCGAGACCGGCCCGACCGCCACTACTCAGGTCACGGTGAGCCGCAGCAGCACTTCCAGTCTCTCCAGTCCCGTCACGGTGCAGATTCAGGCGTTCGACCTGATTCGCTATGATCAGGACCCCAACACCGGCACCTTCACGCTGGGCACCAGCGAACCGACCAACAACCTGCAGTTGATCAGCCCCGCCACCGGTCAGCCCTTGCAGGCCGGCAGCCCGATGACCGTGCTGATTCCCGCCGGAGAATCGTCCGTCACATTTAGCGTGCGGGCCGTGGAGCAGATCGGCCCCGGCGGTTCTGAATTGGCCGATGGCCCGGTGAAGGTGCAGATTGTCGCCACCGCGGTCGGATACGCCACAGGCGCCGAGACGATCGACGTGAATGACGACGTGCAGGTGACGCCCACGCTGACGTTGAGCCTGACCGATCCGGCGTCGGGCACGATTCTCGAAAATGCCGGCGCTGGGGCTGCTCATGCCACCGTCACCCGGAATACTCCAGACAATGTTCCGCTCACGGTAACACTCACCAGTCTGGACCCCGGCTCGGCGCGTGTGCCCGCGACGGTCACCATTCCGGTGGGAGCGGATTCGGTCTCGTTTCCGATCGACGCGGTCGACGACAATGTGCTCCGCCAGCAGGCGGTGAACGTGATTCTTGTGGCTTCGGCCATCAACTTTGTCAGCGGCACCGCTTCGGTCGCCGTCCAAGACGATGGCGATCTGAGCCAGACGCCGCAGAACTCGCCCTCGTGGCAATCGCAAGGGCCGGCGCCGGTCACCGGTGGGCAAGTCGAAAACGTCACCGGCCCGAATGGCTCGCCGCAAAACCCCGTCGATGGCGCGGTCGAAACCGTTTTGGTGAATCCCGCCAATCCGGACATTCTGTTCATCGGCGCCGTCAACGGCGGCGTCTGGGAGACCACCAACGCCACCAGTCCCAACGGACCGACCTGGACGCCGCTGACCGACTCGATGCCGTCGCTCTCCATCGGCGCCTTGCAGTACGACACGACGGACACCACCTACCAGCATCTGATCGCGGGCATCGGACGCTTCAGCAGCTTTAACGCGACGTCCCCCGCGGGAGGCTTACTCGCCGGGTTGATCGTGTCGGCCGATGGCGGCCAGACCTGGGCGCCCGTTACGCCTAGCGCCAACTCGCCGGCAACCCCGGTGGGGCAAAACATCTCCGGCGTCGCCGAGCGCGGCAACATCATCCTGGCCGCGGCGAACAATTTCTTTAACAATACCGGCGGCTTGCTGCGCAGCACGGACGGCGGCGCGACCTTCAACCTGGTTTCTGGTCAAACTGGCAGCGGTTTGCCCGCCGGACCGATCACTGATCTGGTGGGCGATCCGCTTGACAACAAGCGGTTTTACGCGGCGGTGTTGAACAACAACAGCGGCGCTTCCACCGGGGGCATCTTCACCAGCGACGACAACGGCGCCACCTGGACCGACGTTACTCCCTCCGGTTTAAAGTCGATTCTGAATGCATCGCCTCAGGGCGACAATATTCGCATTGCCAATAGCGGCACGTCGGTCTACTTTGGTTATGAGAAGTTCAATGCGGCCAGTGGCGGGGCGCAGTTGGCGGCGATTTATTATTCGCCGGCCGCGAACCTCTCGAGCACCACGTGGCAAGCGATGGACTTGCCCTCGACTGTCGAGGCGGGCGCGACGATCGGCCTGAACTCGCTGAAAGACGGCACCCTGGACTTTTCGATCGCCGCAGATCTGACGAACCCCAATTTGGTCTATGTTGGTGGCGATGCTCAGCCCCAGCCCTTCCCGAACTCGGTCGGCGCCACCACCATGGCCGGACGATTGTTCCGCGGCGACAGCTCCAAGCCGGCGGGAAATCAGTGGACGCCAATCACCGACAACGGCACCGCCAATGGCAGCTCGCCGCATGCGGGCTCGCGCCATTTGGCCTTCGACTCGACCGGCCGCCTGATCGAAACCGATGAAGGCGGTATTTACACCCTCTCGAGTCCGCAAACCAATCAAGGGGTTTGGACCTCGCTGATCGGCAACCTGGACGTCGCCGAGATTCACAACGTCGCCTACGACACGCTCACCAACACGATCGTCGGCGAAGCCGAGAATACGGGTACCCTCGAGCAGCCCGCCTCGGGCAGCACTGCCTGGACCGATTTCAACCCGCTCAGCGGGGGCGACGTCGCGATCGACAACAGCAATCCGAACCAGTCGATTCGATATACCAGCAGCTCGTTCTTGAGCACCTTTACGGCCACCACCTATGACGCGACGAACAAGGTGGTGAGCGTCAGCAACCCGCCGCTGATTGTCAACGGGACTAATGGTCAGACCATCCGTCAATTCGACGTTGGCCTGCCGTATGTCACCACGCTGAAGCTGAACTCGCTGCCCGGATTTTCCAATCAACTGGTCATCGGCGGGGGAAGCGCCGTCTATGAGTCGTTTGACGGCGGTCAAACCCTCACCGAATTGACCAGTGCGCCCAATGTGGGCGTTGGCGGGGTGGGCGCCGGCGCGCTGTTCGGCGCCGCCATGGCCTACGGCGGCACGGCGGGCGGCATTGCCGATCCTAGCGTGCTTTGGGTGGGCGCGGGCAACAAGGTGCTCTTGCGCTCCGGTGGATTTATCAATCCGTTGACCGCCACGAGCTATGCCGGCAGCAACGTGCGAGCGCTGGCCATCAATCCCAACAATTGGCGCAACGCCGTGATCGTGGACGACGCCAACCACGTCTGGCTCACCGCCGACGGCGGCGCGACGTACACCGATATTTCGGGCAACCTCACTAACGTGGTCGGCGGCGCGGCCGCGCTCACCGCCGATCTGCACAGCGTGGCGTTTGTGCCCGGCGTCTCGGCGAACCTGGTCTATGTTGGTTCGCGCGACGGCGTGTATGTGATGCGCACCAATCAGCAAGGCATTTGGAGCCGCTACGGCGCCTTTATGCCCGATGTGCCCGTCTACAGCTTGCAGTACGTGGCTAGCCAGCAGTTGCTGGTGGCCGGCACCTTGGGCCGCGGCGCCTTGACCTCCAGCGCCATCGGCGCCGCCGGCGACATCGCGGCCACGGTCAATGCCCAAAACGTCTCGGACGACAGCGGCGTCATCACAGGCACCGTCACGCGGTCTGGCACGTTCGGCAATCTGACCGTCACGCTCAACAGTAGCGACCCGGCGCTGGTGCCGCGCACCACCGTCACGATTCCCGACGGCCAAAGCTCGCAAACCTTCTCGATCAACGTCAACGAGTCGCTTGACGCCAACGGCAACGAGGTAGCCATTCCGCGCGAAACTGTCATCCTGACGCCGTTCGCGGGCGGGCTGAACTCGGTCGCCACCTACGTCAACATCACCGAAGATAATCCGACCGGCCAAACCACCAGCGACGATGTGCCGGCCCTCACGGTGGCGCTGTCGGCCGACGAGATGAACCCGAATTTGGGAGTCAACTCGATCACCGGCACGGTCAGCCGCAACACGCCCACCGACCAGCCGCTGACCGTCACGCTGGCGGTCAGCGATCCGACGCGGGCCTCGGCCGTTCAGAACGGCAGCGCCACAGTGGTCATTCCCGCCGGCGCGCAGTCGGTGAATTTCACGCTGAACTACGTCGATCAGTTTGCCAACGACGGCCAGCCGCACTGGGTGACGGTCACCGCGGCCGGCATCACCTATCAGGGCCTGGGAATTACCAGCGACAACGGCGACGGCAACGACGACGAAGGCGCCGAAGCGGCCGACCCCACGGGCGCCGGTCTCGACGGCGATGAAGGCTTTACCATCAAGGTCGATGCGGCGCAACACCTATTGTCGTACGATCGCCGCGGCGACGCCAACATCAATCGCGATCAGGGCCAGGTGCTCATTTCGGCGAGCCGCATCTCAAACTCGCTCGATTACGGCATCGTGGTCGAAGCGGCCCCCCGCGACGTGTTTGGCAATCTGCCGCACCCCGGCGTGCCGCTCAATCTCAGCACGATCAACACCGACCGCATCGCGCCGGGCGCCACCATCAAAAACAACCTGCTGGTGGGCAATGGCGCCGGCGGCATCCAATTTTTGGGCGATCCGAATACCGGCCCGGGCCCGGCCGCCGCGGTTCCGTTCGGACGCATCGTCAACAACACCATCTACGGCGGTGCTCAGCAGACGGGCACCGGCGTGCAAGTGGCTCAGAACGCCAGCCCCACCATTCTCAACAACATCTTCGCCAACCTGGCCACCGGCGTCAGCGTCGACAGCAGCTCGGCGTCGACGCGCTTGGAGGCCTCGGTCTATCAGAACGACGGAGCGACGCTGACCGGCAACGTCTTCAACGGCGGCGACCTGTTCAGCGTGACGCTTTCGCCGACCGATCCGCTCTTCGCCAACGCGGCCAACGGCGATTTTTACCTGGCCCCGGGCTCGCGGGCGATCGACAGCGCCATCAATTCGCTCTCCGACCGGCCCGACATGATCTCGGCCAAGTCGCTCACCGGCATTCCAGCCTCGTTCTTGTACGCCCCCAGCCGCGATCTGTATGGACAGCTTCGCGTCGCCGATCCCGAGACCAACCCCAGCGGCGTCGGTGCGACGCTGTTCGCAGACCGCGGCGCCATCGAGCGGGTCGATCTGACCGGCCCCACGGCCAGCTTGGCCAACCCGCTCGACAACAGCTTGCTCGATCAAGACCCGACGCTGAATGTGGTCCACGAGGTCGCCGCGTCGCTGCCCAATTTTGCCGTGCAACTGGGCGACAACAGCGGCGTCGGTATCGACGATAGCACGGTCAACGACTCGAAGTTCTCGGTCTATCGCGACGGCGTTCGGCTGACTTCGGGCATCGACTACTTCTTCAGCTACGATACGAACACCAAGACGGCGTATTTCACTCCCGCCACTGGCACCTGGGCCACCGGGCATCAATACACCATCTATGTCAACAATGGTAGCCATTTCGATCTGAACAATACGGCGGCGGCCACTTTGCAAAACGCCATCAAGGACCTGGCCGGCAATCCGCTGCAGCCGAACCGCGGCACGGGTTCGCCGACCGCGGGCTTCACCCAGTTCGACATTCTCTTGCAAAACGCCGGCGGCGACGCGCCGTCGGTGGGTGTGCCCGGCATTCAGACCACGCCGGAAAACATCCCGTTGGCGTTCGGCACAGCCAACCCGATTACCATCTTCAACATCGACGCGCCGGGCGACACACTCACGGTGACGCTGGCCACCAGCCAGGGCACGCTGTCGCTCGACAAGAACGTGTCGAATGTCACGGTCAGCGGCAACGGCACGTCGAGCCTGGTTATCACCGGCACGGCCGCCGCCATCAACGCGGCGCTCAGCGGCGCCACAGCAGCCGGGCAGCCTGCGCTCACCCCGCTGACCTTCACACCCACGCAGTACTTCTTCGGCACCGCGACCATTCAAGTTGCGGCCACCGATCCGGCCACGGGGCTGACGGGAACGGGCGTGGCCACCATTGGTGTCACCGAGACCAATCAGGCGCCGCTGGTCAATGTGCCGGGCGCGCAATCGATCAACGAAAACCCAATCACGGCGCTGGTTTTCTCCAGCGCCACCGGCAACCCCATCACGATCACCGACCCCAACAGCGGCAACGGCCCCGACCAGGTGACGATCACGGTTCCCAACGGCATCATTGCCCTAAGCGGTATCAGCGGCCTGACGTTTTCGCAGGGCGGCCGTGTGGGCAGTTCAATGACGTTCACCGGTTTGCTTTCCGACATCAATGCCGCGCTCAATGGCATGACCTACCGGCCCGCGAATAACTTCGTCGGGCCGACCTTCATTCAGTTTTCGGCCGTCGGCCAGGCCACCGGCACGAATCCTCCCGGCACGGGCAAGGCGTTGATCAACGTCGCCCCGGTCAATCAGCCGCCATCGGGCAAGCTTCCGGACGTCTCCGCCAACGAAGTCGCCCAGACCACGAAGCTTCAGGTGATTGACCTGAGCCAATTCATCGTCGATCCCGACGTGAACAACACTCCGCCGGAAGCTCCGCCGACGTTTTTGGTGGCCGGGAACAACAGCCCCTCGCTGCTCAGCGCCACGATCAACGGCCATTTCCTGACGTTGACCTTGAACGCTTATCAATACGGCAGCGCCCAAATCAGCATCGAAGCCATCGATGGCAACCCGGTGGGCGCGCAGCCTTTCACAACTTCATTCAACGTCACCGTCTCGAAGGTTAATTTCCCGGCCATCACCACGCCGAGCGAATATGAATATACGCCAGGACGCCCCCTGGTGGTCACCTCGCCGGGCGTGCTGTCGGGTGATCTCGACCCGAACGGCAACCCGCTCACCGCCTATCTCTTCCAGGTGCCGGCTCACGGCAAGTTGATGGTCAATGGCGACGGTTCGTTCGCCGCTGGTGCGTTCACCTACGAGCCCGATGCCGGGTTCAATGGTCGCGATAGTTTCATCTATAAAGTCGACAACGGCACGGGTGTAAACAACCGCACCGCGGCCACGGTCTACCTCGACTCTCCGACCTCACTGTGGGTGGCGCGGATGTATTCCGAGGTGCTGGGCCGCACTACGCAGCCGGGCGACGCGGAAATCAATTACTGGGTAGCCCAGTTGAACGCCGGCATGTCGCGCACGCAGGTGGCGCAGTTTTTTGTGACCAGCCCCGAACGCCGCAGCCACGTGATCGCCGATCTCTATGAGACTTATCTGGGGCGCGCGGTCGATGCGGCCGGCCTCAATTACTGGCTCGGCGTCTGGAACGCCAGCCAGGGCCCCGAACAGGTGCAGGCCGGCATTATCGGCTCGCAGGAGTTCTTCAACACGGCCGGAGGCACGCCGCAAGCCTGGGTGACGGCGCTCTATCAAAACCTCTTCGATCGCAACCCCGGCCCCAGCGAGGTCGCTTACTGGGTGGGCGTCATCCAAACCGAGTCGCGGGCCAGCGTGGTGCTGGGCTTTGTGACCAGCGACGAATATCGCCTGAACCTGCTCCGCGGCATCCCCAACGATCCGAACGATCCGGGCTGGTACGAGCAATACCTGCACCGGCCGATCGACCAGTCGGGCGCCATGTATTGGCTGGCCCAGATGAAGGCCGGCTATCCGCAGGAGGCCATCTTGGAAGGCATCTTGGGCAGTGACGAGTACTTCCATCGCGCGTAGGGCAGGCGGTTGAACGATTCAGCCCCTCCGCGAGACAGCGGTCGCCAAGGCGCCCGGGCTATCGCGCCGCGGCGCCAATACGGCGGTATTTTTCCTTGTATTTTTCCCATAGCCGCTTCTGACGATCGTTGAGCTCCACGCGCCGGCCCTGAAGGTAGGCGTGCGTTACTTGCGAGGGCGCTTCCAGCGGATCGCCCGTGGTCACGATCAACGTGGCGTCTTTGCCCGCTTCAAGCGAACCGAGCCGATCGTCCACGCCCAAGAGCTGCGCGGGATAGAGCGTGATGGCTTTGAGCGCTTCGACGGGCGGCAGGCCATAGGCCGCGGCCACTCCGGCATGATAGGGCAGATTGCGGACCATCGAAGCCCGTTCGCTGCTGGCGATGCAGAATCGCACCCCTGCTGCCTGTAACCGCGCCGGCACGGTGAACGCGGCATCGTAGGCGTCGTCGTGCCGCCGGGGCAGTCGATGCACTCCACCGACAATCACCGGCACATCGAGTTTCTTGAGCAGATCGACGCATTCGGGCGCGTCGTATCCGCCCGCCAGAATGACCTTGATCTTCTCTCGTTCAGAGAAGGCCAAGGCCGATTGAATCTGCTGAATTTCATCGGCCTCGATCACCAACGGCAGCTTGCCTTCGAGCACTGGCGCCAGCGCCTCCCAACGAGCGTTGTAGTCGTGCGGCGAATCGTCATCGCCGGCGGCGCGCCGCGCGGCCAGGTAGGTGCAGGCTTCGTCGAAGGCACGGTGAATCTCTTCCAACGATTTGTCGCGAGTTTGCAGTTGCTCTTGAGCCGTCATTTCCTGCCACCACGTGAACAGAGGCGCCATCTGCGGCCATCGCACATGCACGCCGACCGCCGGCTTGAGCGTCATTTCTTCCCACGTCCAGCCATCGAGCTGAATGAGCGCCGATGTGCCCGAGATGAGTCCGCCGCCGGGCACGCTGAGCGCGCACAGCACGCCGCCCGAGCGGGCCACCGGAATCAGTTCGCTGTCGGGGTTGATGGCCACCTGCGCCTTGGCGTTGGGGTTGATGCGCCCGGTTTCCGAGTGGTCGTTGGTGGCCCGCACCATCTGCACCTCGGTGAGTCCCAAATAGGTGAAGGCGTCGATCAGGCCGGGATAGACGTGCTTGCCCGCGACGTCGATCTTCTCGGCGTTGGCCGGCAGGGCGGCGTCTTTGCCAACCGCGGTGATCTTGCCGCCGTCGAACAGCAGTGTGCCGCCTTCGATGTCGGCGCCGGAGACCGGATGGATCGTCCCGCCCACCAAGGCGATCGGATGTTCTTGCGGCGCGCCGGGTATCTCGGGCGAAGCGTGGCAAAGACCGGCGGCAAACAATAGCAAAGCCGCGATCTTCGCCACACACCGGTGGCTGGGGCAAAACCCCGGCGATGTTCCGGCGAATCCGATTTTGGATTTTCGATTTTGGATTTTCGATTGCGCGCCGCGGGCCGCGGCAAGGCGTGGCGATCTCATCTATTCCTCCACAGAATCATGTTCTCGGCCGTGTGGGCAAAATACGTCCTCGCGCGGGTAACGTTCTTGCTTGTCGTCGTCGAAGCCGGCGGTCTCCTCGCCCGAGGCCAGCACGCGTTGCACCAGGGCCGCCCGCATTTTGGAAAACTCGCCGCGGCGGCGCAGGTCGTCCTGGCGATCGAAATACTTGCGGCCGTCGACCCACGTTTGCTCGCAACAGGCGTAACTGGAAAGCGGCGAGGCGCTCCACACCACCAGGTCGGCGTCTTTGCCAGGCTCGAGCGAGCCGACGTGCCGGTCGATGCCCAGTTGCCGGGCAGGGTTGAGCGTGACGAACTTCAACGCCTCGACCGGATCGACTCCGCCGTAGCGCACGGCCTTGGCCGCTTCGAGATTCAGCCGCCGGGCAAGCTCCGGATCGTCGGAGTTGAACGAGACCACCACGCCCGCCTGGTGCAGCAGGGCGCCGTTGTAGGGAATGGCGTCGAGCACTTCGAACTTATACGCCCACCAGTCGGAAAAGCTCGACGCGCCGGCGCCGTGCCGGGCAATGGCGTCGGCCAGTTTGTAACCTTCTAGAATATGCTGCAACGTGCCCACCTTGACGCCGAACGCTTCGCACGCCCGGAGGAACGCCAAAATCTCATCCTGGCGGTAGCTGTGGCAATGAATCAGCCGCTTGCCGTCCAGCACTTCCACCAGCGGCTCCAGCTCCAGGTCGGTGCGCGGCGGCAGTCCCTCGGGCTTGTCGCGCCACTGTTTCCAGCGGCGGCGATATTGCTGGGCCGCGATGAAGGCGTCGCGCACAAGCTGCTCGACGCCCATCCGCGTCTGCGGATAGCGGCTGCGGAACCGATCGCCCCAGTTGCTTTGCTTGACGTTTTCGCCCAGCGCGAATTTGATGCCTTGCGGCGCGCCGGCGAACTTCATTTCCTCGGGCAGGGTGCCCCAGCGAAATTTGACCACCTGGTTCTGGCCGCCGATGGTGTTTGCCGAGCCGTGCAAGATGTTCGCCGTCGTGACGCCGCCGGCCAACTGTCGATAGATCTGCACGTCGTTGGGGTCGATAAAGTCGCCCACGCGCACCTCGGCGGTGATGGTCTGAGCCTGCTCGTTGATGCCGCCGTCGGTGGCCACGTGCGAATGGCAGTCGATAATGCCCGGCGAAATGTGCTTGCCGGTGGCGTCGATCACCACCGCGCCCGCGGGCACATCCAGCTCGCGCCCGACGGCCGTCACCTTGCCCGCTTCGACCACCAGCATGCCGTCTTCCAGCTTGCCCTCGGCAGCGCTCGTCCAGATCGTGGCGTGCTGAAATACGACGGCGGGAGGTTGCTCGGGCGGGTCTTCCACACCGAACGCGCCCAGCGGATAGTTCACGGTGTACAAAGCGGCGTGCGGTTGCTTGGCGTCGTCGCCCTTGTCGGTTTCTGCCGGCTTGTCGGCCTTCGTACCCTCACCCTGGCCCTCTCGTTGAGGGAGAGGGGAAGCGCGTGTGGCCCGCAGCGACGATTTCGAGCCATCGGGCCAGGCCACAAATCCCAGCCAGCTTGGCGCGACCGGCTCGATGGCTTGCACATCGCCCGCCGACACGGTTCCGCTGATCTGCACGATGCCCGGCCAACCGAGCGAGTCGCCCTTGAAATTCGCGGCCAACTGCAACGCGCCGATGGTCACGCGCGTCAAGGCGGTCTCTTGGTCGCCGCGTTGGATCTTGCCCGACAGCTTGCCGATCTCGCCGGTCAGTTCCATCGTCAGCGTTTCGCTGCCGCCGTCGGCTCGGGCGAGTTGCAGTTGCCACGTTCCGCGCAGATCGACCAGCGGGGCGGTATCGATCTCATAGCGCCGGCCATCGACCCAGGTTTCGAGCAGCTTGGTTTTCTTATCGAACAAATCGCCGTCGGCAATGACAAAGCTGGCCAGTTTGCCCGGCGCCAGCGTACCCAGCCGATCGCTCATGCCGAACAATTCGGCCGGCGTGACGGTCAAGGCTCGCAACGCGGCATCGGCGGGCAAGCCACGGCGGACTGCTTTGCGAACGGCCGCCAGGAACTTGCTCGAATCACTCAGACCATGCGCGGTGAACGCGATTTTCACGCCCGCCGCATCGAGCCGGGCGGGATTCTCCGGCGCCAGGTCCCAGTGCATCAGGCGTTCGAGCGAGACCGACATGGCGGTCTCGGGGGTCGAAACGTTGGGCGGCTTGGCAAAGTCGAGCGGAACGATCACCGGCATGCCGGCGGCCTTTACCGCCTCGAGCCGCCGATACTCGCGTCCCGAGCCTCGAATCATGGCCGTGAGCCCGAACTCTTCGGCCACTTGCCTGGCCCGCAGCAGATAGAGCTCGTTGCTGGTTTGAAACATCACCGGCGATTTGCCCGTGGTGTAGGGCTGCAGCGCGGCCAGCGCGTCGCAGCGTTCGGGCCGAGCGAGCGTGCGATCGTCGCCATAGGCTTTCCAGGCGTCGGCATACCAACGGGCGTCGTACAGCGCCTGCCGCACCAGGGCCATCGCCCCCATGGGCGACATGGGATAATTGTCCAGCGCGCGCTGGGCTGGCGTCAGCATCAGGTGCAGGGCCACTTGCCCGTTGAGGATCGAGCGCGGGCCGGTTTCATCGCTGGTGGCCACCAAAGCGCTCGTGCCCTTGATGATTCCCACCGAGGGCGCCACCAACCGAGCCGTAATGCCCTGCGCGCGGAGCTTTTTATTTGCCGCGTCGTCGAGCGTGTAACGAGCGTCGGCGCTGATTTGCGGCACGACGTGGCTGTTCCAATACGCGGCCCCGTGCCGCTCCGAGCTGCCCAGCCGCGAGGCCTCGGCCGAAAGTTCTGCATAGGCATCGATCAGGCCGGGATAGATGGTCTTGCCATCGAGCTTCCACACCCGCGCATCGGCAGGCGGCTTGGCGTCGGCGCCGGCGGCAGCAATCACGCCATCGCGTATGACCAGCGTGCCTTGCTCGATGATCTCGCCGGGGGCCACGACCAGTCGTGCCCCCGTAAAGGCGTGGGCCGCCGGGGCGCCTTCACGCAGACCGGCGGCCGGCGCGGTGGTCGGCACGGCGGCAGCCGCTGGCCCAGCGATTGCCACGAAGAACACGAATGTCGGGAGATAGTAGCGTACCGCGGTCATCATGGCTCCGTCGAAAGAATCATCGGCGATGGCTTGCCCGGTCGCTTTCGACGATAACCCATCGCCGCGCCGAACGCCAGCGATGGCATGTCCTCTGCCGCGGTGTAGGGTGGGCCGAGCACACGGTAAACTAACATGAATGACAAAGCCGTAGTCTTCTGAGGACCAAGCACGTGTCCGATAACGCTCCTTTTGCAACCCGCGCCGGCCACTGGCAATTGCGCACCCGGCGGCTGTCGCTGCCGCGCCGCCCGCTGCTGATGGGCATTATCAATGTCACGCCCGACAGCTTTTCCGATGCCGGCGAATCTGCCGATCCGGCCTCGGCCATTGAGCGGGGTTTGCGGTTGGCGGAAGAAGGCGCCGATCTGCTGGACGTTGGCGGCGAGAGCACCCGGCCCTATTCGCAACCAGTCTCCGTGGAAGAGGAGCTACGGCGCGTGCTGCCGGTGGTGCAGGCATTGAGCGAGCGCTTGGCGGTACCCATCTCGATCGATACCTCAAAGGCGGCGGTGGCGCGCGAGGCCCTGGCCGCCGGGGCGGAAATTATCAACGACGTTACCGCCTTGGCTGGCGACCCGCGGATGATCGCCGTCGCCTTGGACACCGGCGCCGCCGTTTGTGCCATGCACATGCAAGGCACGCCCCAAACCATGCAAGACCACCCCAGCTATGACGATGTGGTCGCCGAGGTGCTCCAGTTTCTTCACCTGCGCCGCGACGAACTGGTTGCAGCCGGAATTCCGCTAGAGCGGATCGCTCTCGATCCGGGCATCGGATTCGGCAAGACGCACCAGCATAACCTGACGCTGCTGACCCACTGCCGCCGCTTCCATGAACTCGGCTGCCCGCTGCTGGTGGGCCATTCGCGCAAAGGTTACATCGGCAAAGTGGTGGGCGACAAGACGGCCGACCGCACGGCGGGCACCATCGGCGTGAGCCTGTCGCTGGCCAGCCAGGGGGTGCAGATGCTGCGCGTCCACAATGTGTTGCCGGTGCGTCATGCGCTGCTGCTTTACGAAGCCACCGGAGCGCTAGATGAACTTGGAGACCGCGCATAGGGTGGGCCGAGCGCAGCGAGTCCCACGATCGGCCGCGTGATCGCTGCCGAGCCGACTAATCGGGTGTAGGGTGGGGGGGGGGCGGCGGGGGACCCCCAAGGGGGCGCGGAGGGGGGGGGCGCCGCGATTAAGCCGGGAGGGGGGGGGGGCGAGGGGGGGCGCCCCCCCCCACCCGGGTCGGGAAAGGGGGGCTCACCACCAA
>JAICLL010000169.1 GCA_025927475.1 Pirellulales bacterium
AAAAGGGAGCATAAAAGGGAGCATAAAAGGGAGCATAAAAGGGAGCATAAAAGGGAGCATAAAAGGGAGCATAAAAGGGAGCATAAAAGGGAGCATAAAAGGGAGCATAAAAGGGAGCATAAAAGGTGTCTGGAACCAATTCGAATTTGGTTCCCGACACCTTTTTCATGTTCGTTGGATCGGCGAGCAACCGCCGAGGGCGGCTGTTCCACATGCGCGGCTCGCGTTCAGCCGACAAACAGCGAGACCGGCTCGAACTGCTGGCCGAGCACCGCGGGGCTAGGATAGCCGAGCCAGCGGTCGAGCAGGGTGGCGTACACGCGGCGGAAGTCGGTGTGAAACTTCAGGTCGCCTTCGCCGTCGAGATCGGAAAGGCTGGGCTGCGTGCCAAGCACGCCGGCACGCACGCGCCCGCCCGCCAGAAAGACCGGCGCGGCCGTGCCGTGGTCGGTGCCCTGACTGGCGTTCTCGCGCACGCGCCGACCGAATTCGGAAAAGCAAAAGACGGCGACGCGATCGAGCTGCCCGCGGGCGGCCAGGTCTTCGACAAACGCCGAAACGGCGCCCGACAATTCGCCCAGCAGGGCGGCATGCCCGCCCAATTGATTCGAGTGCGTATCGAAGCCGTCGAGGCTGACATAAAAAATGCGGGTGTTCAGCCCGGCGTCGATGAGCTGGGCGATTTGCTTGAGCTTACGGGCCAGGCCGGATGCTGGATATTTGGCGGCGGCGCGGTCGGCCTCGAGCACGGCTTGCACCTGGCGGCTCGAAGCATAGGCATGAACGGCGCTTTGCCGCAGAAACTCGACCAGCGGCGGCGCGTCGGGCCGCGCGGCCTCGGCCAACTTGCCGAGCGATTCGAGCGGCAAAGCCCCGCCTTCGCCGCGCAAACGAAAACCTTCGAGCGACTCGATCGACGGCACCGGCGAGTGCTGGCTGGCCAAGGCCAAAGGCGACGGCCCCGCGCCCAGATGCAGTGCGGGCACGTCGCCGCCAGCCCCGCGCGGCGAAGCGTCGAGACAACGACCCAGCCAACCGTCGCGTTTGTCTTCGACTTCGGGCCGCGCGGTATGCCAGATGTCCATCGAACGGAAGTGCGAACGGTCTGGGTTCGGATATCCCACGCCCGGCAGAATGGCCAACCTGCTCGCTTCGACCAGTTTGCGGAAGCCCGGCATCTGCGGGTGCAGGCCGAGTTGGTCGTCGAGCTTCAGCGCCTGCTCGGCGGGAATGCGCAGGACGAAGCGATTGCGGGCGTAGCCCTCGTCGGCAAACGGAATGAGCGTGTTCAGCCCGTCATTGCCGCCGCTGAGTTGCACGACCACCAGCACATTTTCGCCGCTGGCCGCGCTGTCGGCGGCCCGGGCCGCGCGGGCCAGAAACGAAGGCACGCTCAGGCCAAGAGAGAGCAGCGCGGAAGAGCCTAGCGTCTGCTGCAAGAATCGTCGGCGGTTGGTGGTCATGTTTGGTCGTGCCAAAAAGGATAGCAGATTGAACCACAAAACTAGATCAACTGGTATTCCGGTAACGTTGTAATCGCTTGAACTACACGAGCCAGGCGCAAGCGATCATCGCCGTTGCGATCGGCGGCCACCGCTGTCAACGGAATGCGAACTTCGTCGGGCAGGGGCGCTGAAAGCAACAATTCGGTCAAGCGCGAGACGACTTCCGCGGGTTGGTCGACGCCGTCGAAGGCCGCGAGCCGCCGCAGGTTGACGCGGCTTTTCAACCGCGCATTGCCGCTCACCACCGCCCAGACCAGGTTTGCCCGGCCCACCAGCGTCGATGAACTGATCCAGGCCGTGCCGCCGTCCCAGCCCTTGACGTTGGGCGGAAAAAGGACCGCCTGACCCAAATCGCGCAGGTCGTCGGCCAAGGCATAGCAGTTGACCGACGCTTCCAGCGAGCGAAGCAGGCCGATGCCAAGCTCCACGGGGCTTTTGATGCGCTGCCGCATGGCATGGGGCGAATAAAACAATCGCGAACTGAGTAGGGTGCGCACCAACCAGCTTAAGTCGTACTCTCGCTGCCGCAGACCTTCGGCCAGCGGGTCGATGAGCGCCGCTGGCGGATCGAGCGTCTCGCTCACCAGATGGCGAAAGAGCTTGCGCACCAGGAACCGCGCGGTGGCGGGCTGCGCCAGCAAGATGCGCAGCACGTCGTCGCCGGTCCAGCGACCGGTCTGACTCAACACCGTTTTTTCGCCGTCGTCATGCTGGCCAACATTCCTGCGAAACTCGCCCTGCCGCAATTCCCAACCCGTAAACGCCCGAGCGGCTTCTTTGATGTCATGCTCGCTGTAATTGCCCAGCCCCAGACAGAACAGCTCCATGACCTCTCGGGCAAAGTTTTCGTTGGGGTGCGCCTTGTGGTTGGTCGTGGCATCGAGCCAGATGAGCATCGCCGGATCTTTGGACACTTCGCCGAGCAGCGCGCCAAAACGCCCCAGCGCGTGCTTCCGCAGAATGGCGTTTTGCACATACATCATGCGGGCATCGGTGACCTTGGCCGCCGAGGTGGCAAAGTGGCCGTGCCAGAAGAGCGTCAGTTTTTCCAAGAGGGGATGCGGCGAATGCAACATCACGTTCAGCCACCAGGCGGCAAGCTGCGCCGGATTGCCGGTGGCAAGCAGCGACTCGGCAGAACGCTGCGCTTGCTGATAAAAGCTGTCGCTCGCTGGTTCGCCGGCCAGCAGACGCTCGACGGTGGCCTGGCAGCCGGCGGCCACCGCCTCGTCGAGTTGCTTCCAAGAGGCGGCAAAACCGGCGCGGCGATAGAGGTGCGCCACGCGCGGCCGGTCCCAGGCCGCGGCGGCATCGGGCTCGAAGGCAGCCCAGGCCCAAGCCGGATCGATGGTGTCCGCCGTGCTCGCTTCGTTCGATGCTGCTTTGCCCGACGCTGCCTTGTTCGACGCCGTAGCGATCATCGCGCACCCCAAACAGAAGGAGGTTTTAACTTCGCAGCACGAGTGCTAAGCTTTTGGCCAATTCACTGCGTATCAGCACCTGAGCCTATCATGCCCGAACGAGGTTGGAAAGAACTAGTAGCCGGCTGGCCCTGGTTTCAAGGCGCCGGCCATTACCCGATCGCCGCGTATTCAGAATACATGCCGCCGCCGCGGTTGGGGCGCAAAGCCTATGGAAGCATCGACCGGGCGTTGTTCGACGATGGCGATGCCTGGGGCTGGCGAGTGAGCGAATATGAAGAGGCGTGGGAGCTTCGGCCTGGCTTGCAGACGTTGGCCGGTGAAATCTTAACATCGCTCAGTCGCTTGGGCCGCAGCCAGGCGGCTCACGGCATCTCGCGTCATAAGCTGGAAGGCAATCCCTATTGGCCCGAGTCGCTGCATGAGCATGGCGCCCCCGCGCATGAGCGCTATGTCATTCTGATGCCGCTGGCGTTGGCCCGCACGCAAGACGACAAGGGGCGCGTGCGTTGGACGCTGTTTGGCGGCAGCGAACAAGGTCCGGCCCGGGCGTTTTGGCGGGGGATGTTTCGCTCGCCGCGGCAAGAACTGCCCGCCGAGCAAGCGATGGGGTTTCTCCGCCAGTTGCTGGCGGCGGCTTATGGCGAACCCCTGGAGAAGCTGACCGATTTGCGGCGGGCGGGGTTACGCATTTTTGCGCCGGCGCCCGATCATCCTCTCGCCTCCTGGCAAGACGGTGCCTTGCCCGGCTGGACCGATGCCTTGCAATGGACCCAGCGGCAACCGCTGCGGGGCGTGCGCTGGCTATTGACGTTTCAGCCGTTCGCTCGGCTGCCCGAAGCGGTGCAGCGGGCATACCTGGCGGGAGAGCTGCATCTGTTGCCATTCCCGGGCAGCATGCTTTTCTGGGGATGCCGCGGCTATCTGTCGCTCAACGGCGAATTGCCGTGGGCCGTGCAGATTCCGCTGTTGCACCTGCTTGAGCGCCACGAAGCTCCGCGTGGCATTCGCATTCCGCAGTCGGGCTGGATGCACGAACCACGGCTCGGCCAGCCCACGCCGAACCAACATGGCCCGGTGCGCAATCATGTGAAGCGGACGCACCGCTGGGCGCGCGTGCATCGCCACGAAGATGAGTTGGCCGTTACGCAGCATGAAGACAAGGTGGCCCATGTGCTGTTCAGCGCCGAGGCCGACGACATGGGGCTGTATGGCAAGCCGATGGCCCGCAACTCGCAAATTTGGACGCACGACGATCACGCCTTGCTCGACGGCCCGCGTGCCGCTCACGCGCAGTTGGCGCAGGCCGCCGAACGGCTGGCCGCCGGCGGATTGTTTGGCTATCGCTTTTACTATCCGGCCATGCGCGTGGGCCGGCATGAAGTCTATTGGCACCGCCCGTTGGCGGCTTTTCTTTCGCTGGACGACAAGCCCACGCTCTTGGCCGACGCGCCGCTGGGTTGGCTGACCGCCTATGATGCCGAGCGACCGCGGCCCGATCAGGCCCTCGAGCTTTGGCCGCGGCTGGTGCGCCGACCGCCGCACCAAATGGCGATCGAAATCTTCGACCACGAACACGACCAGCATTATCGCGTCACGGCGATCAACATCCGCAAGCTGCTCGAAGCCTGGGAATTGTTCGATCGGCAGCCGTTGCCGCGCGCATTCGCTCGGCAGTTGATCACGTTGGCCAAAGAAGAGAACCTCGACGACTGGCTCGCTTCGCTGCCCGGCCGGTCGAGCGACGCCACGGCCGCGGCGGAGTTGGTCAATACGCTACGGCAGTGCATTGAGGCCGAGCCCGCTCAAGCCCAGGCCCTGAGCGAGCGGAGTAAGCCGAAAAAGGTTCGTGCGGCCGCCGCTCCCGAGGCGATTACGTTTGAGCGCACCGCGCGGCGATCGTTTGAGACGGCGTATTGGCGCACCATCTACAAGCTGGCCGCCGGGCGCTATGTGAACAAAGACAATGCCGACTGCGTGCTCGACCGCAAGACACGCAAGCGGCTGGTACACCACCACCGCGACCTGGAGGCGCTGGGCGACTATTTGCTGCAATACTATCGGCGGCTGGTCGATCGCAAGCAGATGGGCGGAAAAGCGCTCGTCGGCGAGTTGCCCTTTTTCTGGAAGACCGATTTTCAATTCGATTGGTCGGGCGGCTGGTCGAACAACCAGCAACAGACCAGCTATGAACGCGACCTGATGGTGGTCATTCCCGGCAGAGACCGAAGCCGCGCCGTCATCATGGCCGATCACTACGACACGGCGTATATGGAAGACGTCTACGGATACAGTCACGGCGGGCATGGGCCTCGGCTGGCCGCGGCCGGCGCCGACGACAACCACTCGGCCACCGCAGCCCTGATGCTCGGCGCGCCGGTGTTTCTCGATCTGAGCCGCGCCGGACAACTGGCCTGCGACGTATGGCTGGTACACCTGACGGGCGAAGAGTTTCCCTCGGATTGCCTGGGGGCGCGGCATCTGGCCCAATGCCTGGTCGAAGGCACGCTCAAGCTGCACTTGCCCAGCGGACGCCCGCGCGATCTGTCGCGCACGCGCGTGCAGGGACTTTATGTGCTCGACATGGTGGCCCACAACAACGACCGCAACCGCGACGTGTTTCAGATTTGTCCGGGCACCAGCCGCGAGTCGATGTGGCTGGCCTATCAAGCGCACGAGGCCAACCGCGCTTGGAACGTGCTCAGCCGCCAGTGGAACCAGCGGCCCAGCCGCCGCGGCTGCTCGCGCGGTCGCCGCAGCGCCGATGGCAAAACCATGCCCACGACCGCGCTGCACCCGCACTTGCACGGCGAAGTGCGCCCCACGATCGATCCGCGCAGCACGCTCTACAACACCGACGGGCAGATTTTTTCCGATGCGGGCGTGCCGGTGGTGCTGTTCATGGAAAACTACGACATCAACCGCAAGGGCTATCACGACACGCACGACACGATGGAGAACATCGATCTCGACTACGGTTCGGCGGTGGCGGCCATCGCCATCGAAGCCGTCGCCCGTGCGGCTACGCAGAAGCCGGGCAAGCTTTCCGCCGCCGCGGAAGGCGTTACACATTAGCCTGCGCATGAACGACAAACAGCCGATCGGATCCCGGCGTCACGGCCAAATGACCCTCGACTTTCGCCAGCACTGCGGGCGTGTCGCCTCCTTCAAGCCAGGACAACACTGCTGCGGCGGCCGATGCAAAATCATCGACAAAAGCCGACGCGATTCGCGTGTCCCCGGCGGACAGGGCAAGCTCCCAGCGGTTGCGGCCGCGGACCAGAATGTTTCCCGATCGGCAATTACTCGTTGCGCCGTAATTTCCGGCGCCAAACGTGAAAGGCTTGAATCCCCGGCCGTACGCAGCCTCAAGGTATTCGATCTCCCGGCAATGCTGTCCTGTTCGCTCTTGCTCCGGCAGCACAGAAAATGGCCAATAGTTTCGCTCTGAGGCATCCATCGGTCCTATTCCTCCAGGCAGAAAGCGACAAGGCCCCTCAGCGCCCTTGCCCGAAGATTTGCAATACGCCCTGCGGTTGGCCAGAGGGGATGAACAAATGGACGCGCACCGCTCGCGACTCGGTTCCCAGCGAAATGCCGGCGTAGGAGGCGGCCGGCTGAGCGCCGTAGTTGATCGGCGCCTGGGCCAGAAACATGTCGTAGGGCGGAATGTTGCGGACGATCGACAGCAGATTCACCAGCAGCTTGGGCGCGTTGATCAAGGCAATGAGATTGGCCTGCTCGGTCAGTTGGTCACGGGTGGCCGCGTAGGCTTCATCGAGACCCAGCACTTTTTCGCCGGAGGCCAGCCCGTCGATCAACTCGTGCAGATACTTGGCGTCGTTGCCGCCGACCTCGACCAGCAGCCCCTCGACCGTGGTCAGCCGCGACTGAAACTCGTCGCCGCCAAAGAGCTTTTGCACGAGCTTCTGGCCGATCTGCTGGCCCATGTCGGTGACGTCTTTAAATTCAAAATGAGTGGTGAGCAAATCGACCGAGTGGTTCTGGTAGGTCTCGGCGGCGGGCTGCAGCTTGGCCGATTGAGAGAACAGCGGCGTGCTCAGATCGCTGGCCGCCGGCTGATAGGCGGCTTCGCCGGCGCGCAGTTTCTCGGCGTCTTTGGCCTGGCTGATCGCCGTGGTGACCATCGCGTTGTCCAGACCCGAGGGCAGCGAAAGGCTGCCGACCTTGGTGGTGACGCCGGCCTGGCTGAGCGTGTCGATCGCCGCCAGCAGTTTTTGCGCGTTCGGCGAATCCGATCCGTAGGCAGCCTTCACCCAGTCGCGCCGCCAGTCGGCCAACGTCTCGGAATAGGGCGTGTAGCCGAAGTACACCGCGGCGCCGGCAGGCAACAACCCCAGGCTATCAAAACCGGCGGGCGGATAGGCGGCGATCATGTCGCTGGTGTTCGTTTCGTCTTTGACGCCCAAAAGCGCCTCGGCGCTGACGCCCGACGCGCTGAACGACAGCCGGCCCGCCGCCCATTGGCCGTCGTAGGCGGCGTTGATGGCCACTTCGGCGGCGTCGCCGTACATTTTCTTGGTACCTTCGGGATTAAGGCCGTTGTCCAAAAACTCTTTGGGCAACATTTGAATCTGCCGGCGCAGCTTGTCGCGAGCCTCGTCGAGCTTGGCGCCATAGAGTTCGATGAGTTGAGCAATGTTGACAAACACCGCGGCATCGCCGTCGTTCAAGACATCGTGAGCGCGAGCTTCAACCAGGGTCGAAAGAGCCGGCTGCTGCCCGCGGTCGAATGTCAGGCGCTTGACGACTTCCTCGTTTTGCGTATAGACGATCCAATCGCCGCGTCGCCCGAAATACCACACGGCGCCGGCCGTTACTTTTTCAAAACCATCGGGCCGCTTTTCGACCGTCAGGTCGCCGTCGGCGCTGGCTTTCAGCACGGTGCGGCGGAGCTTGGCCTCGTCGGACGTTTGGACGAGCCACGCCACGGGTTCCGAAGGCTGCCCTTCGATGGCGAACACCGCGGCATACACCGGCTTGGCGCGATCGACGGCCGTGCCGTCGGCCCCGACCTTGAACGCCTCGTTCAGGCCCTTGGCAAACTCGGGTCCGGCGATCGTGGCGGGCGGCCCAATCGACGTCACCAGCTCTTGAAATCCGGCGGCAAATCGATCGAGCGAGGCAATTTTGACCAGCGCCACGGTTTCGGCGGGCAGCGAATCGAGCGGTCCTACGGGGGAATCCGCGGCGCGGGTGCCCCGAGCGACGAGCAAGCTGCCGGCAAGCAGATTGGCAACGACAAACCGTGAGAGGCGGCTGGTTTTCATGGCAGTTTTCCTGAGCGACGACAAAGTAAGCGACGACAAGGTAGAGGTGAAGAGAATACCCGGCGATCCGCGGCAAAGTTTCACCAGATGCCGCGGCGACCGCTGTCACCCACTTGGGGCATCCACATTGCTATACCCGTTTCGCCGCCGCGGGGCAAATCTTGAGAGAATTTGGCCAAAACCAACCGATGGGCAAGCGACGGCCAACGACTGGTTTTCGCCACCACGGCCAGCCGATGACAGCGGAGATTCCCTTGCCGGCCGATTTCGGTAGACTATCGGCAGCCGTGGTTTCGATATCTTTGGTGACGCGGTTCTCCCCTTTTTATAGCACGAGGCAGTTCATGGCGGAACGGACCAAGTATCAAGAAAAGATCATCAAGAACTACTATCGCAACCAGGATGCGATCTTGCTGCAGAAGCTGGGGGAGCAGGTGACTGATCTGTATCTGGCCGAAGGCAAAGCCCGGCAACGCAAATGGGCGCAGGCGGCGGCATCGCTCGACAAGCTGAAGGTGCCCGCCGCTCGGGCGCAGCGGATCGTCGAGTCGGATAATCCAGCGTTGCTCGCCAAATTGCTCGAAGAGCTGCTGGCGAAAACATCATAGCGTCAGTAAATCGCGCGAATAGGCATGTGGCATAGCCGCCCTCGGCTGTGCATTGTCGGCATCGCCGAACTAGCCGAGGGCGGCTGGTCCACACGTCGATTTGAATGTCAAAGGCCGTCAACGCTAAAAGGGAAATTCACTTGCTGGTCGAACTGGTTGGCATCCGCCGCAGCTTTGGCCAGGTGCGCGCGCTGGCAGACGTGACGCTGACACTTCAGCCGGGCACGGTGGGGCTGGTGGGAAACAATGGCGCCGGTAAGTCGACGTTGCTCAAGATTCTGCTGGGCTTGCTGCGTCCCGACGCGGGGCGCGGCGCCATCCTGGGCTGCGAATTGGCGCGTGCGGGTCGGCGGCTGCGCGGGCTGATCGGCTACATGCCCGAGTCGGCGGCGACGGTGCCGCTGCTGCGGGGCGTCGAATATGTGTCGCTATCGGGCGAGCTATACGGCATGCCGCGGCGCGACGCGCAGCGGCGGGCGCACGAGGTGCTTGGTTACGTCGGGCTGGGCGAGTTGCGCTATCGCCGCCTGGAGGAGTATTCCAGCGGCAACGTGCAGCGGCTCAAGCTGGCCGCGGCCCTGGTGCACGATCCGCAACTGCTGCTGTTGGACGAACCGACCAACGGCCTCGACCCCGCGGGTCGCGAGGCGATGCTGGGCCTCTTGGAAGACTTGATCGCCGAAACCGGCAAAAGCCTGATTCTTTGCACGCACCTATTGGGCGACGTCGAGCGGCTCTGCCGGCAGATTGTGGTGCTCGACCGCGGCAGCGTGGTTCGCTCGGGCACACTCGACGCGTTGCGGGGCGACGTGGGCAATCGCTACGAACTGGCTTGGCAAGGATCGGGCGAGGGCTTTTTGAATGCACTGCGCGAAGCCGGCCTCGAAGTGGCTTCGGCCAACAACGCCACGGCCACCCTCGTTGCGCCGCTCGGTTGGCACAACGCCGGATTCTTTCGTTTAGCGGCTGCCAACGGGGTGGTTTTGACGCAGATCAAGCCGGACGAGGAAAACCTGGAGCGGCTGTTTTTGAGAGTTACGTCGGAAACGAAAGAACTGGAAAGAATGACAGACAAATTGGTGGCAGAAAAATAAGAAAGGTGGGCGATCCGTTCGCGGAACCCAATGTCCCTAAATCTTCTGTCACTGTCGTACTGAATTACTCCCACTCGATGGTGGCGGGCGGCTTCGAACTGATGTCGTACACCACGCGGTTGACCCCCTTCACCTCGTTGATGATTCGCGTCGAAAGACGGGCCAACAGCTCGTAGGGCAGCCGGCTCCAGTCGGCCGTCATAAAGTCTTCGCTGTCAATCGAGCGGATGGCGATCGCGTCTTCATAGGTGCGGGCGTCGCCCATTACTCCCACGCTCTGCACCGGCAACAACACGGCGAACGTTTGCGAAGTTTGACGATACAATCCGGCGGCTTTGATCTCTTCGATCACGATGGCGTCGGCCTCGCGCAGATGCTCGAGCCGTTCCCGCGTCACCTCGCCCAGGCAGCGGACGGCCAGGCCGGGGCCAGGAAACGGATGCCGCCAGACGATGTCTTCGGGTAATCCCAGTTGCAGCCCCAGCCGGCGGACTTCGTCTTTGAACAGATCGCGCAGCGGCTCGATGAGCTTGAAGGTCAGGTCTTCGGGCAGCCCGCCCACATTGTGGTGCAACTTGATGGTGGCCGCGGGACCGTCGGCGGCGGCGCCGCTTTCGATCACGTCGGGATAGAGCGTGCCCTGGGCGAGGAATTCGGCGCCTTCGATCTTGGCGGCCTCGTCAGCGAAGCAGTCGATGAAGGCTCGCCCGATGCGGCGGCGCTTTTCTTGCGGATCGGTGACGCCGGCCAGCGCCGCCAAAAAGCGATCTTCGGCCTTCACCACATGCAGGTCGGTTTGAAAATGGTTGGAAAACTCGCGGATGACTGTTTCTTCTTCGGCCTTGCGCAGCAGGCCGTTGTCGACCAGAATGCACGAAAGCTGTGGCCCGATGGCTTGATAGAGCAAGGCCGCCACCACCGACGAATCGACGCCGCCCGAAAGTCCGCAGATCACGCGGCGCGCGCCCACCTGCTGGCGAATTTGCTGAATGGCTTCTTGCGCAAAATCGCCGAGTTGCCAACGTCCCTGACAGCCGCACACGCGCAACAAGAAATTTTCCAACACCCGCTGGCCCAGCGGCGTGTGCGTGACTTCGGGGTGGAACTGCAAGCCGTAGACGGGCAGCGTGGCATGTTTAACGGCGGCGATGGGGCAGGTGTGCGTTGCCGCCAACGGCTCGAAATCGCCCGCCACGTGCGTCACCTGGTCGCCGTGGCTCATCCAAACTTCGGTTTCCGCGGGCAGGCCCTCGAATAATTCGCTGAAGCCGGTAATATGCAGCGCCGCCCGGCCATACTCGCGCGCCGGCGCACTGGTGACGCGACCGCCCAAGACTTCGCAGGCAAGCTGCATGCCATAACAAATGCCCAGCATCGGAATGCCCAGGCGGAACAATTCGGGATCGCACTTGGGGGCTTGCGATTCATAAACGCTGGCCGGCCCGCCCGAAAGAATCAGCCCGCGCGGGGCCAGCTCGCGCACGCGTTCGGCGGTGATCGAGTGCCGCACGATCTCGCAATAGACGCGCTGCTCGCGCACGCGCCGGGCAATAAGCTGCGCGTATTGCGAACCGAAATCGAGCACCAGCACTTTTTCATCCGTCAGCCGGGCGGCGGCGCTCGTGGCTTCGGCGGTGGTCATTCGAGGTCCGTAAAACAAAAAAGGCCGGTCCGATCGCTGGGCGACCGCGGCCAAGGAGTTTGCACTGGGAAGAGGAGAATTATAAACAACGCCGCCGAGGCGGCTAGGGCTGGTTGGCCGCCGTCAGCCGTTTGTTTACGGGCTATCCGGTTGCCGTATTCCTAGAAGTCGCGTGCCGTGAAATCATGTGCGTTGAAACATGTGCCGGACTGCCTTTCGATGTGCCTCTGGAATTTTCTGGGTTAAGCTGTCAGAATGAAGCTTTGGGATTCTTTCTGCCCCTAATCCGGTGCAATGAACCACTTCACGAATCGAGCAGGGTTCAATGCAATTAACGCGAACCAACCATGGCGTTTCCGCGCGGTTCAGCCGCCCGGTGACCATCCGTTCGGCGCCTATTTTACAACACCCCATATGATTGGCCGAATTGATGTTGTTTTCATGGCGCCGCCATCCGCGCCGGTGGGCGAGGTGATTGCCGACATCTGCCGTCAATATTGGCCTGACGCACTTTTTCAGGATGTCGAAGACGACCAAGCGCATCCACTCGAAGGCGGTTGGAATGACGTCGGCTCTAGCAACGAATTTTTCATCTACCGCAATGCCACGGCCGCTGAGGCCTGGGAAAAGCTGGGCACCGTTGCCGAGACTGAGAACACTATGCTTCACTTCCTGATTCGCGGTCGCGATGGTGCTGGCGGCGGTCACGAAGTGACCTGCGTTTGCGATGCTCGCACTGGCGAGGTCGAAAGAATCATCCACACAATTCAGTCAGAATTGGGCCAGATCGCCAGATCCTAAACTGCCGCCCAAAACGACTCGCTTTTCCAACGTGCTTCCCGCATGCCGACCAACGCCGCCCAAATTGAGGAACTCCGCTGGAAGAAGTTTTCGGTCTTGGACGACGGCTTTGTGTGCCTGGTGGATGTCATGGGCGACGATCAGGCCGTGGTGCAGGCGGCCCGCGTCAGCTATGGCGAGGGCACGCGGCAAGTATCGGACGACCGCGGATTGATACGCTATCTGCTGCGGCACCGGCACACCACGCCGTTTGAGATGGTCGAGCTGAAGTTTCTGGTGCGCGTGCCGATGGACACCTGGCGGCAATGGATTCGCCATCGCACGGCGAACGTGAACGAATACAGCACGCGTTATTCGCTGGCCATCGACGCCGCCCAGCGCACGCCGGCCCATCAGTGGCGCAGCCAGGCCGCCAGCAATCGGCAGGGCAGCGGCGATGCTTTGCCCGCCGATTTGGGGCAAGACCTGTCGGCCGCCGAGGCGGAATTGCTCGCTCAGGCCCGTCAGCTTTACCAGCGGCGGATCGAGCTGGGTGTGGCCCGCGAGCAAGCCCGCAAAGATTTGCCGCTGTCGACCTACACCGAGGCCTATTGGAAAATCGACCTGCACAACCTGTTGCATTTCTTGGCGCTGCGGATGGACAGCCACGCCCAGTGGGAAATTCGCCAATACGCCACGACGCTGGGCGAGCAGATCGTGCGGCCGTTGTTCCCGATCGTGTGGGAAGCGTTTGTCGATTACCGCGTGCAGGGCATGTTTCTGACACGGTTGGATTGCGAACTGATCGAGCGGCTTGTGCGGCGGCTAGCTGCCGAGGGCCGGGCACGAGCGACAGACGACGATTTTCTGGCAGCGCAACCGCCCGAGTGGGCCGAATTGAAGCGCTCGCGCGAGCGCGACGAGTGCCGCGAAAAACTGGTGAAGCTGGGGATGCTCGACTGATGAACGAAGCCGACCAGGAACTACTGGCTCTCAATCAACGGCTGTTGGAAAGCATTTCGGCCGCTGACTGGCCCACCTATGAAGAGCTATGCGATCCGACGTTGTCGGCGTTCGAGCCCGAGGGCCGCGGGCAACAGATCATCGGCATGCCGTTCCACCGCTATTACTTTGAGCGGGAAGCGGCCAAAGATCCGCGGCAGGTGACGATGGCGTCGCCGCGCGTGCGCTGGCTGGGCGCGGATGCGGCGGTGGTCAGCTACGTGCGACTGGTGCAAAAAATGGGACCGGACGGCACGCCCGTCACCGCGGCCACCGAAGAGACGCGCATCTGGCAGCGGCAAGCAGGCCGCTGGCGTCACGTTCATTTTCACCGCTCGCTGCCGGCGATGAACTAACAATGGCGCCGCGCCGGCCTACCGTAGTTGCGGCAAGGTCTCCTGACCATGCCAATCCGAAACAGTCGGAGACTGTTCCACAAGAAGGCATTGGTCTGCCGGGGCATCGCCAAGGCTCTGCCTGGCCTGCGCAAAATGTATTGTTGCCAGGGGTGCGGCGTGGTGCCGTTTTTGTTCCGTCACGACGGAGCTTGCCTCCGTCGAGCGATGATTGACCGCTAGACGCGTTGCCTCAACATCCCCTCCCGTTTCCGCGTGGCGTCCGGCCCCCGACGCGGGCGGCCCCCCCCGGGCACCGGCGCCGCAGGGGGGGGGGGGGGTTGGGGTGGTAGGGTGCATCAGCGGGGCACCCGGGGC
>JAICLL010000032.1 GCA_025927475.1 Pirellulales bacterium
CGACGGGCTGTGGGGGCTGGCGTTTGGCAATGGCACCGCGGCGGGCGGCGCCAACACGCTCTTCTTTTCGGCAGGCACCGACGGCGAGCAACACGGCTTGTTTGGCTCGTTGGTGAGTGCGCAGAATACGCCGCTTGCCGGCGACGGCGCAAAACTGTCGGCCACCGAGGGCGCCGCAATCAGCGGCACGATAGCGACTTTTAGTTCCAAGAACGTCGGCGCGCTGCCCAGCGCGTTTTCGTCAACGATCACCTGGGGCGACGGCACGACCTCAGCCGGCACGATCGTGGCCAATGGCAGCGGCGGGTTTAATGTGCTGGGTTCGCACACGTTCGCTGAAGAAGGCGCCGATGCGGTCTCGGTCGCCATCAACGACGCGGCCGACGACAATTTTACGATGAGTGCCTCGATCGTCGTGGCCGACGCGCCGCTGACCGCCGTCGGCGTGCCCGTCAATCCCGCTCAGGGCGCCACCATCTCCGCCGCGACGGTTGCCACCTTTACCGACGCGGGCGGCGCCGAGCCGGTGGCCAATTACACCGCCACCATCGATTGGGGCGACGGCAGCTCGAGCACCGGCACGGTCTCGCTGAGCGGCAGCACTTTTTCGGTAGTGGGCAGCCATATCTACGCCGCGGCGGGCGCACACACCATTACCACCAGCATTCAAGATGAAGGAGGCAGCACCGCCTCCGCCACCAGCAGCACTTCGACCTTGACCGGCCAAGGCACAACCATTTCGGCGACCGAAGGAGCGGCATTCAATGGCACGCTGGCGACGTTCGCCTCCAACGATTCGTCACTCGTGGCGAGCGACTTTAACGCCACCATCGACTGGGGCGACGCCACGAGTTCGACCGGAACCGTAACCAGTAATGGCGCGGGAGGTTTCAATGTGCAGGGGAATCACACCTACGGCGAGGAAGCCACCGACTCGATCCACGTAACTATCGTTCACAACGCCAATAGTCCGATCACGGTGGCGAGCAGCGCGAACGTTGCCGATGCGCCGCTGACTGCGACGGGCGCCAAGGCGAATCTCGCTCGCAACGACGCAACGACCATTACTTTGGCCACGTTCACCGACGCCGGAGGGGCCGAGGCCGCCGCCAATTACACCGCGACCATCGACTGGGACGATGGCAGCGCGTCCACGACGGGTACGATCGACGCCAGCGGCGCCGGCTTCAGCGTGTCCGGCAGCCATGCCTTCCAACGCCCGGGCCGGCATACGGTCACGGTGACGATCAGCGACGACGGCGGCAGCCAGACCGTGACCACCTCGCGCGTCGTGGTCGGCAGCGACCACGAACGGTTGATCGAACAGCTTTTTCAGAATCTGCTCCATCGAGATGTTGACGACGGCGGCTTGAGCTTCTTCGTCGGCGAGTTGAATAGCGGCGTGCCGGCCTCGACCGTGGTCGCGCAGATCGAGGCATCGACCGCCTATCTGGCGGACCAGGTGCAAACGCTCTTTCAACAGTTCTTGCATCGAAACGCCGAAGACAGCGCCGTCAGTTACTTCAGTAATCTGATGTCCACCGGCTCGACGCGCGAGCAGGTGGAAAACATTATCGTCAGCTCGCCCGAGTATTTCCAATCGCGCGGCGCGGGCGACGGCGACAGCTTCCTCAATACGCTCTACCAGGACAGTTTGGGTCGCGGCGTCGACCCGCAAGCGCAGGCGTTTTGGGACCGGCTGTCGTTGAGCGACAGCAGCGCCCGCGCGCAGGTCGCCGCGGCGGTCTTCGCCAGCGAGGAGTTTCTCAATAACCTGGTGCGGCAAGACTTCGAGACACTCTTGGGGCGTCCGGCCGACGCCGGAGGACTGAACGCCTTTGTCAATGGCCTGAAGAACGGCGCGACCGACGAGCAAGTGCTCGCGGCAATTCTGGGATCATCGGAGTTCGCCGGCGACGTTTGAGCGGATTTCGGGAATTGTGCGCCCGGTGGGGTGGCGTTCTTACGTTCACACTATTGAGGCCACTTTACCCATCCAATCGAGTCCGCCATGTTCCCCAACCTGCTTCGCCGCGCCGTCGAACCGCCCCGTCGCCGTGCCGCCGCATGCCGCCGTGCCGCCGGGCTGCGCGCCTGCCGGCTGGAGCAATGTGAATCGCGGCTGCTGCTCACCTTCCATCTCTGGAAGATCGACCAGGTCTTTTCCAGCCCCGATGGCAAGGCGCAATTCATCGAACTGAGCGATCCGGCCAACGGCGAAAATCACCTGGCAGGTCACTTTATTAGCAGCAACGAAAACAAGTTTACGTTTCCGGCGGATCTGCCGACTGACGCCACGGCCAATCACCACTTTCTGATCGGCACGGCGAGCTATGCGGCATTGCCAGGCGCGGTTACGCCCGACTACATCATTCCAGACAACTTCTTCAATCCTCAGGGCGACTCGTTTGATTACGCCGACGTCGACAGCCTCACGTTCACGGCCGGCCAAGAGCCCACCGACGGCGCCAACTCGTTGTTCCGCGATGTGAACAGCGGCGCCTTGACGACCGGTCCGAACTCTGAGACGAACCTGGCCGGGCAGACCGGCTCGGTCACGGCCACCGCCAGCACGCCAAGCAAGCAGCCGCCCACGCTGGCAGCGATTCCCAACCCCTCCGTGATTCCGCCCGGCGCGGGCCAACAGACGATCGCGCTCACCGGAATCTCCGTGGGGGCGAATACCACGCAGCCGCTTACCATCAGCGCGGTCAGCGACAACCCCGGCTTGGTTCCCAATCCCACGGTCAATTACACATCGCCCAATGCCAGTGGCACGCTCACCTATACGCCCGTAGCGGGCGCCCAGGGAACGGCGAACATCACGGTAACCGCCACGGATGACGGAGGTACGGTCTCCCGAACCTTTAAAATCCAAGTGGCGCCGGCCAATCAGCCGCCTCCCATTACGCCGCCGCCGACCACGCCCCCGCCGAATCAGCCGCCCACCGTGGCAGGCGCCGGCCAGCAACAAGCGTTTGTCCAACACCTCTACGAAGACCTGCTGGGCCGCGACCCGGTGGGCGGCGACGACCAACCCTGGCTGAACCTGATGGCCTCGGGTATGGCTCAAGTGACGGTTGCTCAAGCGATTCTTGAATCGCCGGAGCATTTACACCTGATGGTCAACTCGATGTATCAGAAACTGCTGGGCCGCGCGGCCGAAACTCAGGGGCTCGATTATTGGACGAACCAATTGATGCACGGGTCGGACGAAGCGGCGGTGCGGGCCGACATCGCCGCATCGGACGAATTCTTTACCCGCGCCGGCGGCAGCAACGATGGCTTCCTCGCGGCTCTCTATCAAGATCTTTTGGGCCGCACGGGCGACGCGCCCAGCATGGCTCTCTGGCAAAGTCAGCTCACCGGCGGCGCCTCGCGCAGCGAGATTGCCCAAAGCTTTGTGAGTAGTTCAGAATTTCATAGCCTGCTGGTGAACAACCCAGCTTCGTCGACGACGGTTGCCGGCTGGTATCAGACCTATTTCCATCGCGATGGCGACCAGGCCGGCGCCACCTTTTTTAGCAGCCAACTTGACAACAAGACTCCACTAGAGAAAGTCCAGTTGGAAATGCTGGCCAGCGACGAGTACCTGGCGCGATAGTGCCGCGGCGACTCTTGATTCGGCGCCAATTTGTGGATAATGCGGGTCTGCGAACCTCCGCACGAGGATTGCTTTCTGCCCGCTGACCGAGCCCGCATGTCCACGAAAATATACGCCTCCGACTATCCGGAACTGCTGCCGTTTGAAGCGTCCGACCGGCTGCGGCACGAGGTGGCGTATTTCATGAGCGTACCGGGCGAGCACGGCGTGCCGGAGCTTGGCGAAGACGAATACTGGATCGACGCGGTCAATGCTCGGCGGTGGCTCGACGACGGAGTGATCTCGGTCGTTTCGCCGCTGGACAGCGAGAACCAAACCGAAGTGGAACTGAGCGAAGAGCACGAGGCCTGGCTCGAATGGATGCTGGCCCACCAGGTGAGCCGGATTCGCTTTGGTCAATGAGCGAGAGAATTCCGATGACCGATCACGATCTCCATGAGCGTCCTTGGCTATCGCGGCGGCGGTTTTTGGCCGCCACGGCCGCCGCGATAGGTTCGCCGCTCTGTTCGGCTCGCGTGGCTTTGGCAAAAGACGAGCCATCGGGCGACCGGCTGCCCCGCGTGGCGGCGATCAACTCGATCTATCGCTATAAATCGCACGCGTATCATATCGCCGGGCGCTTCATTCACGGTTACTCGCGCGAAGGCTTTCATCACCAGCCGCCGTTTCACCTGGTGCGCATGTACAACGATCAGTATCCCGACGACGACCTGGGCCGCGCGACCTGCCGCCGGCACGAAATCGAACTGGCCGAGACGGTGGCTGGCGCGCTGGGCGGCGAGCGGCTCGACGTCGATGCCGTGCTATTGATCTGCGAGCATGGTGATTACCCGGTGAACGAATTTGGACAGATTCTCTATCCGCGCTTTGAATTGTTTCAGCAAATCGTCGAGGTATTTCGGCGCAGCGATCGTGCCGTGCCTGTGTTCGTCGACAAACATCTTTCGTACGATCACCGCCGCGCGGCCGAAATGGTCCAGACCGCGCGCGAGTTGGGTTTCGGCCTCATGGCCGGCTCTTCGTTGCCGGTCACCTGGCGGCGGCCCGAGCTCGAGCCTCCGCTCGAAACGCCCTTTCGCGAGGGGCTGCTGTTGTATGGCTACGACCGCAACATCGCCGAGATTTACTTGTTCCACGCGTTGGAATCGTTGCAGTGCATGCTCGAACGCCGCCGCGGCGGTGAGACGGGCGTGCGCTCCGTCGAATGCCTTTCGGGCGAGGCGGTGTGGCGGGCCGGCGACCAGGGGCGTTGGTCGTGGGACCTGTTGCGCGCCGCCGCGGCGCGCAGCCCCAGCTACAACATTGGCGATCCGCGCGAGAACGTGCCCAAGCCGATGGCCATTCTGATTGAGTATCGCGACGGCACGCGCGGCGCGGTGGTGAACTTGCCTGAGCAGCTTTCCGACATGAACTTTGCCGGGCGTGTCGCGGGCCGCGAGGACGTGCTCTCGACCAATTTTTATCTGCCCGCTCCGCCGGGGGCGAAATTCTTCGATCCGTTGACCGCGAACATCGAGAAATTCTTCCAGACGGGCACGCCGCCTTACCCGGTCGAGCGCACGCTGTTGACCAGCACCGCGCTCGATTTGGCGTTGCACTCGTTGGCCGAAGGTCGCGCGATCGCCGGCCCGGCGCTGGACATTCGCTATCAGCCGCCCGCCGGCAGCGGTTTCTTTCGCGGGCGGTTTACCGATGCGGGATAAACGGGCGATGGAGCAAAGGCCGATTCAAGCCGAACCTCGGCAGGCGACTTGGCGGGGCAGCTCCGCGCCGGCCACGAAGCTCAGTTTGCCCAGCCGGCACATCTGATAGACATTGATCCGGAAATCGGGACATGTGCTCACCAGGCAATAAGCGTCGCCGGGAGTGAAGCCGTGCTCGGCGATCAGCCATTCCATGAGGAACACCGTTGCGCGTTCTACGGCGATTTCCAGCGGTCGGTCGGCGCATACGGCCACGATCGATTGCGGCTTTTCGATCCGCAGCCAGGGGAGGCTTTTTTGCTTGATGACTTCGAGCTTCAACCGCACGGTGGCTTGCGTTTCGGCGGCGGTGCCGGTGAATTCGGTGTCGCCCTGGCTGGCGTGTACGTCGCCCAGATAAAACCGCGCGCCGTCGTGAAAGACGGGCAGCAGCAGTCGATTGCCCGGCGCCGCATCGCGGATGTCGAGATTGCCGCCCCAGGGACCTTGCCCATCGAGGCTGGTGGTCACCTCGCGGTCGGGCGCCACGCCGAAGGTGCCAATGAACGGCGTGATTGGCCAGCTCAGCCGCTCGCCGAAGTGCAGCGTGCCGTCGCGCGTGGTGCCGCTGGGTCCGGGCGTGTGGCGAAAGATCTTGGTGGTGTAGTCGCTCGACAGCTCAGGCCAACGGGTCGATTCGCCCAGTGGCCCCCGCCGCGGCCCGATGGCGATCCACGAGTAGTCGGCCACAGTGATCTGTTCGATCGTCACCACCAGCGTATCGCCGCGCTCGGCCCCTTCCAGCCAGACAGGCCCGCCGATGGGGTTGGCCAAGGGCGGATGGCGGTCGAAGCCCGGCCGGCGGCCGGGAATCGCCTTGTCGTCGGGCGTTTTGAAGAAGCCCGTGCTGGCGTCGTAGGTTTCAATCTCAAAGCTTTCGCCCGAGCCGACGCGCAGCAGCGGCTCGTCGCGCCAGTCGAAGGCATATTTGCGGGCTTGCTCGCGCTCGATCCGTTGCATGGGAGGATTGCGCTGTGGCTTGATGTCTTTCCGCGCCCCTGCGGTACAACTCTCGAACACGATCTACAGGCTAGGTGCTACGGGCGCGCGTCCCCCTAGACGGCGGCGCACGATGATCGCTCAACCGGCCAACGCCGAGGTGGGGCCGCGCGTCATCCGATTCGCCTCGGCTCTTCAAACAGAGGCCCGAGATGATGTCAAGAGCGGCGTGGCGGTGCAGAAGCAGCCGCCAATCGCCCGCTCGCGAAACTCAGATGGGCCGGACGGAGCTTGCCCGCGGACCTTTGCCCTTGCCCCCGCCGCTTTGGTCGACTTCGAATTCGACGGCCTGCCCTTGCGACAAGTTGTCGAAGCCGCCATCGGCCACACTGGAATGATGGAAAAACACGTCTTTGCCGTTGGGGGCTTCGATGAATCCAAAGCCCTTGTCCTGAACGATCTTCTTCACTTTGCCTTCGGGCATTTCACGCACTCCTACGAATTGACACCATTTCTCGCACGCTCGACCACTTCTCCGGCCCGTTCGGTCGCAGCAAGAACCCGCAGAAAAAAAGCCCGGCCAGGCACACACGCCCGCCGGGCCTTCATGACCACGGTGAAGCCGAAAGCCTAACACGGCCTGGGGGATTCGTCAATCCGTCGCAGAACCGGGTAGTGTCCTAAAATTGCATTGCTCGCCCACACTAACCCGAAGCGTTAGCGAGGAAGTACCCGCTATTTGCCTCGCTTACTCTTCGGGTTGGTGTCCGGTTGCCCATCAGCAACACAACTTTAGGACACTACCCAAAACCGACGTTGTCTCTCGGTCCCTCTCTCTCCCCCGATTCCTCTGTCTCTCCAGGCGCGTGGATCGAAATCGCGATCCTAACGGCGGCGCTGTTGATAGCGCCGGCTGGCGTCTTCCAAGAACCGCCGTTCCTTGGCGGAAAGGCTCGCCTCGCCCTCGCGCGAGATCTTTTCCAGAATGCGGTCGACCTGGGAGGCAAGGTTTTCTTCCCGGCCTTCGGGTTCATGCACTCGCAGCTTGGGCCGCGGCCGCAGACCGCGCGGCGAGAGGCTGGTCGGCGCCAGACGTCCCAAATTGACGCCGCTGAAGTAATAGAGCAAGGCAAAGGCGGCTCCGCCCAGGTGCGCCGCATGGGCCACCTCGCTCTTTTGGTTCCCTAAGCCCCAGACGCCAAACACCATGTAGATCCCGGCCATTGCCAGGGCGGGAATCGGAATGCCAAACGTGAGCACGATGCGTCCGCGAAAGTGCAAGGCGTAAAGCACCGTGACGGCCATCACCGCTCCTGATGCTCCATACATGATCGCCTCGCCGCGCGAAAGCAGATTCGTGACGGCGATCCACACCAACGACGCAACCACCACCGCGGCGAGATAGAAACGCAGGAATTCCTTCCGCCCATACACCTCTTCCATGCCGCGCCCGAACATTACCAGCCCAACCATATTGAAGACGATGTGCGCAAGATCGCGTCGACTGTGGACGAAACCGGCAGTAAGCAACTGCCAGCAATTCCACGGATGGCGCAGCAGATCGGAACGGAGCCCCAGGTAATCGCTGAGCGGATGATTTTCAAAAAACAAGAAATCAACCAGCACGAAGGCGACGTTGGCGATCAGCAGGTTGACCACCATCGACTGCGCGCCCAGCGAAAAACCTGGCGGCGGGTCGTCGCGAATGTAATCCCGATCGTAGAGTCCCACGGCAGAAACCGATGGCGAAGAAGAGCCTTGCTATTGGGAACGCCTGCGGCGCAAGCGAGTGACGCTCATGCTACGGCGAGCTGACCACCGGCACAAGCGGAGATGCCGGTGCTACGGGCTGGCGCGTGCCTGGTCGCGAGCGATCAAGTCATTCAATCGCTCGGCTGCCCCCAGTTGCCAGGCGGTCCACTGCGCGGCCAACCGCTTGTTCTCGCTCCGCGTCTGTTGGATGTCGGCCTCGACTTCGGCCAGCTTCTTTTGCAAGGCGGCAAGGTGCCCGCCGATGGTCGCCAGCTCATATTGCACCTTAGTCAATTCCGGCTTGAGGGTTTCGTCGATGGTCTTCTGCCGCCCGGCGACTTCTTGCTGGGCATCATCGCGCAGGTTTTCGGCCAGGCCCAGATCGGTGGTGGCCGCGGAAATCTGGTCATTCAGGCTGGCGATCTGCGCGTGTACCCAGTGAAAGTAAACTTCGTAGTCGTTCAGCACCCGCTCATACTTGCCGTTCATCACTCGCTCGGGCGGGTCGTTGGGTTGGGCCGGCGTGCCATCGCGGACGTATTCTTCGAGCACTTCGGGCGGCACGGGGCGAATGTCGGGCGGCCTGCCCGGCATCACCGCCGCCAACTGCTGCTGGTTCAGCCCCTGGAACACGTCGTGCCGATCGCCGGGCATCTTCTCGTACAAGCTCCAGGGCAGCTTGCGTTGCGAGCTTTGATTGATCCGATTGAGTTGCCAGGGAAACTGAAACGACATGGTCAACTGCAGCGAGACATTTTTGTCAGCAATGCCGGCCACTTTGAACTCGGCAATGTAGCCGCCCTGCTCGCCCTCTTCGAAGGCGTAAAGCACCATCTTGTCTTGAATCTGATGAGGGTCGGGCAACGGAACGTCGACCACGACTTCGTTGCCCTGGGCTTTCTGCACAGTGCAACCGCGCCAGACCTTGCCTCGGCTGGCCATCAGGTCGTGCATTTGGATTTCCAGGTCGCGGATGCCCAGTTGCGGGGGCGTGGCGGTGCGGTCGCCGTTGCGGAGCACCTCAATTTGCCTGGCCAACGGCGGCAAAAGGCTTTCGATCCGCTGGATCTCTTGTTCCCAGGCGGTGCGCGCCTTGAGGTTGTAGGCAGCCAGGATAAAAAACCCGATCGACGCCACCAGGATGAAGCCGACAAGAACCCTGCTGAGAATACTCATGACATGGCGCCGGAGATAAGAGCCGGGCGAACAGAAACGCTTGTGGAATCAGTGTTTAAGTCGATCATAAACTCGCCGCTCGGGAGTGTCAAGCTAGTGCGATTCTGGTGCGGCCGCTACAATCGGAGCATGGACGAAAACCGGCACGACGTTGGACCGCCCCAGGCCGCGGAATCGTTCTTAGGCGTCGCCCCTTCGCAGCCGGAGAAGGAAGCAGCGATTCCCTATCCCCCGTGGTCGGCTAGCCATTTTCCACGTCTCGTTCTTCGATGCAGACGGTTCAACCGGCGAGCCGTCAAGCGATTCCTGCCCCTGACCGCGGTCCTTTTATCCGCCTGGGGAACCCTGTTGCTGGCTAGCCCGACGCTTTGGAAGTGGTCGGTGTGGGGCCAGCCGATGCTCGATCAGCAGTTGAGCCCGGGGCTGCTCTGCGGGCTTCATTGGTTTACAGCAGCCGCTTGCTTCCTTATCGCGCGAAGAATACGGATTGATGCAAGTACCGGATTCTCCGGCCGGTAGCCCCGGCCCTTGTGGCCGGTGGTACAATCGCCTAGGAGGAGTGCTTTTATGAGCCTGACGATTGAACTGCCGTCCGATCTGAACGGCAGAACGCCGATATCGTACCGCGAGTTTACCTTAGAAGATGCCGTGTGCCATTTGGGCGTCACGTCCCAGGAGGCGGATTTATTCCCGAACGCCGCGCCGGCGCGGGTTCCCGATTGGCTACCGCCCTTGATGGCACGGGGCACGCGGTTGGCCTTGATCAGTGAAAAAGCCCGCAGCGAATTCATCGTCGTTCCGATTCTGTTGGCGGCGCGGGAACTCAGCGGCGATCAGGTGGCCATTTATTCCGGGCAGCGGCTCGATGTAGCGCCCGAACAGGGCCTGGCAGGCGAATGCGACTTTATTCTCGCGCTCGGCCCGGCGCTGCCTCCCCTGCACGCGCCATTGATGACGGTTGTGGAGGCGAAGAAAAACGACATCGAGATCGGCTTAGGGCAATGCATCGCGCAGATGTCGGGCGCCCGCCTCTTTAACGAACGCGCCGGGCGGGCCGAGGCGCCAATTTTCGGTTGTGTTACCACCGGCGAGACCTGGCAGTTTTTGCGACTCGATGGCCAAATGGCGCAACTGGATCGACAGCGTTACTACGTCGATAACGTCGGCAGGATTCTGGGTGCGTTCCAGGCGATCTATCACGAGGCGGCGGCGCACGGGTAGGTTTGCGTTTTGCTCCGAAAGCAATAAGCAATCAAAGCGGGTTCCTTCATCGCTCATTCAGTCACCACGACCTCCGACGCCGCCTGCGCTTCGGCAAGCAACATCGCGTCGAACCGCTCGCGGTTGCGGCGCAGATAGTGCCGACATTCAGTCTGCAACGCGGCGCCATCGGAATAGCCCAAGGCACGCGCGAGCTTGGCCAGCTCCAAGGGGTCGTCGGGCAGCACGCGGCTGGCCGCCCGCATGAGACGAAGCCGCGATTCGAGCGCTCGCAACATGCCGTAACTGGTGGTGAAATAGTCGTAGTCGGCCCGGTTGAGATAGCCGTGCTGGTGCAAGGCGGCCAGCCCTTCGAGCGTGTTGGGCGTGCGCACCGCGGGGTTGTCGCGGCCATATTTAAGCTGCAGGGACTGGACGACGAACTCGATATCGACAATTCCGCCCGGCCCGCGCTTGATGTTGTTGGCCGGGGCGCCGTCTTCCATCCGCCGCCGCATGTCGCGAATCAGTGTGGCATGTCCGGATTGCCAGGGATGGTCGAAAGCCGCGATGTTGACCAGCATCGAAAGCGTATCGGCCACTTCGGGCCTGGCGACGGCCACTCGCGCTTTGCAAAGCGCCTGCCGCTCCCAAAGCTGCCCGTCGCCCTCGGCGAAGTAACGCGAAAACTCGGCGAAGGTCGTCGCCAGCGCGCCGCTCTTACCGGTCGGGCGCAACCGCAGATCGACCTCGTATAACTTGCCATACGGTCCCAGCCGGCTGCAGATTTTGATGATCCGCTGCCCCAGCTCGCTAAAGAAATGTTGATTCGTCGTCGTGGCGCCGCGGCGCCGCGCGTTGACCGTATTGCCGTCCGTCTCGTAGAGAAACACCAGGTCGAGATCGCTGTGATAGTTCAGCTCGCGCCCGCCCAGCTTGCCCATGCCGAGCACCGCGAACTCGCAGCGCTCGCCGGCCCGCGGGCCTTCGCCAATCGTCGGCTCGCCCCACTTGGATGTCAGCCTTTCGTATTCCACCGCGGTGATCTTTTCGAGGCACGTTTCGGCGATGGCCGAGAGCGCCGCTGTGGTGGCATGCACGTCTTCCTTGCGGAGAATGTCGCGCACCCCCACCCGCAACTGCATCGTGTTCTTGAAGCTGTGCAAAATGGGATCGAGGTCTTCCGCCGCCCGCGATTGCTCGGCCAGCGTCGCAGCCAGCGACGCGCGCGTGGGCAACTTGTTCAGCACCAGGCTGTCCATCAGTTCATCGATCATGCCGGGGTTGCTGATCAGAATGCCTGACAGATACGGACTCGATGAACACAGCTCGACATACAAGTTCATCGAGGGCGGGTTGAAGCTAAACAGTTCCCACAACGCGCCTTTGCCGCCCAGCGAGTCGCTGACTTTTTCGAGATTCACCAGCGTTGAATCGGGGTCGGGCGTGGCGGCGATGGCCTTCAGCAGCCGCGGCGCAATGGCCGCCAAAAAATGCCGGCAGCGTCGGGTCAGCAGAAACCGCAGCTTTTCCGTCGACAGCGACATCAAGTTTTGATACGCCAGCGAGACATCGCGAAACGGATAGCGTCCCAGCACCTCGGCGATGCGTTCCGGCGGGGGATCGGGATCGAGCACCAGATCGACCTCCGGCTCGGTCTGAGCGTCGTCACCAAAGGCGTCGTGCAGCAGATGGTTGAGTATCTTGCGGTTGAGCGCCGTCTTAGTTTGATAATCGGCTTCGAACGCCGCCAACGCCGAGCGCTCCGGCGTGTCGCGATAGCCAAGGCGAATGGCCAGCTTGCGCAGCTCGCCCGGCTCGTCGGGCATCAGGTGTGTCTGCAAATCGAACATGATCTGCAGCCGGTGCTCGATTTTTCGCAAAAAGCGATAGTTCTCTTCCAGCAGGGACCGCTCTTGCCGCGTGAGGCAGCCGACGTTTTCGAGTTGGGCGATGGCATCGAGCGTGTTGCCCGTGCGGATTTCGGGCAGATCGCCGCCGTTGAGCAATTGCAAGAACTGGATGGCGAACTCGACGTCGCGAATGCCGCCCCGGCCGGTCTTCACATTGCGCGACTCGGCGCCTTCGCTGATGGCGCGGTGCTCGATTCGCCGCTTCAGGGCCTTGATGCCGGTGATGTCGGCCAGCGACAGATAGCGGCGGTAGACCCAGGAAGTGAGATGGTCGAGAAACTCGCAGCCAAGTTCAAAATCGCCGGCCACGGGACGGGCCTTCACGTAAGCCTGCCGCTCCCAGGTGCGGCCCAACACGTCATAGTACGACGTGGCCGCTTCGAGACTGTGTACGAACGGGCCGCGTTCACCCTCGGGCCGCAGCCGCATATCGACGCGATAGGTGTAGCCCATGTCGGTCGGCTCGCTGAGCAGCCTCACCACTTCGCGCGCCAGGCGGTCGAAGAACTCAACGTTGGTGGTGGGCCGCTGCCCATCGGTCTTGCCGTCGGCGTCGTAGAGAAACACCAGGTCGATATCGCTGGAGTAGTTAAGTTCTCCGCCGCCCAGCTTGCCCATGCCCAGCGCGACGAAGCGCGACAGCCCGCCGTCGGGCCGCCGCGGCAGGCCGCGTTTCTGCACCAATTGCCGCCAAGAGAACCGCAGGGCCGCTTCGACAATGGCGTCGGCCAAATGCGAGATTTGGGCGGTCACCGTTTCGAGCAACTGTCCCCGCACGATGTCGCCGTAGGCGATGCGGAGCGTCTCGCGGCGCTTGAATCGCCGCAGGGCGGTGGTCACCGCCGCCGGGTCGCCCAGGGCATCGATTTCGCTCGCCAGCTCGGCCACCAGCACGTCGCGATGTACCGGCTGCCCTTCGGTCATCCGCAGCAGGTCGTAGCTGCCGGTGTCTCGGATCAGCAGGTCGCTGAAATACTGGCTGGTCGAAAAAATCTGCAAGAGAATCGGCAGCGCCTCGCGGTCGCGCTCGAACAGCGAACCCAGGGCCAACGGGCTGCGAGCGGCGGCGACGAAGCGATCGAGATTATTCAGCGCCATGTCGGGGTCGCTGGCCAGCGGAAGTTGCTCGGCCAGAATGTCGCACACCGCCGCCAGCAGGTCGAGCGTCATACCCGCGTTGGCCATGCTCAGCACGTTGGCGTGCGCATGGCGCACATCATTGACGCCCCACGCGCGCAGCCACGGCTCTGCCCGGGCCGGGCTGTCGAGATATTGCCGCAATGGGTCGATCTGCATAGCGGAAGAGCAATCTGCGTTAAATCACCGCGCGATTCCAGTATGCCCGCGCCGAAAGCCGCTCGCAACCACGGCGTCGCTCATTCCAGGGCCGAGTGGTCTGTCAAACGTGCGTTGAGGAAGCGAGGAGGGTACCACGGCATCCGTCGCAGCGCGATTGGTGCTGCGAATCGGCCCAGCGCGGTCGCTGCGACGGACGCCGGTTGGGTCTGCGTTTCAGCCGGACTTGCGAACTAGCTCTGCACGGCGCCCAGGGCGATTTCGATGATCCGCATTAGCTGCTTGCGCTGCGGTAACTTCCCAACGCCCGGTTGAAGAACCAGCGGCTGACCAGCAAGCTTGTGCCGGTGGCCAAGAGCGTGAAAATGGCCAGCGGCCAATTGCCTGGATCGAACGGCTTGGCCAGCAGCCGGGCCGGCACATTCACCACCACCAGCACCGGCACGATGAACGTAAATGACCAGCGCAACGGCGTGCCGAACGCGCCTTGATAGATTTCCATGGGGTAGCGTGAAAAATTGGTGATGTAAAACCAAAAGTCATACAGACTCTGATTTCGGCCCAGCCACACGCTGATGCTCGACAGCACGATCATCAGGCTGTAAAGAATGGCCACTCCGCAGGCCACGTATACCGGGTAGAGCACAAACTGCAGGGGCGGCGGCGTGTAATCGAGCCGCCAAAGCGCGTAGCTCAGCAACCCGCCAGCGAACCAAAAATTCGCCAGGCTCGACCATTCGATTCGAGCCAGCGAAATCAGAAACTGAGCGTCGATCGGTTTCAGCAATGCAAAATCGAGATGGCCGGTGCGGATCAGCTCGCTGAATTCGTTGGCGTTGGGCATGAAGAACGTTTGCACCAGGCTGTTGACAAACAGCGTGGTGGCCAGAAACACGAAGAACTCGTATTTGTGCCAGCCGGTGCGCACGCCGATCTCGCCGGTATACTCGAAGATCAGCACGTAAAAACCCAAGTTCATCAACACCCACGACAGCGACGAAACGCAGTCGATCAGGAAGTTGGCGCGGAACGTCATGTCGCGCACCAGGCTATTGCGGGCAAATTCGGCAAATACTCGCAGATAGAATCGCATGTCGTAAGATAGACTTAGGCAGCCGATGTCTGCAAATGGCCGGCTCCTCGCCCGGATGATTGATCAACTTGTGAAAGCCCGACGCGTGAGCGAGGGACGTCGATGAATCATCCGCGCCTCGCTATACGCCGCTCGTGTCGTTGCTAAACTGAACCTCATGGAAAGCCAAACCTACGACGTCATCGTGATCGGCAGCGGACCGGGCGGCGAGGGGGCCGCCATGCAGGCCACCAAGCTCGGCCAGCGGGTGGCCGTGGTCGAGCGGTTCGCCAAAATTGGCGGCGGCTGCACGCACTGGGCCACGATTCCCAGCAAAGCCCTGCGGCATGCCATCTTTCAACTGACGAGCGTCGTCAACAACAAGCTCTTCCGCGACGCCGGCATCTCGGTCAGCCTGTCGTTCCCCGAACTGCTGCGCACCGCCGAAAGCGTTATGGAGCGGCAGGTCGAGATGCGGCTGGGATTTTACGAACGCAACAACGTGCCGGTGTTTCACGGGCAGGCGCGCTTCCGCGATCCGCACACGCTGGAGGTCAGCGATCAATTTGGCGGCAAACGCGACCTGGAGGCGCGGGCGTTTGTGATTGCCACCGGCAGCCGCCCCTATCGCCCGCCCGACATCGACTTCAACCATCCGCGGGTGTTCGATAGCGACACGATTTTGACGCTCGACTACACGCCGCGCTCGATCACGATTTTTGGGGCCGGCATCGTCGGCTGCGAATACGCCTCGATGTTTCGCAACCTCGAGCTGAAGGTGAACCTGGTCAACACGCGCGACAAGCTGCTGGAGTTTCTCGACGACGAGATCATCGACGCGCTGAGCTATCACCTGCGCGACCGCGGCGTGATTATTCGCCACCGCGAAGTGTACGACCGCGTCGAGCTGCTCGACGACGGCGTGGTGCTGCACCTGAAATCAGGCAAGCAACTCAAGAGCGACATTGTTTTCTGGGCCGCTGGACGCACCGGCAACTCAGACCAAATGGGGCTGGAGCAGATCAGCATTCAGCCCAACCACCGCGGACAGCTTGAGGTGAACGACCATTTCCAAACGTCGCTGCCGCATGTTTACGCCGTGGGCGATGTGATTGGGCCGCCGGCCCTGGCCAGCGCGGCTTATGTGCAAGGACGCTATGCCGCGCAGCATTGCATCAACGGCGCGTGCGACCGAGCCTTGATCGCCGACATTCCCACCGGCATCTATACCACGCCCGAAATCAGCTCGCTGGGCAAGACCGAGCGCGAGCTGACGGCGGCGGGCGTGCCCTATGAAGTGGGCCACGCCATGTTCAAAAGCCTGGCGCGAGCGCAGATCACCGGGCAAACCGTCGGCATGCTCAAGTTGCTTTTCCACCGCGAGACGTTACAGATTCTGGGCATTCATTGCTTTGGGGCGAACGCTTCCGAGATCATTCACATCGGCCAGGCGATCATGTCGCAGCCCGGCGAGCAGAATTCGCTGCGATACTTCATCAACTCGACCTTCAACTATCCGACGATGGCCGAAGCGTACCGGGTGGCAGCGTTGAATGGGTATAACCGGTTGTTTTGAAAACTTCGCATCGACCGAAAATGAAAACATGCCCGACCCTCATCAGGTAACGTTTCACGACAAGCAGATCGCCATGGCGCACGGCGCCGGGGGCGAAGCTTCGCGGCGGCTGATCGAAGGGCTGTTTCGTCCCTTGCTGGCCAACCCGCTGCTCGACGCCTTGGCCGACGCCGCCGTGCTCGAGCCGCCCATTGGCCGCATGGCGATGACCAGCGACAGCTTTGTGGTGCAGCCGCTGCGGTTTCCGGGCGGATCGATTGGCGAATTGGCGGTGAATGGAACCGTGAACGATCTGGCCGTCTCGGGCGCCAAGCCGCTGGCCATGACGGCGGCGTTTATCCTGGAGGCTGGGCTGCCCACCGAAACGCTGCGGGCCGAAGTAGCGGCCCTGGCCGAAGCGGCGAGAAAGGCCAGCGTGCCGATTGTCGCGGGCGACACCAAGGTGGTCGAGCATGGCCGGGCAGACGGCATGTATATCTGCACTGCCGGCGTGGGCGCCATCGACCCCCGCGCCGCGCTGCGGCCAGGCCGCGTGCGGCCCGGCGACTGCGTGCTGCTGTCTGGCCCGATCGGCAACCACGGCATGGCCATCATGCTGGCCCGCGCCGAGTTGGAAATCGAGGCTGACATTCGCTCCGACACTCGCTCGTTGGCCGAGCTGACCACGGCATTGTTGGAGGCGGCGGGCGGCGAGTTGAAATGGATGCGCGACGCCACGCGCGGTGGCGTGGCCACCGTGCTCAACGAGCTGGCCCGCGACGCCGAGGTGATGGTGACCATCGAAGAAGAAGCCGTGCCCGTCGACGATGACGTGCGCGGGGCCTGCGAATTGTTGGGACTCGATCCGTTGCAAGTGGCCAATGAAGGGCAGTTCGTGGCGGTCGTGTCCGAGTCGCTGGCTGAGGCCGCGTTGGCCGCACTGCGGCGCACGCCGGGCGGCGAGCGCGCCTGCTTGTTGGGCGTGGTCAGCGCCGGTCCTGTTTCGCGTGTGCTGGCCAAGGCCGCCTATGGCGGCGTGCGCGTCGTCGATATGTTAATCGGCGACCCGCTGCCGAGAATCTGCTAGTAAGTTGGACAGCCGCTGTCGGCTGGTTTAGATTGATATTTGAGATTTCATCGGGGAGAGCAGGCATGGCCACTACGCCGTCCGTTTCAGAGATCGACTATCCCAGCAGCGACGGTCGTCCCTTGGCAGAAACGCCGATCCACCGCAAGAATCTGCTGTCGCTCATCGATATCCTGGAGCGCCGCTATGCCGACGATCCCTGGGTCTATGTGTCGGGCAATATGATGATGTACTACGTGCCCGGCGACAAGCGGAGGCATGTTTCGCCCGACGTGTTTCTGGCGCGCGGCGTCTCGCGCGACAAGCCGCGCGATTATTACCTGGTGTGGGAAGAACACGCCCCCGACCTGGTGATTGAAATAACCAGCGCTTCGACGCGCGATGAAGACCTGGTCGGCAAGATGTCGCTGTATCAGGACGTGCTGCACGTGCGCGAATACTTCTTGTTCGACCCCCACGCGGAGTATCTCGATCCCCCTTTGCAAGGTTTTCGCTTGGACCCAGCCGGAAAATATGCGTTGATTCAGCCGATCGAGGGGCGGTTGCCTAGCGAGGTAACCGGCTTGGATTTCGAGGTCGATGGCGAGTTTTTGCGGCCGCTCGATCCCGTGGCGGGCCATTGGCTGCTGCCCTCGCACGAATTATTGGAGGCCGCGGAAGCCGCCCGCGAGCAGGAACGGGTGCTTCGGCTTCGCGCCGATCAGCAGCGCGCGCAGGCAGAGAAACAACGCATCCGCGCCGAGGAAGAGCGCGCCCGTGCGGAAGAAGAGCGTGTCCGCGCCGCCGCCGAGCTTACCGAATCGTCCGCGGAGAATGACCGGTTGCGGCGAGAGCTGGAAGCGCTGCGCCGCCAACTTGGCGACCGCGCAAGTTGAACGTCTGTTCGCGGCAAGTGGCCGTTGCCCAAAGTCGTCTTTCGCTCGGCGAAATTGGCATTACCTACGCGGCGCGAAAGGCGGCAATGGCCCGCGCGCCGCGCTCGCAGGAACTAGCGAACGGAGTCATTTTTGATGAGCAAACACCCGGCGGAATTTGCGGCGGCACAGTTCGCCTTGCGGAATGAAATCTCCGCCGGCTTCATCCCACAGCACAGCGAACCGCTGGCCCGCGTCTGCCAGGATATGGCTGAGCGGTTTCGCCGGGGTGGGCGTTTGCTGGCCGTCGGCGTCGGGCCGTACGCCACCGACGCGCAGCATGTCTCGGTCGAGTTCGTGCATCCGGTGATCGTGGGCAAGCGGGCGTTGCCGGCGCTCGATCTTTCGATGGCGCCCGCCGAAATGCTGCCCGCGCTGGCGGGCGCTGATGACGTTGTGATGGCCTTTGCCCCGCCCGAGGGCGATGCCGCCTTGTGCGATCTGCTTGATCGCATCGGGCGGCGCGGCTCGCTCGTCTGCCTCTGGCCAGGGCGGCTGGGCGACTATGCGTTGCCGGCGGCGTCGACCGATCCTTTCATTCATCAGGAACTCACGGAGCTGATGTACCACACGCTGTGGGAAACGGTTCACGTGTTCTTCGAGCAGCAGTCGCGCGGCGACGACGTTGGGGCGGCGGGCTTTCTCTATCCCTTCCTGGCGGAATCGCAGCAAGACTCGTCGACCACGGTGCTGGCCGACGTAGCCGCATCGATCCGCGAAAAAGCTTGTGAAGATGAGCGGCTGCGCAGCCAGTTTATTGAAGAGCACGCTGGGCTGATGTCCGAGGCCGCCACCGCCATCCGCGAGCGCATCGCCCGCGGCGGCGCCATTCTGGCCTTTGGCAATGGCGGCTCGGCGACCGATGCTAACGATCTGGTGTTCGATTGCCTGGCGCCGCCCGATGGCCTACCGCCGGTGCCCGCCATCTCGTTTTCCGCCGAGCCGGCCAACCTGAGCGCCATCGCCAACGACGTAGGCGTCGAGCTGATGTTTCAGCGGCAACTGATCGCCAATGGCCGGCCCCAGGACGTCGCCGTCGGCATTTCGACCAGCGGCAAATCAAAAAACCTGGCCGCCGCGCTGCGGGAAGCCCGAAAACGAGGCCTGCTCACGATCGGGCTTTCGGGATACGATGGCGGCGACCTGGTGCGCGAGAAGCTGGTCGATTTCGCCTTTGTGGTGCGGACCGACTACATTCCGCGCATCCAAGAGGTGCAGGCCTCGATGTATCACGTGCTGCGCCGGATGCTATTCGCCGAATAGCAGCTTGGCAACGCCCGCCAATACGACAACCAGGACGATGGTCAGGGCCAGCACGGCCAGAAACGATTCGATGAGCATACGCGAGTCGAATACCACACGAGAACGATTTTCCCATTGACGAACAACATTGTAAAATAAGCCTTGGCCGGCGGCCAGCCCGGATCGTTCGCCCGCGCCTCCTGGGCGCAGGACGGCGCGGCGCATGGAAGCTCGACGCGTCAGCGAGGGATCGGAGGCCGCCGTCACTCGCTGATGCGTCGGGCTTCCAATGTTTCGGGCCAGGCCGCCTTCGGCAAGCGTATGATTACGAGTGCCGCGCAAAGTCGCCTTTCGCTCGGCGAAAGTAGCGCTATTTACGCGGAGCGAAAGGCGGCAATGCCGCGTCCGATATTTGGGCCTGCCATGAGCTCGTTCCCAAGCGTGGCACGAGGCGAATCAGTCCACAACGACGATCTTGAAATCTCCCTTCACCACCGAACTGCTCTCTCCCGCCGGCGATTGGGAATCGTTGCGCGCGGCGGTAGCCAACGGGGCCGACGCCGTCTACTTCGGGCTATCGAACTTTAATGCCCGGCACCGGGCGACGAATTTCACGCTCGAAGAGCTGCCGGAGGTCGTTGGCTATCTGCACCGGCACAATGTGCGGGGCTATGTCACGTGCAACACGCTGATCTTTTCCGGCGAGCTGGAAGAGATTGCCCGGCTGATCGCAGCCATTGCGCGGTCGGGGACCGACGCCGTGATTGTGCAGGACTTGGGGCTGGCCCGGCTGATCGGGCGACTGGCGCCTGGCTTGCCGATCCACGGCTCGACGCAAATGACGCTCACCGAGCCGCGGGCGATCGAGATCGTGCGCCGGCTGGGCGTCGAGCGCGTGATTCTGGCCCGCGAGCTATCGTTGACCGATGTCGGTCGCATCACCGAGCAAACCCCCGTGCCGGTCGAGGTGTTTGTCCACGGCGCACTGTGCGTTGCTTACAGCGGGCAATGCTTGACCAGTGAAGCCCTCGGCGGTCGCAGCGCCAACCGGGGACAATGCGCGCAGGCCTGCCGCTTGCCCTACGAGCTGATGGTCGATGATCAGCGGCGCGACTTGGGCGACCGCGCGTACCTGCTCAGCCCGCAAGACCTGGCCGCGCACGAGCAGATCGGCGAGCTGGTGCGGCTGGGCGTGGCGAGCCTCAAGATCGAGGGTCGCCTGAAGAGCCCGCACTATGTGGCGGCGACCACGCAGACCTATCGAGCTGCGCTCGACGCGGCCCTGGCCGGAGAGCCCCATACGCTAGGCCGCCAAGAACGGCTTGATCTCCAACAGAGTTTTTCGCGCGGCTTTACGCCCGGTTTTCTTGAAGGCGTGAACCATCAGCGACTGGTCCACGGCCGGTTTCCCAAAAGCCGCGGAGTGCGCGTCGGCGCCGTTGTCGGCGGCAACGCGCGCGAAGTCATTATTGAACTGGAGGAGCAATTTCGCCTGGACCCGACCGAGTCGGTCCTCAAGACCGGCGACGGTGTTGTCTTCGACGAAGGGCATCCCGAGCAGGACGAGCAAGGCGGGCGTGTTGCCAGCGTCAAGCGGGTGGCAGGTGAGCCGGGTCGCGTGGCGGTGACGTTCGCTTCGGGCGCCGTTGAGCTAGCCGCGGTGCGACCGGGTTCGATCGTCTGGCGCACCGACGACCCCGATTTTCGCCGGCGGATGCAGCGCAGTTACGCCCGCGAGTGCACGCCGCGTCGCGTGCCCGTGAAAGCGCAGGTAACCGGGCGGATTGGCGGTTCGCTCTGTGTCTCATTCAGCGACGACTCGGGTAACTCGGCGACGGCGACATGGCCGGGGCCGTTGCAGCCCGCCCAAAAGCATCCGTTGACGATCGAATTGCTCCGCGAGCAATTGGGCCGATTGGGCGATACGCCGCTGACGCTGGCCGAGGTCGAACTGAGCGTGCCCGAGGCGGTGATGGCGCCCAAAAGCGTGCTCAACGATCTGCGTCGGCAAGCCGTAGCGTCGCTGCTGGCGCAACGCTTGGCCGGCGCGGCGGGCCGCGTCGTCCAATCCGAGGCGCTGGCTGATTTGCGCAGCGAAATCGCCTGCCGCGAACCGCCCGCCGAAACATCGCCGAGCCTCTATGTGCTGGCCCGCACGCTGGAGCAACTTCAGGCGGTGCTCGATTGGTCGCCGAGCGAGGTTGCCAGGCCCGGGATGGTCTACTGCGATTTTGAAGACGTGCGGCGCTATCGCAAGGCCGTGCCGCTGGCCCGCGCGGTGGCCATGCCCATCGGCCTGGCGACACTGCGAATCGTCAAGCCGGGCGAAGAAGGACTGCTCGCCAAGATCGCCGCCGCCGAGGCCGACGCTGTGCTGGTGCGCAATCTCGGCTCGCTGGCTTGGTTCAGCGAACACGAGCCTTCGCTGCCGCTCATCGGCGATTACTCCCTGAACGCCGCCAATGAAATTACCGCCGATCTGTTGCTGCGGCAGCGACTGGCGCGGCTGACCCCCAGCTACGACCTGACTTGGGAGCAATTAACGGCGATGCTGGGCCGGATTCCGCCCGGCTCGTTCGAGGTGGTGGTGCATCAGCACATGCCGATGTTTCACATGGAGCATTGTGTCTTCGCGGCGACGCTTTCCAGCGGCAAAGATTGGCGCGATTGCGGCCGGCCCTGCGATCACCATCGCGTCGAGCTGCGCGATCGGGTGGGCGCGGCCTTTCCCTTGTTGGCCGACACCGGCTGCCGCAACACCGTGTTCAACGCGGTGCCTCAGTCGGCGGCGGAGTATGTGCCGCGGATGCTGTCCGCCGGCCTGCGGCATTTCCGCGTTGAGCTGTTGCGCGAAAACCGTGAACAGGCGCAAACGCTGATGACGCGGTATGCTCGCCTCTTAGCGGGGCTCGACGCCGGCAAGCGCGCCTGGCACGGGTTGCAAGTGCTGAATCAACTGGGCGTAACTCGCGGGACCTTGAGCGGCTAAATATTAATCTCAAACCCTTTGCGGTTTTCACGCGCCAGCAATGAGTTCGCCTGGGCATCGTCGATGATTTCCCGTTTGACTGGGTCCCATTTGAGTTCCCGCCCCAGCCGCATGGCGATATTCGACAGGTGACAGATCTCGAGCATCCGGTTATGTGACCAGACATCAGAGATCGGCTGCTTGCGAGACTTCATGCCCTCAATAAAGTTAGCGGTGTGGTTCTCGCTCACTTTTCCGCCGTACACCTCTTCGATGGCCCCGTCTGGCAGCGGGTTCTCCTTCAAATCGTCGACCGGCTTGCCGGCAATCTTGCCGCGGTTGACAAAAAACCGGCCTTCGCTGCCCTCAAACAGGATGCCGTTGTCGCCTTCGCTGGTGATGATCATTTCAACATCATGCGGCATGTCGACGCGGATCTTAAACCTGGTGGCGGCATTGTAGCGATCGTTGACCGTCGGGTACCCGTCTTTGTAATCGACCGGCAGCGAGTATTCGACCGGCGCGACCTTGCTCGGCCCTGTATCGGTGGCGCCGATGGCCCAGCAGGCAATATCCACATGATGGGCGCCCCAATCAGTGAGCTTTCCGCCGGAGTATTCGTGCCAGTTGCGAAACGAATAGTGGCAATTGCTGAACAGCGGCACGCCGCCGCCGTAGCCTTGCCGCATTTCCGGCAATGCCCGATAAGGAACCTTCGCCGCCGGGCCGAGCCAAAAATCCCAGTCGAGTCCGTCAGGAACAGCGACCGCCGGAATGACGGGCGACGCTTCCATGCCATTGATGCCGCAGGTCACCTTCTGAACGGTGCCAATGCGACCGTTTCTGACGAGCGCGATGGCCTGCAAGAAGCGCTGCCCCGACTCGGTTCGCTGCATCGTGCCGACCTGAAACACCCGGCCCGTCTCTTTCACGACCTTTTCAATCAGCTTTCCTTCAGCGATGGTCAACGTCAGCGGCTTTTCGCAATAGACATCTTTGCCGGCGTGCATGGCCTCGACCGCGATCTTCGTGTGCCAATGGTCCGGCGTGGCGATCATGACCGCGTCGATATCTTTCCGATCGAGCACTTTTCGATAATCTTTGTAGGCGTCGGGCTTTTTGCCCTGGTTTTTCTCCACCTTCTGCACGTTTTCGTCCAGCACGTTGGCATCGACATCGGCCAAGGCTGCAAAGTCGGCAAAGCGAAACGACTTGCTGGTAATCGCCCATCCTTGATTCCGCAGGCCGATCGTCGCAAACACCGGGCGGTCGTTCGGCGACTCATACCCCAAAGCCCCGCGGGCCGAGGGAAACAGTATGCTGGCGGTCCCTGCGGCGGCAAGATTTTGGAGAAACTGGCGACGCGATTTTCGGCTGGGTGTGGGCATGGGTCGAAATCCTGCGGGAGTGGAACGTGAAAAAAGGAGTAAGCGTGCGGGAGGTTTTCTCGCTACCGTGGGAAAGCCTGGAGGTTACTAGCGATTCTAATCACGCCCCACGGCCGGCGAAAGCGGCAGTCGTCACGATCGGGCAATCCGGATGACGCAAAGCAAGATGGCAGCTCCTAACGGCAGAATAAACAAGATGAATCCTAGCAGCGCAAGCTGGTCGCGGCCGGCAAACATGCCCACGCCCATCAAAGCCGATGAGCCGGCCAGCGTTCCCATGACGAGCCAGAACGAAACCTGCCGCTGGATGTGCTGCGGCGCGGTCAAACTGAGTGCCAAGATTCCCAGCGCAATCAGAAAGCAGCAACCGCCCAGTGCGAGCCTCACCCATCGACTTCGCGGTCGCGATTCGGCAGCGTGCTCACTTGTGAGTGGCGCTTGATAGGGATTAGTATTCATGGAATACGATCCGAGGTTGCATCGGGCACTGCACCGCTGAAGTTAGCATAACCCAGAAATACGGCATTTTGAAATCAACGCCCTATCCGAACGGATATTCCAAACTTCCCAAAGACGTCCGATGAACAACGTGCTTGTGCTCTACGATTCCGCCAGCGGCAACACGGCGAAGATGGCGGCCTTGGTTGCCGAAGGAGCGCGTGAGGTGCCCGAGATCGAAGTTCGCCTGCGTCATCTGAGCGAGGCCACGGCCGACGATGTCTTGTGGTGCGATGGCCTGGCGCTTGGCAGTCCGACCAACATGGGCCTCCTCTCCTGGAAGATGAAACGCTTCTGGGACGAGACGATGATGCCGCATTGGATGAAAGTCGATGGGAAAATTGCCTGCGCCTTCTCGTCGTCGGGCGGCTGGGGCGGCGGCCAGGAATTGGCCTGCCAGTCGTTGCTGACCGTGCTCATCAATTTCGGCTTTCTAGTGTTCGGCGTCACCGACTATGCCGGCAAGCTAACCACGCTGCACTATGGCGCGGTTTCGGCCCGCGAACCGCGCAGCGACGAACTGCAGGCGGCTTGCCGCATTTTGGGCCGGCGCTTAGCCGAGTGGGTCGCGGTCTTCATGGGCGGTCGCCACCACGAACATCCACTCACCAAGCCAGACGTCCGCATGCCTGCCACGTGACGGGGCCGCGAAACGACCTGGCACGATCGCGAGTCCAAATTCTAAGGTTGGAGTTACCGGCTCATGAAATCGATGCTCTCGCTGCTCATCCTCGCTATTGCCCCGCTGGCCGCATGGGCCGCCGAGCCCTCGACGCCTAAGCAGGACGGCCAATTCCCAGTTGATTCCAACTTGCGCGCCGGAGTCTGCAAGACCGAGATCACACCCTCGGAAACCGAAGGAGTCGTCGTCACTGGGCATCGACGCACCGTGCAGGGAGTTCGCGATCCGCTGCGGGCCGGCGTACTGCTGCTCGACAACGGCGAAACGAAGGCAGCGATTGTGACGCTCGACGTGATCGGCGCATGGGACGAAATGGTAAAGCTGGCGCGCGAAAAAATCGCGGAGCTGACGGGCGTACCGGCGGCAAACATCATGGTGGCGGCTTCGCACAATCATTCGGGGCCGGACTTCGACGCCGATTCTCCGTGGGGCCGAGAATTGATCTCGAAACTCGGCGACGCGGCGAAGCAAGCTGCCGCCACGATGAAAACCGTTTCGATCGGCTATGCCGAAGACCGGATTGCGTTCAGCGTCAATCGCCGCAAGGTGATCGACGGTCGCGCGGTGGTGCGGCTCAACCCTGACGGCCCGAACGACCCGCGGGTGAAGGTGCTGCGGTTCGACGACGGCAACTCGCTCGCGCCCTTGGCCGTGGTCATGCACGCCGTCTGCCATCCCTGCTTCTTTACCTGGGGAGACAAAGGCTCGCCGCCTTATCCAAACGGATATCCCAAGATGAGCGCCGACTTTCCAGGAGAGGCTCAGACGTTCATCGAGATGTGCTACGCGCAGAAGACCAACGTCTTGTTTCTGCAAGGGTGCGCAGGCGACATTCGACCGAATCTGCCGGGCTATCCTTATCGCTGCGCGGACGAGGCCGACATTCAATGGGCCGGCCGCGATCTGGGCGGGGCCGTAGTGCGGGCCCTCGCCGGCAATGTCACGCGCGAGCGCTTGAAAGAGCGGCCCACGTACTACGCGATTCGCGCCGCCAATTCGGTCGTTTCGTTGCCGGGCAAAGAAGGGCGGCTCTCCGCCGAGCTACAAGCGCTGAAAGTCGGGCCGTACCTGCTGCTCACCATGCCGGGCGAACCGATGGTCGAGTTTGGCTTCAAGTTGGAACAGGCCATCGCAGACCGGGCGATCCCGATCGTCGTGGGGTATGCCAATGGGAACCTGGGCTACATTGCCACCGCCGCGGCTTACGAAGTCGGCGGGTATGAGCCGAGCACCTCGAAGCTGGCCCCCGAAGCCGAGGCGATCATTCTGGCCGAGCTTGGCCTGCTGGCGGACCGGGTCGTGGGAGATGTGTTCGAGTCGTTTTCTAAACATCCGAAAGACCTCCAGCAGCGCAAGCGACAGGAAAAAGTCCGCTTGCAACCGGCGAAGCAGGCAGCGCAGTAAACAGCCGCTCCGCGGCAGAAAAAGAGCAACTGCTCGCGCTTCGCTGAGTGTGGGCGAGCAATACAACTTTACAACACTGCATCGACTTGGGCGCTGCATCCCGCGGCGCGCTGTGCTATCATTGGAAGTCGCGCTGCCAGCGTGAGCAGCGCCGAACTTTTTGTGGAGCATCGCATGAGCCAAGGCGAAGAACAAAATCCCGAGGCACAACCGCCGGGCCAGCCGGGGGCCATCAACGAACAAGTGCAGCACTCGTCGGTCAGTGCCCGAGTGCCGGCACACGTGGGCCGCGGGGTGTTCACCACCGGGGCGGTGGTGTTCGACGGCATGCACGAGTTTGTGCTCGATTTTCTGGTTCGGCTTGGTTCGCCGCATATGGTCGCCGCGCGTGTGGTGATGCCGCACCACGTGTTCGCCCAGTACATTGCCGCACTGCGCGATAACCTGAACAAGTATGAGCAGCGGTTTGGTCCACCGCCGCCGTTGCCGACGCCTCCCGCCGGCCAGAATCGCGGCAGCATCTCAGAGCTTTACGACCAGCTCAAACTGCCTGACGAATTGCTCAGCGGCGTGTATGCCAACGCGGTGATGATCGGCCACACGCCATCGGAATTCTGGTTCGACTTCATTACGACGTTTTATCCGCGTTCGAGCGTTTCGTGCCGAGTGTTTTTGGCCGCTCAGCAGATACCCGGCCTGCTCGACACCTTGAACACCGCCTATCAAAAACACCGGCACAAAGAGTCGGGCGGCCCGCCGCCCCAGCCGCCCGGCGAGCAGTAAGCGCGGCTGAATAGGCTTTGTTGAGCAAACGAGGCGGTTTAATAAACCTGATCGTGCGTGCCCAAGGCGAGCAAGAGGATTGGCTCAGTCCCGTCGTTGCTGCGTGAATTCAAATACCACGCGAAGATCGTAACCGATGCTGCAAGCCCAGCAACCCGCCAAAGGACCTCGCAGCTTATGCGTCCGCAACGAAGGATGCGTCGCATCGGTGGACAATTGGTCGAGCGTCGCTTGGATCGCCGCCGCCGCGTCAGGACATGACTTAAGCCAATTCTTCAAGTCCCGTGCGAATGCTGGCGATCGCAACAGCACCCGATTCATGACTGCGCCTCGCGCACCAGATCGGCCGCCGTCATCGGGTGACACTGCCCCGCCGCGAACTCGCGTCGGGCTTGGGCCACCGTTGCGGCCACACGCTCTCGCCCGCGCTCCGCAAGACGGCGGCTTAGAACCGCCACTAGCTCGGCTTGCGAATCTTCGTCGAGTTTTTCGGCAACTTCAAGGGCATCGTCAAAAGCTGCTTTTTGCGCCATAGTCCTCTCCGCGATTGAGCGTCCATCATTTTTAGCCTACCAAGATACCCTTCGTCTGTGCAATGTTGCTCTCGCTGATGATCACCTGTCTGGGCGATGTCGTCCGCCCTAGCGCGGGCAAAGCCACGGTGGAATTGCTGCGGCGGCTGGGGCACGAGGTCGACTTTCCCAAGGCTCAGACCTGTTGCGGGCAGCCCTTCTTCAACAGCGGCTTCGCCGACTACGCGCGGCAGCAGGCCAGGCACACCATTTCGGTCTTCTCGGGCGGGCGGACCGTCGTCACGCCTTCCGGCTCGTGCGCCGCGATGGTCAAAGTCGAATACCCGCATCTACTGACCGACGAGCACGACTGGCACGAACGGGCGCTCGAACTGGCCGGACGCACCTTCGAACTGAGCGATTTTTTAGTCAATCGTCTTGGCGTGCTCGACGTGGGCGCCCGTTACGAGGGCAAAGTGGCCTATCACTATGCCTGTCATTTGCGCGGGCTGCGGCTGGCCGGCGAAGCCGAGCAACTGATCGAACACGTGGCTGGCGCCACGCTGCTGCCGCTACGTCATGCCGATCAATGCTGCGGCTTCGGCGGCTCGTTCGCGGTGCGCTATCCGAACATTTCGACCGCCATGGTCGACGACAAACTGAAATGCCTGGCCGAGACGGGCGCCGACTGCTTGGTTTCGACCGATACCGGCTGTCTGATGAACATCGGCGGCCGCCTGCACCGTCTGGGCCGGAAGACCGAAGTGCTGCACCTGGCGGAATTGTTGGTGAGGGACGGGGGGTGAGTGGCGAGTGGCGAGTGGGATGAGTAATCATGCCCATCGATTCATACGCGCCGCTGTATTCTTTCTTCACCCACCACTCGCCACTCACCCCTTCTTCTCGATGTAGACATCCAGTTGTTGCCCGACGTACAGCCGCTGATCGGCGGCATCGATTTTGTAAATCACCTGCAAGACGCGAGTATCGACCCGCTCGGTGTTGTCGCCGGTGAGCGAACGCTTGGGCACCACAAACGGCTCAACGCGCACGAACGTGAGCGGAAACTTGTGATCGGGGTCGCCGCGTAAGGTCGCCATGGCCGGTGAGCCGGCTTGAAAGCGAGGAATATCATGCTCGTCGATATCGACTCGCACGTGCAGCCGGTCGACGTTGCCTAGCATGATCAGGGCCTGATTGGCCGGCGCGCCCACAAACTCGCCGGGCCGCACGTTGACTTGCAGCACTTCGCAATCGACCAACGCCCGCACCGTCAACCGCTCAAGCTCGGCTTTGGCCTGATCGACCTGGGCCAGCGTCTCGTCGAGCGTGGCCTGGGCCGCCAGCTTGTCGTATTGCCAGGCGCCCGCCTTGAGCAAGCGAAGCTGGGCCTTCATGCGCTCCAACTGGGCCTCGGCCACGTGGAACTCCTGCTCGCGCGTGACGAGGTCTTCGGGCGTGATGGTGCGGGTATCGGCCAGCCGCTGACCGCGGCGCAGGCTATCGCGCCGCGCCACCACGTTGGCTTCCATTTCGGCCACCTGGGCTTCGGCGGCGGGAACTTCTTCGGGCCGCGGGCGACGTTCGAGCAGCGTGAGCTGAGCCGCGGCCGCCGCCGCGGCGGCCTCACGATACTTCAGGTCGGCCTTGGGCACCCGATCGTCAAGCTGAAACAACTTGTCGCCGGCTTTGACGCGCTGGCCGACTTCCACAAACACCTCGACGACTACGCCCGGCTCGGGCGCGCCGATGCCAATGTTTTCAGTCTGCGCTTCGACCATGCCGGCCCCGGCCACCGTATCGACAAACGGGTTGCGCGACGGCTCAACCGGCGGAGGCAGCGGATCTTCGCGCTTCGAGGCGCCCCCGACGTGAAACACGGCGAAGACGATCAGCGCCACCGCGAGGATAGGAAGAAGGTATTTGGTAAACACAGGTTCGATTTTGGATTTTCGATTTTGGATTTTCGATTACGAGCGAGAATCTCCAGCCACCAGCCACCAGCCACCAATCACTAGCCACTAGCCACCTGTTCAAACGTCTCAATTGCCTGAAGCCGCTCTGCCGCGGCAACCCTCTGCCGCTGTACTTCCATCACGCGTCCGTCTTCCATCCGGGCAATCCGATCGCCAAAGCTGAAGACGCGGCTGTCGTGCGTCACCACCACGACCGCGCGCCCGCTTTCCAGGGCCACGCCGCGCAACAGCTCCATGATGGTGTGGCCGGTGCGCGCGTCGAGGGCCGAAGTCGGTTCGTCGCAAACCAAAAGCTGGGGCTCGTGAATCAAGGCCCGAGCGATCGCCACGCGCTGCTGCTGACCGCCGGAGAGCATGCCCGGCAGATGGTTGCAGCGATCGGCCATGCCCATTTTTTCGAGCAACTCGGCGGCTTTGGCCAGCGCCCTGCGCCGCGACCAGCCGGCGACAATCAGCGGCACGGTCACATTTTCGGCGGCCGTGAGGGCCGGCAATAAGTTGAACTGCTGGAAGACGAAACCGATGTGCACACCGCGGAAGCGGACCAATTCGTGGGCAGACAGGGTATGCAGGTTGGCGCCCAGCACGGCGACTTCACCCGCGGTGGGGCGCATGATGCCCGCCACCACCGACAGCAGCGTTGTTTTGCCGCAGCCGCTCGGACCGGCCAGCAACGTCAATTCGCCGGGATAGACGTCGAGATCGACGCCGCGCAGCGCCTGCACCAGCGCCCCGCCGGCGCCAAATTCTTTGGTCACGCCGCGGCAGCGAATCGCCACGTGTTCAGCAGTCGAGTTCATATTATCCTTGAAACACCACCGCGGGTTCGAGCAACAGCACGCGCCGCATCGACAACACGCTCGAGAGCATGGCGATGAACACCACGGCCACTCCCGTGCCTGCCAAGACTTGCCAGGGCATGTAAAAAGCCAGCCGCGACGAATTCTTGACGGCCCAACCAAAGCCCGCCGCCGCACCAATGCCCAGCCCATAGCCGATGACGCCGACCACCAGCGACTGAAACAAGATCATGCCCACCAGCCGCAGGTTGCCGGTGCCCATCGCCTTCAGGGCGCCGAATTGCTTGAGGTTCTCGATCGTGAACAGATAGAACGTCTGGCCGGCGATGGCCGTGCCCACCAAAAAGCCCAGCAATACGGTGATGCCGAAATTCACGGGAATGCCGGTCTTCTGCAGGTAGTAAAGGATGGTCGTCCAGTTGAATTGCTCGCGCGTCAGCGCTTGCAGGCCGGTTTGTTGTTCAATGCGGCGGCACACTGCTTGGCTGTCGGCGCCGCTTTCCGGCTGAGCGAGAATGAACGAAAGCACCTTGCGCTCGGCGGGCGAGAACGAAACCGCCGCAGTGTACCGCGTGTACACAATGGGGAACGTTTGAAACGTGCGGCGAGCTTTGCAGACGCCGACAAGCACCGCGCGGCGGTCGTTCATCTCGAACGTCCTCCCCAGCCGGTAGGGTTCGCCAGGCCAAAGCAGCTTGTAGCCGGCTTCGTCCATGATAATGGCGTCGGGCCGCCGCAGGTCGGCCAGCTTGCCGGCCACGATTTCGCGCGGGGCGCCGATCATCGTGGCGTCGTCCAATCCGAGCAAAATGATTTGCTGGAAATTGCCGTTGCTCATCCGTGCCCGTGTGATGCCTTTGTAAAGCCGCACCGCCCAGGCCACGCCCTGCACTCCGCGCACTCGGTACAGGTCGTTCTCCGACATCGGCTTGATGTCGTCGACAAACTGCACGTTGGGGTCCATCACCCAAATATCGGCCCCTTCCAGATCTTGAATCTGGCTGGTGGTCAGCAACATCAGTCCGCAAAAGATCGAGCTTTGCTGAGCGATCAACAGCGACGCGAAGGCAATGCCCAGGATGATGCCCAGGTATTTACCCTGATTTCCAGTCAGCATTTTCCAGGCGATCCAGGTCATGGGTTTCTCCTGGTCAAGGCCGTTGGCAACGATGACCGCGGTCTTTCAAAAAATGATCGGTCGCCGAGCGCCGCCAGCGTCCACTGAGCGATGTGCTCGGCCAGGTAGTCGGGCCGGTAACGCTCGTGCTCTTCGCTGACCAGCAGCCGGCTGACCACCGGCTCGGCAATGCGAAAATAAAGACATTGCCCCACAACGCCGAAGGCAATCAAGCGGAGCTGTTCGGCCGACGCCGACGGCGGAGACAGTTCGGCCAAAATTGACTGCAATAGCTCGAAGTGAGGGCGGATATACTCTTCGACCAACTCACCGCAGGCCGCAGTGGGGTGTAACATCTCGCGGAACATAAGCTGGCCGTGCCAATCGGCGTTCGGGTCGCACAAGATGCGTCCCAGCAAGGTCTCGATGAACCCCTTCAGACGCTGCTCGGCCGAGGTGTCGGCCGTCCAAGCCGGCAGGGGAACGTCGTCCACTCGGCGGCCGTGGGCCCGCTTGATGCTCTCGATGTAAAGCCGCTCTTTGTCGCCAAAGTAGTAATTGACCGCCGCCAAATTGGCTTGGGCTCGCTGGCAGATTTCACGCACCGTGGCGGCGCGATAGCCTTTTTCAGCGAACACGGCCCCCGCCGTTTCCAACAGACGTTCTCGGGTGGCGTCGGCGACGGACATCGGGAAAGGCTGCTCCGCAAAGTAAACACTCGTTTCAAACAACTGTATTATAGGGCGCGGAACCGCTGAGGCAATGTCCCTTTGCGCGGAAGAAAACGGCCTTAGAAGGTTACGGCCGTGAGGCCAGTTCCTGGCCGACGATTTCCAGGTTTTCCTGGTAGTACTGGATGGCTTCGGTCGGATTCAGGTTGAAGATCGCTCGGCCGTCGGTCTGCCAACGGGGACCCTCGCGGCGGAAGACGGCGGTGGCCGCTCGCAGGTTGCCCACCGCCTCGACCCCTTCCATCACGCCCCCTTCCACGGCTTCGAATCCGATAGTCACGGCCACCAGGGCGCAGAGTTCGTCTGTCTGGCGATCGCGGGCATAGGCGACATCGTCGTCAAAATCACACGAGATCCAGCGCAAACCGCGGGGTTTGCCGCTGCCTGAGGCCAGTTGGAAGAACCGCGCTTCGAGCCGTTCTCGTTGCTGATGAAACTCTTTTCGCGCTCGCTGATAGCGCGTGGCCCGCAGGCGGGCGCGCACAGGTCGCCATACGACAAAAAAGGCCACGCCCAGCAGGGCGCAGGCGCCCACCACAGTTGCAATCCATTCGAGCATGGCCGCACGTCCCCGAGAATGACGCGGAAAAAGAGGATGCCCGGCATCGACAACCTGGATTGTATGCCGAGCAGGCCGTGCAGTGCAAGATAGTGCCGAAGTTATGGAGGGCGAGAGACTGGAATCCGCAAAGGTGCGGCGTCGGTGTAAGTGGCCGTCGCCCGCGGGCGCCGCTAAACTACTAGCAGATAAAATCTCCCGTTCTCTGACCTGCGACGTCCCTCCCCCCTTTTGACTTCTTCCATGCCCATTCTCGGGGCCCACATGTCGATTGCCGGCGGCCATTATCGGGCCGTCGAGATTGCCCAGCAGTGCGGTTGTGATTGCGTCCAACTGTTCACCAAGAATTCAAATCAGTGGGCTTGCAAAGTGATTGGCGATCAAGACGCGGCCCAATTCCGCGCCCGACTGGCAGAGTTGAGCATCGCCCACCCGATTGCTCATGACTCCTACCTGATCAATCTGGCCAGCCCCGACGAGGCGCTCTGGCGGCGCAGCATCGAAGCCTTCGTGATCGAGTTGCGGCGCGCCGAGCAACTGGGCATCGAATACCTCGTGACCCATCCCGGCGCCAGCATGGACACCAGCCAAGAGCAAGGACTCGCCCGAATCGTTTGCGCGCTCGACGAAGTTCACGGTCAGACGCGCGGGCTGCGCGTGCGGGCACTGTTGGAAACCACCGCCGGGCAAGGCAGTTCGCTGGGCTGGCGGTTCGAACATCTGGCCACCATTCTGGCCGGCGTCCGCGACCCCGACCGGCTCGGCGTCTGCGTCGATACCTGCCACATTTTCGCCGCCGGCTATCCGCTGGGCACGCTGCGCGACTATCGTGCAACCATCAACCGCTTGGCCACCGTGGTCGGTCTCGACCGCGTGAGGGCCTTTCACCTGAACGACAGCAAACGCGGACTGGGTTCCCGCGTCGATCGCCATGAACATATTGGTGAGGGCCGGCTTGGTTTACGCCCGTTTCAATATCTGCTGAATGATCCTCGCTTCCGCCAGGTGCCGATGTACCTCGAAACCCCCAAGGGCATCAAAGACGGCCGCGAGCTGGACGTGATCAACCTGGCAACGCTGCGTGGTCTGGTCGAAGGCTAGAAATCGAACAAACGCGCGTTTATGGTTAAGAAGCGCCCGAGGCAATTCGCCCTGGCGCCCGGCGAGACCTTCCGAGCATCGAAGCAATACCCATGACGTTCCGACCAACCCTTTGCCATCGCTTACTGCTCATTTTCGTTTCCATGCCTGCCGCCGCGAATGCCGCCAGTCCGTTGACCGGCCCCACCGAGTTGCTCTGGCCTGATGGCGCGCCGGGCGCGGTCGGCCAAGACGCCGCCGATCAGCCGTCGCTCACCATCTATCAGCCCGCGGCATACCAGGCCAACGGCGCTGGCGTGGTCGTGTGTCCTGGCGGAGGCTATGGTCATTTGGCCGTCGGGCATGAAGGACATGACCTGGGCGAATGGTTCAAGGCCCGCGGAGTCACGGCTTTCATCTTGCAATATCGCATCGCTCCGCGCTATCACCATCCCGCCCCTTTGACCGACGCTCAGCGGGCAATACGGCTGGTGCGGGCGCGAGCCAGTCAGTGGCAACTCGATGCCCACAAAATTGGCATCATGGGTTTCTCGGCCGGCGGGCACTTGGCTTCGACCGCCGGCACGCATTTCGACGCGGGCACGCCCGACGCCAAAGACCCCATCGACCGCGTGAGCTGCCGGCCCGACTTTTTAATTCTCTGCTATCCCGTCATCTCGTTCACCACCGAGTACACACACGTCGGTTCGCGCAACAACCTGCTGGGCAACGACGCCGATCCTAAGCTGGTCGAGCAATTCTCGAACGAAAAACAGGTGACCGCCGAAACCCCGCCGACCTTTTTATTCCACACGGATAAAGATACCGGCGTGCCGCCGGAAAACAGTGTGCTGTTTTATCTGGCCCTGCGCAAGGCGAAGGTGCCGGCGGAGCTTCACATCTATGAAAACGGCGTGCATGGCGTCGGGCTGGCCAAGAACGATCCGGTTCTGGCCACCTGGTCCGATCGCCTGGCCGATTGGATGCAAGGCCGCGGACTGTTGGCGAGGCACTAGCCCGGCTGATTCATCCGCGCCCCATGCCAAACTCTTGTCAACGGCCCGCCGGCGCGATAGGGTAGTTTAAACCCACCAATCGGCCGAAACACGACCCTTGGGGTCGCCCGCCAGGCCGAACGACCCACGCATTCAAATTCCTTCCCGGAAGCTCGCCATGCCACGGAATCGCACGTCACTCTGGATTGCGTCCCTTTCGATTCTCGCGGCCGCCATGCTCGCAGGGCCGGCCGCGGCCGACGACGTGATCGCCATCGCCGAGATCAAGCGCGATACGCCCGTCGATTTCGAACGCGAGGTGCTGCCGCTGCTCAAGAAAAACTGCATGGCCTGCCACAACGCCACGAAGGCCGAAAGCGGGCTGGTGCTCGAAACGCCGCAAGCAATTATCAAGGGCGGCGACACCGGCCCCGCCGTCGTTCCCAAGAACAGCGCGGAAAGCTTGCTCTTGGGCCGGGCCACTGGCAAGACCGATTCGCTGATGCCCCCGCCCGACAACAAGGTGGCCGCCAAGCCGCTCACGCCCGAAGAGCTGGGGCTGATCAAGCTCTGGATCGATCAAGGAGCGGCGGGCATCGTCAGCGGCGCCGGCAGCGAAGTGCATTGGCAACCGCTGCCGCCCGGCGTAAACCCCATTTACGCCGTGGCCGTCACGCCCGACGGTCAGTTCGCCGCCTGCGGCCGGGCCAACCAGATCTTCGTATATCATCTGCCCACCGGGCGGTTCGTTTGCCGGCTGACCGATCCGGAGCTGTTGAAGACAGGCGTCTATCAGCAGCCGGGCGTGGCCGACCTCGACCTGATTCAGTCGCTGGCCTTCAGCCCCGATGGTTCGCTGTTGGCTTCGGGCGGCTATCGCGCGATCAAGCTTTGGCAGCGGCCCCGCGATGTGCGACTGGCCACCTTCGGCACGGCCGCCGCTGAAGGCGCCCAGACCGTCGCCACCAGCCCCGACGGCAAATGGCTGGCCACCGCCGCCGCCGACCACAGCATCAAGCTCTGGGATGTAACCACCGGCCAACTCGCCAAGACGTTGGCGGGCCACACCGGCCCGGTCAGCGGTTTGCGATTCACCGCCGACAATGCGAAGCTCGTCTCCGCTTCAGCCGACAAAAGCGTGCGCGTCTGGCAAGTGGCCGACGGCGCTCCCGCCGGACGCCTCGACCTGCCGCTGGCCGTGCAGGCGCTGGCTCTGGCCGGCAACGGTCAAGTGGTCACCGGCGGCGGCGATAACCTGATTCGCGTGTGGAATATGCCCACAGGTCCGGCCCGGTCGCTGGCCGCTTTGCCCGCCGCGGTGACGTCCATGGCCGTCAGTCCCGATCGCAAGCTCGTGGCGTTGGCTCTGGCCGACGGCTCGATTCAACTGGCCGATTCCGCCACCGGGCAAGTGGCCAAGACGCTCGCCGGGCATGCCGGCGCGGTCAACAGCCTGCGGTTCCAGGCCGGTGGCGCGCGGCTCGTCAGCGGCGGCGCCGACAAGACGCTGCGCGTGTGGGATGTGGCCGCCGGTCAGCAAGTCGTCAAGCTCGATGCGCCCGCTCCGATCGAAGCGGTGGCGATTCATCCGTCGGGCAACCAGGCCGTCAGCGGCACCGCCGACGGCGCCATCTCGGTCTGGAAGCTTGCCGATGTTCCGGCGCTCGAACGCCCGCTGATGGGCCACACCGGCCGCATCAGCGCCCTGGCATACAACAACGACGGGGGTTTGATCTACACCGCCTCGGCCGATGGCGCCTTGCGGGCGTTCCAATCTGCCGATGGCGCGCAGCGTTACGCCGCGCAGGCCGGCGGCCCGATTCACGATCTGGCCGTCAGCGCCGATGGCCAGTGGCTGGCCACCGCCGGCGAAGACAAATCGGTGCGCGTCTGGAATGCCGGCAATGGTTCGCCCGGTCCCAAGCCGCAGTTCACCGGCTTCAGCGGCCCCGTGCGCAGCGTGGCCTTCAGTGCCGACAATCAACGCGTCATCGGGGGCGGAGCGGGCGGCAGCGAGATCCTGGTCTTTAATCTTGCCGGCGGCGAAACGCTGCAAGCCTTCGCCGAACAGCCCGGGCCGATCGTCGCGCTGGGCTCGCTGGGTGAGAAAGGCGAGCTGGTCGTCAGCGCCTCGGCTGACAAGAGCGTGCGCGTCTGGCCCATGCTGTTCGTCAAGCAAATTCCGGGACATGGCCAGCCGGTGACCGCCTTGGCCGCCATGCCGAACGCGCCCAACCAAATTCTCTCGGGCAGCCAGGACGGCAGCGTGCGCCTGTGGAATTTGGACAACGCTCAGCAGATGCAGCAGCTCAACTATGGCGCGGCCGTTGCCAGCGTGGCCGTGCGGCCCGATGGCCAGCGCATCGCCGCCGCGGGAGCCAGCAACGTGGTGCGGCTGTGGAACGGGCAGAATTTTCAACAGGTTGCCGAGCTGAAAGGCGACTATCGCTTGCAGTTTCAAGCCGCTGAACTGGAGCGGACGGTGGCTGCCCGCAAGAGCGAGCTGAACGCCGAGAACGCCGCCGTGACCGCGGCCGAAAACGCGGCCAAGGCCGAAGCCGAGAACGTCAAGAAATCGACCGAGGCCAAGGCCGCGGCCGAAAAGGCCCTGGCCGAAAAGACCGAGCCGGCCAAGAAAGCAATGGAAGCCAAGGTGGCCGCCGATAAAGCCGTGGCCGATGCCGCGGCGGCAGCCAAGACCGCCGAAGAGGGCAAAGCCGCCGCTGCCAAGGCGCTGGCCGAGGCCGACGCGGCCAACAAAGCCGCCGTCGAAGCCGTGGCCAAGGCGCAGGCCGCGCTCAACGCCGACGCCAACAATCAAGACCTGGTGAAAGCCAAGCAAGCCGCCGATCAAGCCGCCGCCGAAGCCGCCACCAAGTTCAAAGCGGCTCAAGACGGCATGGCCGCCGCTGAAAAAGCCGTGGCCGAGGCGGCCGCCAAACAAAAAGCCGCCACCGACGATCTGGCGGCCAAGACCAAAACCTTCAACGAAGCCGAAAACGCGCGCCAGGCCGCCGAGACCGCCAAGCTGGCCGCCGACAAGGCGCTCGATTCGGCCAACGCCGCGGCCAAGCGGGCCACCGACGCCGTGCCCGCCGCGCAGCAAGTCAAACAAGCCGCCGAGGCCAAGGTGAAAGAAACCGAAGCGTCGTTGGAAACGGCCAAGAAAGCGGCAACGGCGGGCGAGCTGCCGTTCAAATCGGTCGCCTTCTCCCCCGACAACCTGGAGCTGGCCGTGGCCGGCGACGACAAGCTGGTTCACACCTTCCATGCCGAGACCGGCGCCGTGGGCGAAGTCTACGGCGGCCAGGCCGGCGCGGTGCTGGCGGTGGCTTATGCCGGGCCGAACAAGATTCTGGCCGCCTCGGCGGACAAATCGGCGGTGGTCTTCAACACGCTGCCCGAGTGGACGCTGGTGCGCACCATCGGCGGCGGACCGATGTCGCCGCTGTTGGACCGCGTCACTTCGCTCGATTTCAGTCCCGACGGCAAGCTGCTGGCCTCGGGCGGCGGCGATCCTTCGCGGGCCGGCGAGCTGAAACTGTGGAACGTGGCCGACGGCACGCTGGCGCGCGATCTGCCCGAGGCCCATAGCGACACGGTGCTGGGCCTCGACTTCTCGCCCGACGGCAAGCTGCTGGCCTCGTGCGGGTCGGACAAGTTCGTCAAAGTGTTTCAGGTGGCCGATGGCAAGTTCGTGCGCTCGTTCGAGGGGCATACGCATCACGTGCTGGGCGTGCGGTGGCGGGCCGACGGCAAGGTGATGGCAAGCTGCGGCGCCGACAACGTGGTCAAGGTCTGGGATTTTGCCAGCGGCGATCAGCTTCGCACCATTCAGGGCATCACCAAGGAAGTCACTTCGATCAATTTTGTCGGCAGCACGTCGATGGTGCTGGTCAGCTCGGGCGACAAGACCGTGCGGCTGTACAACACCGACAACGGGCAGAACGTGCGCAATTTTGGCGGCGGCGGCGATTTCATGTACGCCGCGGCCACCACGCCCGACGGCAAGATCGAGCTGGCCGGCGGACAAGACAGCGTGCTCCGCGAGTGGAACGGCGACAACGGGCAGGAGATCCGCAAATTCGAGCCGCCCGCGCCGGCGAAATGAGGGATGCGATCGATCGTGGATGTCTTCCGGTTTGGTAATACCATCTCTGGTTGAAAAGTATCGGTGCCTTCTCTGGTTCCTTCCTTCGGCGCACGAACCGGGGGAGGCCGCGGCTGACCCTTTGCGTCCTGCCGGCCCGATGTCATGGAATCCGAGTTTCGCTCACCCGCAGGGCTTTATCCAAAGCTGTTAGGCGACTGCTGGTGGAACTTGCATCCGGCTGTTCGACGCCTGCATTGTTCCGATGCGCCGGTTTGCGCTGCTGGCGTATTCCAAATTCGGCAGCGGAGCACCTGTGTCTTGGTTCAGCGTGATCTGGAAGAATCGTCCGATCGAGTTAGCGAGTGACGGTAGGGCACAGGAATCAGGTTGGCTGCATTGTACAAGGATCGGGAAGGGAGGCTACGGGTTCCTCTTCTCTGTTCGGGTGTGGGTTGGTCAAGGTCGGCACGGGGATGTTCAGCCGTTCGTAGAGGTCACGGGCTGCGTCGTGAAGTTCTGCGCGGTCGCGGTCGTCCAGAGGTCCAGGGCGTTGCCCGATCGGCCGCACTTGAAGCAATGGAAGCTTTGCTGCTCAAGGTGACGCATCACGGCGTTCACGAGCCATCTCGGTCGGTTGCAGTGGGCAGTTCTCGCCAACCTGGTAGATACGGGAACCGGGAGGGCCCGGGCCCCAAGCTGCCTTATCCGGCCTTCAGCCCCCCGACAGAGCGCCATACTTTTCAACGACCTTGGCACACTTCGCGGATTGCTCCACGACATGTGCTCCTGTCGCATCCGCGCATCAACGTCGTCAGCGCCAGCGAACTGGCCGGCGAGACGGGGCTGATCGAGCACTACGCCAGCGCCAAGGCAATCACCGGTCGGCGACTCTATCAGCAAAAAGGCTGGGTGTCTTTGTTTGTCCGGCGCGTGCGCTTCATGGTTTCGTTGCGATAATCGGCCGCCCGCCGAAAAGGGATGGATGTCGTCGTTCGCCATTCCGTTGGTTGTGGTGGACGCGCTAAGAACTGAGCCGATGTGTCATGGTCCCGAGACCCGACAATTATTTGCTTCCTGAAATCGCACTTTGGCCGCATCCGTAACCTGAGTTCCATCGAGAGAGAGCCTCGATAGTGCACCCATCTGATAAAGATGAGGCAAGCCAGCGTCTGTTACGTGAGTCCGCTTGAGAGAAAGCTCTTCCCCCAGCGCCACCTTGCTCGGATAGCGTTGCTTGAAAAGCACCGCCGCTCGCTTGGAATCTTCGGGCGCCCAGGCGGGGATCGCCGAAATGCGGGTCAGCACTTTTTACGCAAATGCGCGGAGCTTGTTGTCGGTGCGCGCCACGCAGTCGAACTCGGGCGTGTCGCCGATGATCTGCACGGGCGCCACCGCTTTGCGTCATCAAGTTCTCCCAACCAGCCACGCACCACATGTCCGCGGCGTCATCGATCGTTTTATGGCAACGACGCAAGCGAAATCATCAAATTCGGGAAGACGGCCAGAAGCCGATGATCGGACGTCGCCACGCGGCATTGCTGCTGCTCCGCGAGCGCCACGTAGAGGCAGCCGTAGACATTCCTCATCGCGAATTTCACGGACCAGGTCGACGGCAATCTCCACCGTTCCGAATTTTTGGCGCATTTCCTCGCGCAGCCGATCGCCGCGATCTCGAATGCGACGATAAACGTCGGGCGCGAGCGGCGTGCCGTGAGCGATTCGCTCCAAGAGGGCTTCGGTATCTGCGTCGAGAGTGAGTTTAGTTTCGGTGCTCATACTTCAATGGTTGGTCGCTGGCGCTCGACCGTCAATCCCGTTTTATTGCCGCCCGTCCGAAAAGACATGGTGAAACAGGTCCTGGCCGTCGGTAAGCGCGATTGGCGCATTTCCTCGCACAGCCGGTCGCCGCGACCGCGAATGCGCCGATAAACGTCGGGCGCAAGCGGCGTGCCGTGGGGCGGTCTCACCGCTTTCGATGGCGGTCGAGCGGCCGGGACAGGGACGTGCCGCCGGGCAGGCCCCGCGCGCCGACGTCGACGCCCAGTCGACTCCGCTCCAGGTTTCGCCGCGGACACCGTCGATCGGTCCCGTGGCGCGGCCAGCGGCCGTGCTGGCGAAAATGGGCGTCGGCCCAGCGCAGGATTTGGGCCACGTTGAGCGGCGGAAGATGCCGCGCGCGGCGCACGCCGCAGTGCTCGGCAAACAACTTGGCCAGCGATAGGCCCCTCGGAAGGCCGCGCGCAGGCAATTGTCAAGGTTTTTCCAATCCTCCTCCAGGGCGCCGCGAACGCGCCCCGTATTCACGTTGGGCCAGAGGCCCGTGCGCCGGTGGTGCTCGCCGGCCCAGGCCACGATTTGCCCGTCAGTCAGCGGCGGTCTCTTCCAGACTGGACGCTTGCGCCGTCGTTTGATTCTGCGAATGAGTTTGGCGGGCAGCATGACGTTCGGTTCGCGATCAGCCTCATGTTCCTAAATCATCGAAGGATCGTTGTGCCAAGAACGAGGACGCAGGCAGCGCCGACTGCGTACACGATCAACATCGCCATAACCAGGCAGCCGGCTTGAGAGCGGCGGCGGGAGGACTTGAAGAGATCGCCGAGACCGAAGGTCGTGCGGCGGTAGATGCGGTTGTAGGCCGCCTTGCGCGGGTTCGTCAGCCAGCCCCAGCCGCGCGGCGCTTTCAGGCCCAGCGAATGACGGACATAGCGCTTCCAGGAAGTGCGGGCCGCAATTCGCTTGCGTAACGATGGCTTGCGAAGTCCCCACTTCATGGCAATCGGTCCCCCGGGCGGCTGGTTTCGCCAAGCGTAGCCGCCCACGGTGGCCGATGCAAGGTTCTTCGTCATGTGGACCAGCCGCCCCGGCTGGTTCGGCGGTGCCGACTTCGTAGGCGAGCAACCGCCGAGGGCGGCTGTTCCACATGCGGATCCGGCGCGCGTGTTAATCGCTCACGCCGCGCGGCGAGATAAAAAAATTCCGCGGCGGGCAAACCAACCTTCGCCCAGCGTGGCCAGCGCCACGCGGTCGTCCAGATTCGGCCGGAAGATGGTCAGCAACAACAGCGGCACATACCACGCCACATAAGTGCCGCCGGCGTTCACCTGCCAAAACTGCGTGCCCAACATCACCGCCCCCGAACAACTCAACAGCGTGCCCAGGTTTTTCTGGGCGGGCCAAACGGCAAAACTGACACACATCACCGCATAGAGCACAAACACCGGAATGCGATAAGGCTCTGAGGTTAAATGGAACAACCAAAAGCCGTCGGTGCCCGGCGCCGCCAGGCTCGTCCAGCCGAACATCATTTTGGCCTGGGCGAAGAAATGATCGAGATCGGTCGAGGTAAACGCCAGCGACGCCACCAGCACCACCAGCATGGCCGCGAATCCCGCGCTGAACCGCAGCAGCCCGCGATGCCAATAAAAACCCATCCACAACGGCAACAAGAACAAGGGGTAATAGATCGCTCCCGCCGCCAGCCCAAGCAGCACGCCGGCAATCAGCGGGCGGCGGTAGGCGGCAATGGCCCACACCAGCAGCGCGGCGGGCACCACGTGATCGACGCGGCCGGTCATCTGGGCGGTGTAGGGCAGCAGCAAATAGAGCGTCGCCGCGGCCACGCCCGTGCGGATGTTGTCGAAATGCCAGACGCCGATGGTGACCATGCCCAGCACGACGGCCAGGTGCGACAGGATGGCCATGGTGCGGGCGGTGGCCGCCTGCACCATGTATCGCCCGCGTTCGGGCGGGGCGGCAAGGTCGGTTTTCGGCGACAACGTTTTGGTGGTGATGCTGGGAATCAAGAACAGCCAAGGAAACCCCGGCCCGTGGCGGGCCAGGCTGCGGTCGTCGGGCCGCGCCTGATCGCGGTGCAACAGCGCGTCGAGCATGCGCGGGCCTTCCAGGTCGTTCTCGGTCGGCTGCTTGGTCACCACGTTGACCATCAAGAAGACGAACAGCGAGACGGCGATGAACGTCAGCCCGCCCGACGTCAGGTTCGGCTCGAGCAGCGGCCGGCGGACCATGAACAGGTCGATCACCAGGCGGATCAAAAACCAGCCGCCCACGGCAAACACCCAGATGTAGCCGTAATAGCGGACATCGCCGCCATAGTCGATCAGCAACAGCCCCGGCGCCAGCGCAATCAGCGCCAGCAGGTCAAGGTTGCGCATACTCCACAGCCGGCTGAACTTGAAGTAAATCGCCACCGTCAACAGCGACGACAGGTAAACCCAGGTCGTCAGCTCGACGGGCTTGTATTTCCAGAGGATTTGTTCCATCTTGCTTGCGGGCCGGGCAAAACCGTACTTTCCAAGCGAGCGACCGCGACGGCGCAACTTGCAAGATACGGTTTTCGCCCCGCGATGCAATAGTTCGGGCCGCGACGAGCACCATTTGGCGGCCGTAAAACGCTTTGACCGTTCGGGTTATGACGACCATGCGGGAGTTGAGGGTTTGCCATGTCGGCCACGGTGTTTGAACGAATCGAGCGGCGATTGGCCGAGTTGGACGTGCCATTCACCGTGCTGCGGCACGAACCCGTGTTCACCAGCGCCGACGCGGCCCGAGTGCGCGGCACCCCGCTGGCCAGCGGCGCCAAGGCGCTGGTCTGCAAGGCCGAGGGCGCCTTCGTGATGTTGGTGCTGCCCGCCGACCGCAGCCTGAGCAGCAAGCGGCTGCGGGCCAACCGCGGCTGGAAGAGCCTGCGGTTTGCCACGCGCGAAGAGGTGCACGAGTGGACGGGGCTGGCGCCCGGCTCGATTCCGCCGTTTGGCAGTCTGTTCAAGCTTGCGACGTTGTGCGATCCGGCTTTGGCCGCACGGGAGACCATTAACTTCAACGCGGGCGATCACGCCATCTCGATCAGCCTGCGGTGGAGTGATTATCTACGCGTCGAGCAGCCGGAGTTGGTGGAGCTCAGTGATTGCTAGCAATGGCATCATCGTTGCACCCAACAGGCAACCATGACGCGCAGCACCAAAAAACCTCGTGCCCCAGCAGAATCGGCTTCCGACCGCGGCCATCGTCGGGGCGCACGCGGCGGCCCTCACATGACTACGCGCGACCGTCATCCGGCCCACTGGCGCCGTTCGAGCGAGAAAAGCAAGCCCCGCCGCAAGCCAGCCGTCAACATACCGGACAAGATACCAGACGATGCGGCCGAGGTAGACCTGACGATCGCGGGCAGATCGGTCCGGCTGACGAACCTGCGCAAGCCATTTTGGCCGCAACTGGGCCTGACCAAGGGCGACCTGCTGCGCTATTACGCGGCAGTCGCGCCCGTGCTGCTGCCGCATCTGCGCGACCGCGCGATGGTCATGAAGCGTTACCCGAACGGCGCGGCGGGCGAGTTTTTCTTCATGAAGCGGGCGCCCAGCCCACGCCCCGATTGGATCGAAATCTGCTCGATCGCCCACGCCTCGGGCAATGTGATCGATTTCCCGGTGGTGCAAGACCTGGCGTCGCTGCTGTGGGTGGTCAACCTAGGCTGCATCGACCTGAACCCCTGGTATGCACGCTGCGACGACGTCGACCGGCCCGATTATTTGCACTTCGATCTCGACCCCACGCCCGGCGCCGGCTTCGCCGAAGTGCGTCAGACGGCGCTGGCGGTGCGCGAGGCGCTCTCCGAGCTGGGCATGCAGGGCGTCGCCAAGACGACCGGCTCGCGCGGCATTCATGTGTATGTGCCGATCGTGCGCGGGCCGACGCAAAAAGAGGTGTGGACGCTGGCCAAGCAGTTTGCCCGCGGCATGGCGGCGCGGCATCCCAAGTTGATCACGGCGGAATATCGCGTGGCTCACCGGCCGCGGGGCCATGTGCTGGTCGATTACAACCAGAACGCCTGGGGGCGCACGTTGGCGTCGGTCTATTCGGTGCGTCCGACTCCGCAGGCCACGGTTTCGGCGCCGGTGGCCTGGAGCGAAATCGAGCATGGCGTCGAAATCGAAGATTTCGATGTGCGAAACATGCCCGAGCGCGTCGCGCGGCAGGGCGACTTGTGGAAGTCACTGTTGGCGCGTCGTGGCCGATTTCGTTGGGAGGCGTTGCGATGAAGCTGGCCGTTCACCCGCCGCTGCCGCCGATGGAGGCCCGACTGGTCGATGAGATCCCCACCGGCACGGGCTGGCAATATGAGCCGAAGTGGGACGGCTTTCGTTGCCTGGCCTTCCGCGACGGCGACGAGGTTTATCTGCAGTCGAAATCGGGTCAGGCTTTGGCCCGATACTTTCCCGAGATGGTCGAAGCGTTGCTGGCCGTCAAAGCGCGGCGGTTTGTGCTCGACGGCGAACTGGTGGCGCCGGTGGGTCAGCGGTTGTCGTTCGATGATTTGCTGATGCGAATCCATCCGGCGGCCAGCCGCGTGAAGCGATTGGCGGCGGAGCATCCAGCGCTGTTCATTGTGTTCGATCTGTTGCTTGACGAGCGCGGCAAATCGCTGCTGGACGAACCGCTGAGCGAGCGTCGCGCGCGGCTGGAGCGATTCGCCGGCAAGTATTTTTCTGCGGATGGCCGGCTGCATCTTTCGCCCGCCGCCAGGCGGGCCGCCGCTGCCAAGCGCTGGTTTCGCCAGGCGGGCGCCGCGCTCGACGGCGTCGTGGCCAAGCGGCTCGAGTTGCCGTATCAATCGGGTGAGCGCACCGGCATGCAAAAGATCAAGCCGTTGCGAACGGCCGAGTGCGTGGTCGGCGGCCTCCGCTATGCCAGCCGCGGGCGGCAAGTCGGCTCGCTGTTGCTGGGCCTGTTCAATGAAGAAGGCAAGCTCGACCATGTGGGGTTTACGTCGAGCTTCACGACCTCGCAGCGGCAGGAGATTACCAAGCTGGTGAAGGACCATCTGGGACCGCCCGGCTTCACGGGCCGCACCCCCGGCGGGCCGAGCCGCTGGTCGACCAAGCGCTCGACCGAGTGGACCCGGCTGAAAGACGATCTGGTGGTGGAAGTGGAATACGACCAATTCACCGCCGGGCGCTTCCGCCACGGCACCAAGCTGCTGCGTTGGCGGCCCGACAAGGCCCCGCGGCAGTGTACGTTTGAGCAAGTCGAGCGCGGCGGCGGGTCGTTACGGCTGCTGGGCAAGTAGGTTTGGTCCAAAAAATGCACGCGAGGGACAACTTGCCCCAAACCCCCGTATTCTCGCTACAAGGAGTGCCCGCCATGCGTTGTTGCCGAACCGTACGAAATCTGACTGCCCTGTTGGGCGCCACCGTGGCCTTGGCCACCGCTTGGAGTTTGCATGTCGCCGCCCAAGAAGGGACGGGCGCTTTGGGCGGGGCACTGAAACGCGCCGCACAGGCCGAAGAGCAACAAATCCGCGGCGGCGGCCAGCCCGCAGCTCCTCGGGCAACCCAGCCGCGGGCCGTCGCCCCTCGGGCAGCAGCCCAACGCCGTGCCGCGCCGCGCGCCGCCGGTCATCACGCCGGGCATGGACAACACGACGCTTGTGCCGAAGCCTGCTCGGAATGTCAGCGCATCTGCGACTCGTGCTCGACGCATTGCCTCAACCAGGTGGCGGAGGGCAATCAAGACCACAAAACCACGGTGCAAACCTGCCTGGATTGCGCCGAGATCTGCGCGGCGGCCGCCCGAATTGTTTCGCGCGGTGGACCGTTTAGCGAAACCATCTGCCGCGCTTGCGCCGAAGCTTGCAATCGTTGCGCGGAAAGCTGCGAGCAAATGCCCGACGACCAGCACATGGCCGAGTGCGCCAAGGTGTGCCGCAAATGCGAGCAGGAATGCCGCGAGATGATCGGCGAAGCCGGTGACGGCAATCGCTAAGCCGGATTAGACAGCGTCAATCAGCTCGTAAAACACGTTCCGCTGCCGCGGTTCGTAGCCCAGTTCGCGAATGGAGTCGCGAATCTGCGAGAGCGTCAGATGGTGCACCGTGCCGGCGCTGGCCACCACGTTTTCCTCGATCATCAGACTGCCCATGTCGTTGGCGCCGTAGACCAGCGCGATCTGCCCGATCTTCAGGCCCTGGGTCACCCAGCTCGATTGGATGTTGGGAATGTTGTCCAGATAGAGCCGGGCAACCGCTTGTGTCTTCAGGTAGTCGAAGGCGCCGGCCTTGGGCAGATGCGCCAGGTCGGTGTATTCGGGCTGAAACGTCCAGCAGATGAAGGCCGTGAAGCCGCCGGTCTCGTCTTGTAACTGTCGCAGCCGTTCGAGATGCTCGATGCGTTCGGCCAGTGTTTCGACGTGGCCAAACATCATGGTGGCGCTGCCTCGCCCGCCCAGTTCGTGCCACACACGGCAGACATCGAGCCAGTCGTCGCTGAGCACCTTGCCGCGGGTGATCGCTTTTCGCACGCGATCGACCAGAATTTCGGCGCCGCCGCCCGGCAGGCTGCCCAGACCGGCCGCCTTCAGCCGCCCGAGCACCGTGCGCAGCGGCAATTTGTTGACCTTGGTGAAGGCGTAGATCTCCGGCGGGCTGAAGCCGTGGATATTGACCCGCGGAAAATGCCGCTTGATGTCGCCGAGCAGGTCTTCGTACCACTCGAGCTTCAGCTCGGGGTGCATGCCGCCTTGCATCAGAATCTGGTCGCCGCCCAGATCGACCGTCTCTTGAATTTTTTCGAGCAGCACATTGCGGTCGAGCACGTAGCCTTCGGGGTCTTTCGGCCGCCGATAGAACGCACAAAAATCGCACACCGCCGAACAGACATTGGTGTAGTTGATATTGCGGTCGATGTTGTAGGTGCGATAAGGCTCGGGATGCAGCCGGCGGGTGACGGCGTC
>JAICLL010000120.1 GCA_025927475.1 Pirellulales bacterium
GACGGCGAGCATAAGCGGGCATGGCAGCCTCCGGTGAACGAAGCCGACATGAGTATACATGCGATCAGATTTCCGTCAAGCGCCCCACCACTGCGGTTTTCCAAGAATGGTGCCTGCAAAGGATGGGTGTCTTGGTTTGTCAAGGATGGGTGTCTTGGTTTGTCCTCAGCGCTTCGGCCGGCGGTGATTTACCGTAAGCTATCGTTCGGGACTCAGAGCGCGTCGGGCAGTCGATTCATCGAGCGAATGCTGACGGTCAGTGAGACGTGCCGTCTCCAAAGTCGCTCGATCTTTGCCTACCTGAGCACCGCCATGGAGGCCCACTTCCGGGATCAACCCGTCCCGTCGCTCCTCCCCAGCCCGTGAACGATTACACCTCACATTTGCTTGCCCCATTTGATCGCGCGATGAGTGCCGCTCGAGCTGCGCCGCCTTTTTATCTTTTTTCATGCCTTCCATCTGTCACTTTTTGTCACTTACTTTTTCGCCGGACGGGCGCAAGTGCGTCGATGTAGATATGGCGAAAGAGCGCGCCACCGAGAAGACGCGGATCACCGCCATAAAACCCTAACTCGTCGCCCACCAAGAGGCCCGATTGTTCCAATCTCACGGCGATTGGCACACACGCTTCCTCGAGCTCGTCGACAGATGACCCGGCTTGTACCGCACGACTTGCGATGGCTGCTACTGACTCGCCGATGGAACGTGGCCCATCTCTGCAAAGCGCCAGTAACGCCCCATAGATCCGACGCTCCATGCGATAGATGCGGAGACGATGAGTCTCGACGCAAGGACTTTCGAGATCGCTTTGAACTGCGTCAGCAACCCCGTGAATCCCGGTCATCAGCAGCGACAGCCTTTTACAACATATTGTGAAGAACTCGTCGTCAACAGCACATTCTCCTCCGATCATGATCTTGAAGCCGACACCGAGTCGATCCAGCGCGTCATCGGGTGAATCGGGCGGCGCAACCCACAACGAAACGGTCAAATCACTTGACGCTGCCCGCCCATCGCTGACGAAAACGTAGGCGCAGACGTTCTCTCGCAGCCGTTTTATCAGCGACGCGAACCTTGCATTAGCCCAAATATGCGCTGGCGCGAATCCAGCTGTATGCAGCGGTTCAAGGGCTTCGTAAACCGTCCGCGCGAACGCCGAAGCCTGAGCTTTCCTTCTAGAATGGTTTGCCATGGCCATAGGTCCAACCAATGCCTGCGTCCTCGAGCTTTTTTAAGAGCGGCTTCATTTGCTCGTCTTGCCGAGGATCATGTTCAACATGCCAATGCGGGTCCGCAATCCCTTCTTTTTTATTCCGAATGTCCTTATCTATTTGGCGATCCATCCGTTTAATCTCCTCTGACGTTCGTGGTCCGTTCGAGAAATTATCAGACTTATATTCGATGTCCTTCTTCTTGTACCGTTTATCGTAATTGCGGCCACCGGCGGTCCTACCCTTGCCGTCGCCGAAAAGCTCGGTGGCCCGTTTGTCGTGATGCTCCGTCGCGTATTGCCACTTTGTCTTCTTCTTCGACGCGGGCGCCTCGGCGGCGCGACTCTTCCCCTTTTGCCGCGAAGAGGGCATGGCGCCTGGAGTCGGCCCGTTGACGGCGTCGTCCACCATTTTCATCGCCTTCTTCACATATTTGAAGACCTTAGGCGCTCCTTTTTTTACGCCGAACTCGGCGCCTTCTTTCACCCCTTTTTTCAGCCCCGGCATCCCCTTGGCCGCGTCTGCGATGTCGCCGGCTTTTTCAAGCGTTTCCATGCCCTGGATCACGCGCCCAACCATCCGGTCGGTCTCGTCCGCGTCCTGACGCTGCCGATTTCGGATGCCGGTGTAGTCCGCCGATGACGCGGGACCGGTGACGTTCTTCGTCTCAGCGGAACCCCCGCGACCGACCTCATTCGGATTGCTGCGGACGATCGTATATTCAGCCCGAGGCGTTCCATTAGAATCAGTAACAGCGCCATGATAGTGAATGCCGACGCCTGGCCTGCCCGCCAGAACGTCTTCAATCGCCAGACGCAGTTGCAGCGGAACCTGCGCGTCGTCGTATAAATCCTTTGGGCCGAAGCGCTGGCCCGCGATGCCCGTAATGAAGACCTTGTCGCCCTGGCGGTATCCTTCGATCCCGCCTGCGTTGAGCTTTTGTGCGGCGCTCTCGTTATGCACCAGGATGCAGAAGCCGCCGTTGCGCTTGCTTCCTACGAAATAGGTGTGGTCGTTGGGAACCATCAAGTTAAACACCGGCAGGATCTCGCCGTGATCGACGATGCTTGCTACCTTCACCCAACGATGATCGTCGGTCAGCAGTTCGTCTCCTGGCCGAAGGTCGCCCGCTGCCACAAAACCGCGATCGCGCACGTAGATGCCGTGATTCGACGTCGGGCGGAAGACTTGATCCTCGACGATTAGATTGATGACGTGCGCTGGCCGGTTGCGGAAGAAGTTGCCGATCGCGGTGTGATGGCGCGGCCCCTCCGGGTCATGCTCGCTGGCCGAAATAATCTCCAGTCCCTCGCGCGCCGAGCGAATCGGCAACTCCTCGCCCGAGGCCAGCGGAAACACTTGTTCGCCCGCCCAGCAGTACTCGTGCAATAGCCCCAGCCCCAGATCATTGAAGGCCGCGTCGGTGGCGGCGGCGTTGAGCTGGCCGGTGATGCCGGGACCGGAATAAGCGGCCGCGGCCCCGCGCACGTGAACCGGCGCGCCGACGGGCGAATAATCGACCATGCCGGGACCATTCGCCGCGGTGGCGTTCGACGGATCGGTGAAATGCTGGAGCAGGCCGTTGCGGTCAAGGCCCGTCTCGCTCAGGCTCAGCGAGCCCGCCAGGTAATTGCCCGACTCGACCAGGCTGTAGCCGGTGCTCGGCGTGCTGTTGTAGGGCAGGTCCGCCGGATAGCCGGTCTCGCCCAAGACGCCGGTGCCGGAGCCTGTTGTCGTCCGGGAAAACGCCCCGCTGAGCTCGCTGCCGGTTTCGGCCAGCGTGTAATTGTCGTCGCCGGAAAGCGAGTTGCCGTAGCCGCCGCTGCTGTCCGTGCCGTTCTCAGTGAGCGTATAGCCATCGGTTCCCAGGTCGGCAATCGTATAGCCGCCGCTGACGTGGCTGCCCGACTGCGTGAGCGTGTACGCCTTGCTGCCGGATTCGCTCATCGTGTACGACTGCGAGCCTGAGGCATCGGTTTCGTTGAACGAATAGGCCCTGCGTGGCGGTCTGCGTGAAGGTGTAATCGCCGCTGATCGAGTTGCCGCTCTCGTTGATCGTGACGGGCGATTCACTGGTGGTGGCCGTCAATGTGTACGTGCCGCCGCTGTTCGTGCCGGTCTGACTCAGGCTGGTCGTGTGCGATTCGTTCGACGAAGCGCTCAGACTGCCAGTAATGCTGTTGGATGTCTCGACGGCCGCGGTGTTGGTGGTGTCGTTGGAAGAAAGGGTGAAGCTGGCCGCGCCGTCCTGGCTGGTCTGGCCTAGGCTGTTGCTGTCGCTGCTGGTGGTGGTCTGCGTCGAACTGCCAACAATCGTGTTGGCGGTTTCCGTCGCTGTGGCGGACGAATTGTTCGTTTCGGCGATGGTGTAATTGCCCGCGCTGCCCGCCCCGCCGATATTGGACAGCGTGTCGCTGTCGGTCGTGGTTTGAGTGCTGTTCAAGACACCCGTGATCGAATCTCCCGATTGCTGGCTCGACACGACGGTCGAGATATCGGTCGAAGACACGCTGTAGCTGTTGCCGTTGCGGGTGCCGCTGTCGTGCGTCGTGACGGTGGTCGCGCCCTCTTCGGAGATCGTAAACCCGCCGGTAATGGAATTGTCACTCGCCGAGTTGGTCGATGAGCCGAGCGTCGCGATCGTCTGGGTGTCCTGGTCCAGGTTGCCCTGCCAAAGCGCAGCAGGCCGGGCGTTTGGTGATGACCGTTCAGGGCGGCCAGCGTGTCGCGCAGCCGCTTGGCGGGCTCCGTTTCGCCGTTGGGTTTCAGCGGGTCGAAAATGCCCCGATCGGGCCAATCTTCTCGTGAATCCTCTCTTCCGCCTCCATGCGGCGGCCAATCCACGCGTTCAAGTCGGGGCGGCGCAAGGATGATTACTGTCGTTCCAATCGGCCCGTCTCTCGACGATCTGAGGTCGCCTTGCTTGGGGGGCGACCAATCAAAAGATTGACCCACAGGGTGTTTGCACCTCGGCGCAGCAACATTCGTCGCTCTCCAACAGTGCGGAATCTCGCCCGGATGTCGGACATCGTTAATTCGGCAGTAGCTGCGCCATCGATCGAAAGCAGGCGATCGTTCGCCAAGACTCCGAAAACCTCGGCGGGCCCACCAGCATCTACCGAATGAACCAAAGTCTCTGCACCGATGCGAAGAAGGTGCATTCCGCTCAAATCAACCGAATCGGCCCGATTGTATTGCTGGCCGCGTCGAAGATATATCATGTTGTCGGGAAAATCCAACGTCACAAGATACCGCGATAGATAGCCAAGACCGATGCTGTTTACGTCGGCAGAATTGAACGCGACGATCTGCTGGGCGGCATCGGGCAACGTAATGGTCGTACGACCAACGGACCGTTTGTTCGTTTCGGCACCTGACGACTGATAGGCGTTGCCAATCACTTCAAGTCGATCCGCCTGCTTGAGACGCGCGAACGAGCGCGCATCCAATGTTCCGGCGAGAGGGCCGTTCTGTCCAGTATCAATCCAAAATGGCGCGGTTTGGCCGTCCGCTAAGGTTGCTGTCACGAAAAGCCGACCTCGGTGACGCAAAAGTCGTATTGGCGCGCCCAACCATGGGCCCGCGGACCTTAAAACACGCACACGCGCCGCGTCAAAATCAATGGATATCACAAGCTCTTGCAGGACATCCATCCCAAGCGCGCCATCAATCTTCTCGCCGAGTACCTGCCGCTTTAAGGTGAAGTCGGAGCACGCCATAGCAATTGGCGGCCGTAGCCGAAGCTTTCCCAATGACATTGCCGGTGCTTCGTAGATTGGATTGTCATCGCCGCGCTCACCGGCAAGCGGTTCATCGCGATCGATTTCACGCCCGAGGCGTCCGCGCAACGAAAAGTCGACTTCGCTCCGCACGAGCGAGGTGTCGAGCGCAAACCGGTAGTTCGCGCCGGCGATCCGCACCGGAACGATCAGCGCGCTATCCGGCTGTGACAGTTCGAATTCTTCGATCGTCTCAGTCGGCCGCGCGAGTTGCGCGGCAGCGCCGGCCGTAGCGAAGGCGGACGCGCTCCAAACCATTCCGTAAAGGGGCAACCGAAGGCCCTTCATCAGTCGCGAGTTTATGCTCGACCTTTCCTGCGGTGAGACGCTGCTCTACCAGTGTAGTTGAACGTGCCGTCGCTTAGTGCGGGATTCCCGCCGCGACATGGCTTGCCGGAGAGGCTGCTAGGGCACGACCACGGTACCGTTTCTGCCGCTGCCTTTTACCACGGTAGTCCATTCAGGACCTCGCACGGATAGCTGACTTTGCAGCCATGCCCCAGGCGGTCTTGCCAAACCTGGATCGTGGCGTCATGCACGGCGGTGCCCCTCAACTCAAGCTCTTCAAGGCTAGCGCATGTTTGTAGTCGCATCAATCCGGCGTCCGAAATCCGTGTCCCGTTGAGCCTGAGCCGCATGAGGTTCTTCGCTTTGGCAAGGTGCGCCAGGCCCTCATCCGTGATTTGCGTGTCGCTGATGTCGAGATTAAAGAGCAACGGCATTTGTGCAATGCAGTGCAGCCCGGCGTCGTCGACGGGTGCGCCTCGCAGTTCCAGGGTGGTTACTCTTTTATGGCCGGTCGTGAAGCCGCGGCCAGTGACTTGGGTGTGCGACAAGTCAAGACCACGGAGCGCGGCGCAATCAGCTAAGCTGGCAACGCCCGCGTCGGTAACCGAAGTTTCCGCCATATAAAGGTCTTTCAACTCATCAAGCTGGCTAAGACATGCCATCCCCGCGTCCGTGACGTTCGATCGGCCGATATCGAGATAGGCGAGCCGCGACAGCCGCGCGATGCATGCCAGGCCCTGGTCATCGACTGGCGCCCCGTTGAGACGCAACCACGCGACGCGGCTATTGGCCGCGAAGCTGCGAAATCCGCGGCCAGTGACTCGAGTGGCGTCGAGGTTGAGCCAACCGAGGCCCCATGGGCCAGCCAGACCAGCCAGCCCCTCGTCGGTGATGGGGTTATGACTGAGACCAAGTTCTTGTAAGTTGGGCATGGTGGCGAGGTGGCGGAGTCCGCCGTCGGTGACGCGCGTCGCGTCGACGTATACTGACGCCAGAAGCGGGTGATTGGCAAATTCCGCCAATCCCGCGTCGCCGACGTCTGTCGCCTTCAGCGAGATTTCGAGCAACCGTTTCAGGCCGCGTAGGTTGCGTAAGCCGGCGTCGCTGACCAGCGTGCAATCAAGTTTTAGCTCCCTTAGGTAACCCAGCCGTCCGATCAACCGCAGTGCGCGGTCGTCGCCGGGCGGCGCATCGTCGCTCGGGGCTTCGAGATCGGAAAACTGTTTCCGCGCGAAAACCTGTGGTGAGCCGTTTAGCGTTACCCACCCTGGCACGGCGCCGAAGTCCAGGCCGATCCAATTTGCCAGCCGGGGGCGCAACCAGCCGCCGAACCTGCCATAGTCCACGCGGCCGCCAAGCTGGCGTATCGCGCTAACGGTGCGCTGCTGCCGGTGAGCCCGATCGGCCAGCAGGCCGAGTCCGATCGCCAGCACGGACACGGCCAGCAGCATCGTCCGAATCGAAAACCGAGCATAGCGCCGCAACTTCATCCTGGCCTCCTAGCCAACTGATCCTGGGGGAGCGGTTAAAGAACCACTTTCCATGCAGGTGTATCCCACGGTGTTCAGCAGGGTTTTGGGCGCTCTCGATGTTTCCGTGAGTATCGAACGAGCGGGTCCACGTGTTGCTTTGCCCATCGACGAACTTCGTCTACTCGCTGAATTGACTGAACGTGTACAACGCGCGCTGCCGCCGGCGAAATGCCGAATGCAGCAGAACGAGCCGCGCTCACTCAGGAAGTTCCGCTGGCGGCTCGGGCAGCCAAAAACAGGCGATGCTGCCGATGAAATAGACCGAGAAACCCACCAGCGCCGCGGCGTTGGCCAGCCGGGCCGGCGGCGTATCGCCGGGCATGGCGGCCCAGGCGGCCAGCGAGGTGGTGATCCAGGCGCAGCCCGTGCCCAGCATCCGCCCGCCGATGTTGGCCGCGAAGCTCTCGCCGGTGCCGCGCAAATAGAGCGGGTAAACGCGCGGCAGATAGTTTCCCCAAAAGCTGAACTGCGCGACGGTGAAAAACCCGCAGAAGAACATGCCCCATTTCAAAATGTCGAAGTTCTCTTTGGCGGGAAAATAGAAGACCAGCGGCAGCAGTACCAGCCCCGGCAACTGAAACAGGCGCAGCAGCCCGCGGCGGTTGGCGATCACCAGCGCCAGGCCCGCCAAGGCGAAACGGCCCACCAGCCCGCCGATCTCCTGCCAGCCCTGCACCTCGCTGGCTTTTTCTTCTTGCTGTCGTTTTTCGAGGGTTCGCACCGTGGGCAAGCCCGGCACGATGCGCGGCACGTGCTGAATGGCGCCAAAGGCCGCTCCATAGCTGCAGGCAAACATCAGGGTGGTGACCAGCGTCGTGCGGCGATAGGCGGGCCGAAACAGTTCGGCGATGCTAGGCCGCTTGAGCGTGCCGGCTTGTTTCTTGCGCGCCCATTCGGGCGACTCGGGCAGAAACGGGCGAATCAAGATCAGCGGCAGCGCGGGAATGACGCCCGAGATGAGCGTGTATCGCCAGCTTTCGTGCCCCTCATAAATGGCCGGCAAATACTCGGCCCCGTAGTGCACGGCCAGCCAATTGGCGCCCGTCACCAAGAGGCCGCCGATCGAAGAAAAAGCCTGGGTATAGCCCAGCACCGTCTCGCGCTGCTTGGGATTGGGAAACAACTCGGCCAGCCACGCCACCGCCGCGACAAACTCGACGCAGACGCCGACAAAGGTCGTGCAGCGAAAGACCAGCAGCATCTGGGGCGACGTGGCGAAGCCCGAGGCCAATGCCGAGAAGGCGTAGAGCAGAATGCTCCAGGTGAGCACGCGCCGGCGGCCCAACAAGTCGGTCAAGTAGCCGCCGAGCAGGCCGAAGATGCCGCCGAACAGGGCGGGCACATAGAACAGCCAGCCGACCCACTTTAAGAACTCGGGCGAGCCCGGAGAGATCTGGGCAAGGTCCAACAGCGCCGGCCGCACGATGAGCGGCAGCATCAGCAGTTCGTAGATATCGAACGCGAAACCGATCGACGCGATGACGCAAATCAGCCAGTGGACGGCGGAGAGTTTTTGCGGCGCGTGAGACGAATCGGTCATGTCGCGTTTCGGAGGAGGGCGCGTTTCGGAGGAGGGCATCGGCGGGAGTCGGCGCGGCGGCTGCCCGCCAGGCCGCGCCGGTGGTTCCACGAGCATAACAAGCCGCGCGCCGCAAAGCTAGCAGGTTGGCGGATGGTCAGTAATTCCGCATCGAAATGAGACTCTCGACATCATCGACGTCGTTGGGGAGATACTGTTTTCTCTCTTTACGGTCCATCGCGGCATTCCATTACCTGCGCTTTGGCTTTTTCGGCTTCTCCTCGGGCTTTATGCCGAAGGAAAACGGGTTGAGAGCCCCATCGGCGCCGCCAGCGCCTTCTTCCTCGGGAGCTTTCAGTTCGTTATGCTCGGCCTTCTCCATTTCGAAGGTCTGCGAATCGAGAGCTTCGTCCAAAACGGCGAACTGCCCGTCACTGCGCATCACCAGCACATGCCCCGGCGATTTGACTTTCGGCCCGCGCCCGACCGAGATCGAATCGCCGCCGAGAATATCCAGCAGAAGCGTATCGGTCTGAAAGTCGATTTCGACTTCACGGCCTGTCTTGTCCTGCATGGCTTCGTGATCGGGAACGAGCACCTTGGCGCCTGCTTCGTTGAGTACGGCGCCGCGTCTGGCGGTGACAAATCTGCGCGCTTCGGAAGCTTCGTCCTGATTGAATTGCTTAACCGCCAATTCGATGGTCGGCTCGCCGCCGACTTCTTTGCCCAGCGGACCGGCCAGCATTCGGCTGCCATGACGCACCGTCACCGGAGGCGATGGCTCCGACCACTCGGCCTCGCGATTTTCGCCCTCGCGGTCGTCGTAGTTCTCGAGATATCGGATCGGCACGTTAAAGTTGGGGTTCTCGAAGACCAGCTTCACGCGATATTGGTAGGTTTTGCCGGGATCGGCCTCAAAATCGAAAAAGCGGAACAATTTCCACTCGGGCGGTTGCTCGGGTTTGCGCGCATCGGCGCCGCCACGCATGCCGGCCAGGCCGCCACCGATCATGCCATATCCGCCCATCCCACTCCCGCCATAGGCGCCCCCGCCATATCCGCCCATGCCGTAACCGCCAGCCGTGCCGGCGTCGGGCATGCCGTAGCCGCCCATCATTCCGCCTGCGCCCATGGCGCCGCCCCTGCCGCCGGCCATGGGTCCCATGCGCCCCAGGCCCATGGCCCCGCCGGGCATGCCGCGGCCCGGGCGATCAGCTTCTCGCAAGGTTCCGCGCCCCCGCGGTTTCTTCGCCTTGCTTTTTTCTTCCTTTTCCAAGGCGGCCTGCTCCGCTTCGGCAGCTTTTTGCTCGGCAAGCTGCGCGACCTTGGGATGCACCACTTCCGCCGGTTCGAAGTCGGCCCCAATCAGAGCAGGCAACGGTTCGGCAATCGCGTCGACAAACTCGAAAGGCACGACGTCGGGATACTCGGCGGCCCAGGTGCGCGCATCGTCCCAGGCTTCTAGAACGTTGATGCTTTCCCATTCGGGCTCTTGGCCCGCGACGACTTCGGCCCGTTCGATGTCGGGCCGGACATATTTCGGGTAATTGCGCGATTTGTCGGGATAGGTTGAGTCGCGGAACGTCTCGCGGTACTCCTTAAATTGAGCGGCGTAGGGAATGGCGCCCACCAGGCACACCCAATATCGGCCCTCGAGTTGAGAGTTGCCGGGCGCCGACGGCAGCACGTGCTCGCCGGCGGCTTTTTTGCGAGCGGCCAGTGCGGCGGCTTCTTCGGCCCGCCGGAGCTCCTCGAGTTTTTTCTTTTTCTCCGCCATTTCGCGCTTTTTCTCCTCGCTGCGAGTGGTTTTTTTGGCGCCGCCCGCCATGCCGCCTTGCCCGGGCCTGTCCATTCCGCTTCCCATGGCGCCCTGCATCATGCCCCCCATGGCTTCCGGACCCATCATGGCGCCGGGGGTTCTGCGGCCGCCGCTGCCCTGCGTGTCTGGCGGTGGTATGTATTGCATCATGGAAGCGGCATCCATTCCCGCGCCTGGCCTGTCGCCCATGTATCCGCTTATGTCGTCACCCATGTCGGCCATCCCTCCGGCCACGCGCGACACGGAACCGCTTTCGCCAATGGCGATGGCGCCGTAACCGCTAAAGGCCAGCAATTCTTGGACGGGCAGAAACTTGGGCATCGCCCGGCGGACATCGTGCTCTTGATAGGGACGCTCCAGCGGCTCGATGCGATAATAGCTGGCATCGACCAAGTCCGCGCCGGCCGCCCCCAAGCCTGTAAAATTCGGCACGTGGGCCAGCTTCTCAAACTTCTCGGGCGGCTGTTGCTCTTCGACCTGTTTGCTGATGCGGTCGGCCACGGCCTGCAACTCTTGCGGTGTTTTGTCGTAAGGCTTCATCTTCAGCGCCGACCAGGCGATCATCAGCAGCGCCAGCACAAAGCCCGCGAAGACGATCTTCTCCACATGCAGAACGAAAAACGTTTTGAGCTGCCCTTTGTCGAACTTGAGCTTGGCTTTCATGTGCGAACCTCTTCGCTGTGGTGTTGATTTCTTACCGGCTTCCCGGCGCCCCGCCGCCACTGCCCGACATACCACCCGGGGGCCCGAGCATCCCCGGGGGCGCCCCTCCTGGACCTGACCCCGACCCACCGGGCATCATCATGCCTGGGTTCATGCCACCTGGGTTCATGCCACCTGGGCTCATACCGCCCGGGCTCATTCCGCCCGGTCCCATCATGCCGCCGGGTCCCAAGGTGCCCGGCATCAAATTGCCCGGTCCCATGCCTCCGCCGCCGTAACCTTGGGCGCCCCCCGGTCGCCGTCCCCCACGCGGCACGCTCACCATGCTCGAGGGCACACCAAAAAACCGATTGGCGGGCGAACCTGAGCTGCCCGTGCCCAACTTTGCCAGATCGGGCACGTTATACAGATAAATGACGCCGCTGAGCTCCACCAGGGCGTCGTAGGTCAAGGTTTCGACGTCTCCCTCTTGGTTGCCGGCAAACATGCCCATGCCGCCCATGCCCATGCCGCCCATGCCCCTGCCGCCCATGCCCCTGCCGCCCATGCCGCCGAAGAAGGCGTTATTGCCGCCGGCCGCGCCTTGCGGTTCGAGCATCTTGATGCGCAACTCGCGCGTCTCGACCGGAAGTTTGGCATTGCCACAAGCGGCCATCAACGCCGGAACCTGCCGGTGGTCCATGATCAGCTTCATGTGAACAAACACCTGCTTGAACTCAGCGTAGGGCCCGGCGTAGGGATTATCGGGGTCGCCGGTGGCCAGGGGCTGTCCTTTGTCGTCGATGTATCGTCCGGCCAGCAGGCTGGCGTCGTCATTGCTTGCGTCGCCCGCCGCACCCGCGGCTGGAGCAGCCGCCGCTGGAGCAGCCGCAGTCGAAGCGGCCGCCAGCGAGGTATTGGCTCCCGCGGCCGCATCCCCCGAGCCACTGGGCGATAGCAGTGCGCCTTTGCCGTCTTGCGCGTCGGCGATGGCCCACTGGGCCACGTCGAGCGCCTCGATTTTCTTGATCGGCGCCTTGCGCGAATCGGTCGCGTCGCCGTTGACTTCATTGATAATGCCGATCAGCGATTCGAACAGCCAATAGTCTTCCTGGGCCAACCGCACCTTGAGCGATGAGGGCGTGCCATCGGTGAAATATCGTTCGATAATCGCCTCGCGGCGATCTTCCGGCCAGACCACCAGGCCCTCGTACTCGACGGGCCCGTCGTTTCGACCGCCCGCCGGCTGGCCCAGGCCCATACCCAGGCCCATACCCTCGTCGTCGCCGTTCAGCTCGCCCTCTTCGTCGCTTCCCTTGGGACGGCGAATCTTCACGGTATCGAACAGATCGGCCCATTCTTGCTTGACATATTGCTGGTTGAAAATGGTCAAGGCGAAGCCGGGAATTTTGTCGTTTGGCTTTACCTCTTTGCCGATGTTGTAAAGCCGCCCGTCCTCGCGGCCCACGTCCATGTCGGGCCAATGGAACAGCCCGGCTTGCCGCGCGTAGAGCTTTTCCCAGGCCTGGTATACCTGCTGCTTGAGGTCTTCGTGCAGGGCATCGACCTTCTCCTTGAATGAGCGATTGGGCAGCAGGCCGTCCTCGCCCGGATTGGCTGCCTTTTCAACCGATTGCTTGGCGCCCTCGATGGTCTGCTTATTGGCCGTGTAGGTCTTAGCCAAACTATTGGTTGCCATGATCCAGACCACCACCGCCACCACGATAGTGATAAGCACCAGAATCCAAAAATGATGCTTCTTGGCGACGCCTAGATAGACTTTGACCTGGTCCATTGCTTACTCCTTGTCACCCGTGGCGGCGGATTCTGCGGGGGCTGATCCCGCGAGGTCGTTGGGGGCTTTCGTCTGGTCCGGCGGCGGAGGACCGGCCGCATCGGCTTCCGCCTCGTCGGCAGGGGCTGCCTGCTCCGACTCGTCGCCCAATGCGGCATCGCTCGGCGCGGCGCCCGCGGGGCTCTCTTCCGCCGGCGCGTCGGGAACGTCGCCGGGATAAAGATGAGCCAACTCCACCATCGTTTCGGGAGTGGGCACTTGCCAGCAGAACTGAATGACAAAGTCGTAGCGAGGCGCCGGAATCGTCTCGCCCTGCGGCTGGCCGAAGCCCATGCCAAGCCCCATGACGCCGCCCCCGATCCCGGCCCCGCGGCGGTTGTTCCTGGTCGACTTTTTCTTGGCGCCCGGCTTGCCGTCCTTGTCTTCCTTCTCCTCCGGTGCCGCAGGCTCTTCCGCGGCGTCGACGGGCAACTCGTAATTCCAATTGACGAGTTCGTCGGTGATCAATACCGGAAAGCCCAGTCCCAATTTCCTCAGGGGGAAGGTTTGGGGGCCGCCCGGCCAGGTTTCGTCGCCCGGCAGCGGCACCTCGTCTTGCTGCATTTGCCTTAAGAACGTCTCTGCGACAAAGGCGGGGCCGAACTGGTTTTTCGGGTTGTGGAAGTGATGGCCGCGCAACTGAAACACCCAGCCCGGACCGCTGGGGTCCGGCCGCGGGGCGGCGGCTTCTGCCGGCGGCGCCACCGCGTCTGGGGGCTGATCTGCGGCTGGGTTCGCACCGGCGACTGCCGGATCCGCGGGCAGGCCACCGGCAGGCGGCGCCGCCGGATTGCCGGCCACGGGTGTGCCCACAGCGCCAGGCTGCGCTGGCGCCCCGTTCGGAGGCGCCGCGTTAGGAACAGCAGGGTTCGCAGCGGCTGGGTTGGGAGTGGCCGGATTCGGAGTGGCCGGATTCGGAGCGGCTGGATTCGGAGCGGCTGGATTCGGAGTGGCCGGATTGGCCGGCGCGTTGGCGTCGGGCTGGGCTGGATTCCCAGCACCCGCAGGCGATGCACCACCGGGCGCCGAGGCGCCCACCAAGTACTCTTGCCAAGGTTTGTTTTTGGCCTTCACGCCGCTATACCAGTCGGCCAAATTCTCTTTATACACACAGGTGAAGTCATCGATGTGCAATTCGTTGCGCTCGACGAGTTTTTCGGGCCGCTCGCCTTCATTGCGCGGCAGACAAAGGCTGATGCCCTTCATCACCTTCAGCCAGGCGTCTCGCCCGGTCACGTTCTGAATGAAGCCTTCGCCGATTTGGGCCGTTTTGGCATAAGTGGTCTTGGCGCCTTCAAAATCAGAGCGATAGCTGGTCGCCGTAGTCGCGACGCTCTGCGCCTTTTTCACGGCGGGATCGAAGTATCCCTCCATCGCCACCGAGTTGGCCGCCAGCCAATGGGTGAAAAAGCTGAAGCTGCAACCCAGCAGCAACGCCGCCGCCGCCCCCACCGCCCAGGGCCGTTTCTCCCGCACCAGCCGGTCGTTGGCCAGCTCACGCGGCAGCAGGTTGGTCTTGATCCGCGAATCGCGCAGGCCCTGCAACGTCAGACCATAGCAAACGCCGAACCCCAGCAGATTCTCTTTGAACGCCGGAGCGTCGACCACCGACGAGCCGCTCAGCCCGCGAAACGCATCGAGCTTGCCCAGCTCGAAGCCCAGGTTTTGCGCCAAATAGCGTTGCAAACCGGGCAACTTCATGGCATTGCCCAAGGCCAGCGCCCGGCCAATCTTTGCCCGCCGGTCGAGATTGGTGAAAAACCCGATCGAACGCTGCACCTCGGTAAGCAGATCGTTGAACACCGGCCGCATTGCCTGGAACAGCGCCTTGGGATCGTCGGCCTGCGTGGCATTGCGTTTCAAATGCTCGGCCGAGGCGAACGTCAGTTTGAGTTCCTTCGTCAGCGCCTTGGTGAAATGGTTGCCGCCGATCGGAATGTTGCGCTGCCAAACCTTAAAGCCGTTGGTCACCACCAGGTCGGTGGTGTCGGTGCCCAGCGAAATCAGCACCACCGACTCGGGCGGATTCTCCGCGTCGTACTCGTCGGGCGGCGGCAGATTTTCCATCTGGTCGAAGGCCACGAAGTTGTACAGCGCCAAAGGCGTGAGCTGCACGATGTCGACTTCGATGCCCGCCTCGGTGAAGGGCCGCAAGGCGCGGAACACCTGGTCGCGCTTCATGGCGAACAGCCCCACCTCGGTCTCCATCGCGAAACCTTCGATCACGCTGCCGCCGACCATGGTCTGGTAGTCCCAGACCACGTCTTCCAGGGCGAAGGGAATTTGCTGCCGCGCTTCATACTTGACGATGTCGGGAATCTTTTTCGATTCGACCGGCGGCAGTTTGATGAACCGCGCCAGGCCGCTCTGCCCGCTCACCGAGATGACCACCCGGTCGCCGCGCACGCTGTTGCGCGAGAGAAACTGCTTCAGGGCGTCTCGAATCAGCTCGGCCGGATCGACGTCGGGCTGGCTGAGGATTTTAGGATATTCGATATAGTCGAACGCGTCGGCGGTGATTTGCCGGGCGTCTTCGCCGGGGCGGCAACGCAGCGCTTTGAGCGCGCACTGCCCGATGTCAATGCCCCACACGGCGTCGCTTCTCGCCATGAGACGGTTTCCTTAAACTCTGTCCGTGGATCGGAACGTCGCTGACCTTGAGAAAGGCCGAGGACGGGAGATTACACTCGACGGTTCTGATCGTCGCTGTACTCTACCGCTTTTACCTCGGGGTTGTCAACGTTTCGATTATAACTGGCCGGGTCGTGCGAGGGTACTAGGAGCAGGGGCCGGGGGCAGAATTCGGGATTCAGAATTCGGGATTCAGGATTCGGGATTCGGGATTCGGGATTCAGGATTCAGCATTCCGGAAACCAACTCGCCCTTGGAACCAGACCCGATTACTACGCGGTCCCCCGACCCCCTGACCTCCGCCCCCTGAATCCTGCCTGCCGAATCCCGAATCCTTCCCTAGTCCCTAACCCCTACCCCCCTAATCCCTACCCCATGAAATACACGGAACTCGCCATCCTCTTGCCCTGCCACAGCCTGGAAGACTTCCCAGTCTACCAGGAAGGCCAAGAAGCCGAGGGGCTGCTGGCGGCCTGGTCGGCCTTGTGGCACCCGGCCCTGATTGCCTCGGCCGGGCGGCTGCCCACTTGGTATCGCGCCGACAACCCGCCCGACGAAGTCGCCGGGCGGCTGTTCGTTGTGCCTGCTTCGAGCGAGCCGATGCTGCTGGCCGGCTGGGCCAACCGCGCCGCCGACGGTGGCGCGGTGGTCGTGCGAAAACTGCATCGCCGCGACGAAATCTTGGCGGCGGCCCTGGCCGGCTGCGATGAGCCGAAACAAGTCGATGCCGCCCTGGCGGCCGATTTCCTGGCCCTCGGCCTGGCCTATCTGCTTGTCGAACTGCTCACACGGCAGATGCGCTATATGAGCAACATCGACGAGATCCATTTACGCAACCAAACGGTGGCCGCCGCCGAGGCCGCTGTCGCAGGCGAAGCGGCGACCGCCCGTGAAAAGCTGCGCGCGTGCTTCGAGGTGCTGGCCGACGCCCGCGAGCGGTTTTATCCGGTGGAAGCCTATCTGATCGACCTGGTGCTTACCGCGCCCACGACGCTTGGCCCCAGCCTGCGGCGCGAGCTGTCCGGCCCGACGCCAAAAAGCGTTCTCATCGGTGGGCGGCTGATCGAGGAGATCGCCGCCAGCCAGCCCGAAACGCTCGCCGCTCTGCGTCACTCGCTCGAACAAGGAACCTTGTCGCTGGCGGGCGGCGAGTATGACGAAGGCGAGCTGTCCGTCTCGCCGATCGAGTCGGTCGTCGCCGGACTGCAACGCGGCGAAGAGACGTATCAGCGCTTGCTCGGCTGCCGGGCGGTGGTGTATGGCCGGCGGCGCTACGGGCTGACGCCGCTGCTGCCCGGTGTACTGTCGTTGGCCGGATTCGACGGCGCGTTGCACTTCACGCTCGATGAAGGAAATTTTCCGCGCGGCGGTCAGGGCAAGACGCGCTGGGAAGGACTGGGCATCAGCGCCATCGACGCGCTGGGCCGCTTGCCGCTCGACGCCAACGTCGCCGAAAGCCTGCTGAGCTATCCGCGGCGAATGGGCGAATCGATGGATGCCGACCATGTGGCCACGCTGGTCTTTGCCCATTGGCCCGGCCAGGTCAGCCCGTTCTTTGAAGACCTGCGGCGGACGGCGGCTTATGCGCCGGTGCTGGGCCGGTTTGTCACCTTGAGCGACTATTTTCAAAACACCGATCGGCCCGGCGAACTGACCCGCTTTCGCGCCGATCAATATCGGGCGCCCTATCTGCGGCAAGCCATCGTTCGCGAAGAAGCCGATCCGCTGTCGCGGCTGGCCGATTTGCACCGCCGCTGTGCACGGGCGACAAGCATCGAGGCTTTGGCAACGCTCGCGGCGCTGTTGGGCGGCAGCCATCCATCGACCGAAACCGCTTCGTGCGCCGCGCAGCTTCTACACGCGGCCCGTTTGCCGGCGGATGGGCCGGCCGACGTCGACGCCAGCGGCAAGCTCGACACGCGCCTGAATGAATGCCTCGCGGAGGTTGCCGCGGCGCTCGCCGGCCGGCTGGCCGCCCAAGGCGACGGCTGTTTGCTGTTGAATCCGCAGCCCGTGGCGCGGCGGGTATCGGTTTGCTTGCCCGCGCTTTCTCAACCGCCCGAGACCGCCGGCCCGGTGGCAGCCGTGCAGCCATCGGAGGACGGCATGCGCGTGGCCGTCGATCTGCCGCCGATGGGTTTTGCCTGGGTGGGGCCGGGCGCCGCCGCGCTCGCTTCCGCCCCGCGCAAAAGCGCTGCCGCGCGCAGCGAACGGCGGTCTGCGGACAAGGAACCCACCATCCGCAACGATCTGCTGCAGGTCGCCGTCAGTCAGCAGACCGGCGGCATTCGCTCGATTCACGAGATCGGGCGGCGCGGCAATTTGCTCTCGCAGCAGCTTGGCTTTCGTTTGCCGGCCCCACGCCCCCAGCCTGGCGAGATTTGGCGCGATCCCGATCAGCAGGCGGTCTATTCGACCATGCTGGCCGAACGTGTGGAAGTGACCGCCGCCGGCGCGGCCGTCAGCCAAATCGTCAGTCGCGGGCAGTTGGTTGACGAAGCGGGCGAGCGTGTGGCGGGCTTTGTGCAAACGATCGAGCTGGCGCGCGGTTCGCGCGTCGTCGGGCTGGAGATCGAACTCGAAGTCGATCGCGAACCGCGGGCCGATCCGTGGAATTCGTACTACGCCAGCCGCTTTGCCTGGGGCGACGAAGCGGCCGAGTTGCGCCGCGGCGTGGGGCTGGCCAGCCAATTGACCGACGCGAGAAACATTGAGTCGCCTTATTTTGTCGAGATCGGCAGCCAAGGAGTACGGGCCACGGTGCTTTGCGGCGGCCTGGCGTATCACCGCCGCGTCGGGCAGCGGATGCTCGACACGTTGTTGATGGTCCGGGGCGAACGCCGGCGCACCTTCCGCCTGGGCATTGGGGCGGGGCTGGCGCACCCGGCGGCCGAGGCGTTGGCGTTGCTCGATCCGCCGGTGGTTGTGCCCGGCGTCGCGGCGCCGCGGTCGGCGCCTTCGGGCTGGCTGTTCCATCTCGACGCCAAGAACATCGTGGCCACGCATTGGGAAACGGTGCTTGAGGGCGATCGCGCCGTCGGCTTTCGCGTGCGCCTCTGGGAAACCGAAGGCCGGGCCGGCCGCGTTCATCTTCGCGCGTTCAAGCGCTTAGCTTCCGCCCGACAGATCGACTTGCACGGCAACGCGCTGCTGGACCTCACGATCGACGACGACCGCGTGGCGCTCGACGTTGCGGCGTACGAATGGCTGGCTGTCGAAGGGCGATTCACGGGCGCGGGCCATAGCTAAATGACCGTGCACGATTATGGGAGGCCAAATGTCAGGATGAGACGACCCCGATGTGGAAGCCCGACGCGTTAGCGACGGAAAAGCCGGCCCAACTCCTCGCTGACGCGTTTTGATGTTGCGCTTGCGACCCCATCGAGCTTGTCTCGATGGTGAAGAAGATCGCGTGCTAGCCGTCAATTGCAGCATATCTGCGACCCCGTCCAGCTTGTCTGGATGGTGAAGGAGATTTCGGCCGCCGGTGCCGCTCCAGCGCGATCTGATTCACCATCCAGACAAGCTGGATGGGGTCTTCGTTCGGATATTGCGGTGGTTTTCTAGCACACCATCTCGTTCACCGATCCGCACAAGGCGGATGGGGTCCGAAAAGCGCAACATCAAAACTTGCGCGTCGGGCTTCCAGGTTCCGCATTCCCACGATCGCGAAGGTCATTTAGCGAAGCAGAACCTGTTTGGCGTGGGTGGTGCCGTCGGCGAGGGTGACAATGATTTCATAATAGCCGGCTGCCAAGCCCTTCGTTTGCCAATTCAACGCGAAATGGCTTCCGTCAACGCTCAGGCCCCGCCCTTGAACCGCCGGCGCGAACGCCGCTCCGATCGGTGCGCCACTGGCGTCGGTGCGCTGAATCGTGATCGATGCGACGGCGCTCAGATCGGTGATCGCATTGCCGTTCGCGTCAGACAGATCGAACTTGATCGGAATGGTTTGGCCAGCATGAAATGCGCCGTGATTGCCGACCGGAGGCAGAAAGCCGCCAAAGGAATAATGCACCTCTTGCGCGAGCGAAGCGGTGCTCGATTGGAAATCGGCATTGCCCGCGTAGCTGGCGACAATCGTATGGTCGCCGGCAGCCAGCGCCGCGGTGGTGAAGCTGGCGGACCCGTCAGACAGCGCAATGGTTGCCAGCAAGGTCGTGCCATCGTAAAAACGAACGCTGCCGGTCGGCATTGCACCGGCGACCATTACCGGCGGCACGGCGCTGATTGTGGCCGTGAACATCACGCTCTGGCCAAGGATCGACGGGTCTGCCGACGAGGTCAGCACGCTGGCCGTGCTTGCCGGGTTGACGGTTAGCGTGCCGGGATTCACGGTCACGGTGTAGTTCGCCAGTTTTCCGCTGCCGCCATCAGAGGCGGTGGCCGTGATGGCATACGTTCCGACGGCCGCGTCGGCAGCAGAGCCGGCGCTGGAATACGTGGCCGAGATCAAATCGCCGTTTTGAGCGCCGGTAATCGCGCCGGTCAGCGCAGCCGCGTCGTTCTGGCCATAGGTCTTGGTGGCATCGGCCACGGTGATGACCA
>JAICLL010000200.1 GCA_025927475.1 Pirellulales bacterium
CCGGGTTCGGCGGCCCACAAGCTGGCCGGCCTGAGCGATTCAAAGGCTGGCAGGGCAATGGCCGCCCCGACCCCACGCAAGAAACGCCGGCGGTCGATTCCCAAAGAACGCTGGTTCATGGCTCGCTCCTCACAAGATCGGCTCTGCGTCGCTGGAACGGTACGGACTCGATAATACCAGAAATCAATACGGATGCACGCCCATTTTCGCGGTCGAGCCGCTCGACCAGGTCGTCGACCGTGTAGACGTCGTAATCATCCAGCCCGCGGCCCAAGGCGTAGGTAAGCAGCTTTCCGGCCAGGCAACGATAGAAATCGCGGCGGCGATCGGTCGCCAGAATGTGCTTTAATTCGCGCACGTTGGCAAAAGACTCTCCGCTTAGCAAGGTGCCCGAGGTGTCGATCTCGCGATCCGGCCGCTTCTCGCGGACCATCCCCAGGGCATTAAAGTCTTCCAGGACCAGGCCGAGCGGATCGAGCCGGTTGTGGCACGAATGGCACAGCGGCTGCGATTGGTGCAACTGGAGTTGCTGGCGTAACGTGGGCGAGCTGCCCGCCAGTTGCTTGGCGGCGTCTTCCAAGGGCGGAAGATTGGCCGGCGGCGGAGGCGGCGGAGTGCCCAGCAAATTGTCGAGGATGAACAGCCCGCGTTTGACCGGCGAGGTGCGGTCGGGGTTCGACGTCACCGCCAGCACCGTGCCCTGGGTCAGCAGCCCTCCGCGCGGGCTGTCGGGCGGAAGTTGCACCAGCCGCATTTCGCTCCCCTCGACGCCTTCGATGCCGTATTGCCGGGCCAGCCGCTCGTTAAGAAACGTGTAATTGCAGTCGATCAGCTCCAGCAGGCTGCGGTCTTCTTTCAAGATGTGAGCGAAGAGCATTTCGGTTTCGTCGCGCATGGCCCGCCGCAATTCGCCGTTCAGCTCGAATTGGCGGAAGCGCCGAAACCCCGCGCGAAACGCCTCGCGGGCGGCGTCGACCTCGGCCTTTTCTTCGTCGGTCAAGCTTTCAAACGGCCGGCTGCGGAGCTCGCGAAAGCGTGCCCGGCGCTGCAATGCCTCGGCGTCGGGCAGTTGATCGCCCGTCATCACCGCAAAGGCATTGATCGGCACCGAATCGATGTCGCGCGCCTGCAGCCATTGGCCCGTGAAATTCCGGATGAACTGCTGAAAGCGCGGGTCGGCCAGCATCCGCCGCACTTGCGCCGGCAGGTTCTCGCGCAGCTTGTGCTCGCCCGCCAACCGAAACAACTCTTCATCGGGCATGGTCGACCAGACGAAATACGACAGCCGCGCGGCCAGCGTATATTCATCCACCAGCGGATGCGTTGGCGGCGAGGCCGGCTCCGTTGTGTCTTCACGAAACAAAAACCGCGGCGAGGCCAAAACAGCGGTCGCCGCCCGTGCGATGCCCGACTGAAAACTTCGCTCTGCCTGCGGGCCGCCTCCCTCTGCGAGGTCCACCAATCGTTCGATGGTTTCCGAATCGGTGGGCCGACGAAACGCTCGGTCGGCGAAGCGACGGAGGAATTCGCGGGCAGCTTGCCGTCGCTGGACATCGTCTTCGGCAGCGATGCTCTCGGGGATGCTTTCGGAAACGAGCCGCTCAAAACCTGGCTGCTGGACAATCGTTTTCGCCGCGTCGAAATACTTCTCCAACAGCAGCGGCGAGATGGTCAGCACGTCGCCGATGTTATCGAAACCATAGCCCGTGTCGTCCGCGGGAAATTCACCGGAAGTGTTATAATCGACGCCGACCAGGTCGCGGATGGTGTTGCGATACTCGACCCGATTCAAGCGGCGGAGCGTCACCCGGCCCGGGTCGGGGTTTTGCGGATCGATCTCAAACACCGCGGTCTTGATCCACTGCTCGATTCGCTGAAGTTCATCGCCCGACGGATGCGGCTCGCCCTGTGGCGGCATGAAGCCGGCGCGCAACTGCTTCAGCGCCTTCCACCACAGGTCGCGGCTGGCAACCAGTTGATCGTCGGAAGCGAATTGATCGAACGCCACCTGAGCCGTCGCCGCGCCGTCGCCGTGGCAGTCGAAGCAGTACTGGGCCAGCAGCGGGGCCACCTGGCGCCGAAACACGTCGGCCCGCTCGGCGATTCCCAGGCCGGGCCGCAACTCGACGTTGCCCGACGGGTCCGATTCTTCCGGTTGCTCCGGTTGCTCGGCGGGCCACGCCGCGGGAAGCATGGCGGTAAGCAGGCCGATCGAAACGATGCTGGCCGCGATGGGTCGATGCATGGTTGCCTTCATGCCACAGGGAGAACGAGGGAGTACAACGGGACGGTGCGATTCTACCAGATCGGCCCGTGGTGTGTGTAGTTTTTGCGCGGGCTTCAGTTCCTTGCAGAGGTCTGAAACAGCGACCTTCTCGGCGAGGCGCCTCATGAGGGCTGCCACCTTCTCAGTGGCGAACCGTAATAATCGGCATACCCGGAGCAGCTTTGGCAGAATCCCGCCTTTCACTAGTCGTTTCCGTTTAACTTGCCGGCTGACGTTGCCGAGATTACATGCCAGGGCGGCAATTTGCCGGCGACCGGAGGTGGAATTCGGCCCACGCAAAAGCTTTGCGTGCCCTGCCTGGTGTAAATTCTCCGCGCCCCACCCCGACCAACGACACGATGGCCGATTCTCAACTCACCCAGCGCCTGGACGCCGTGCTGCGAAGCAACCCCCACATTCCACACCGCAACCTCAGGTTCGAAGCCAACCAGGGACAGGTGGTATTGCGGGGAACCGTGCGTTCTTATTACCAAAAGCTGATGGCGCAAGAGGCCCTGTTGGGAGTCGAGGGCGTCGAGGGCATCGAGAACCAACTCGAAGTTCAGTGGCGGATGTAGCCGCCGGCCCGCCGCTGGCAGCTTTCGCCGCTGAGACTTCGCGAGGCGCTATTGAATCAGCCCCGCCGCGAGGCACTGCCGGGCCGCTCGATCGAGAGCGGACAACGCCAGCCCGCTGCGCTCGGCAATGGCCAGCAAATCGTGCCGCCCGTCGGCCAGGTTCAACAGCCAGAGCAGCGCGGCCCGTTGCTCGTCGCGTTGGCGCGGGCCGCCCAGCGTTGGATAAAGTCCCCGCCGGCCCAACTGCGGCTCGCCGAAAGGCATCGTGCGGCGGTAGGTGGCGTTGGCGTCGAGTGCGCCCAGAATCGCCAGGTAGGCATCGACCGATTCCACCAAGGCCTCGAACGAAATGAACTCGCGATTATCCAGCGACGTGTGATATTCGCGATAGGCGCCATAGATCGAACGGCCGAGAAGGCCCACCGGCAGATCGAAGCCGGGCGAGCAATACTGCCGCTCGTCGCTGCCAATCGGTTCAAAATCGAGCAGTCGCGGCCGCCGGTCGCCGAACCGCGAGAGCACATACTCCGCGGCTCGATCGGCCGGCGAATCTCCCCGCCGAGAACGCTTGTAGGTAAACGGTCCACGGTCGCCTACGCACGTGGCCACATAGCCCGCGACCAACCGCTCGCGCAGATGCTCTCCGAAGCGGGCCAGATAGGCCAGGCTGCCAATCGTTTCCGGCAGCCACACCAAGCGGTAGGTCAGCCTGCGCCGCGGCATTGCGGCCAGCCGGCGATAAAGAAACGCCGCCAACAGCGGACCCGAGAGCTCGTTGTTGGCCAGCGAAGGATGACAGGTATACGTCGAAATGAGCACTTCGTCGTTGGTCTCGCCCGGCAGCACCGCGTGCGAGAGCGTCATCGAGCCGGCGACATGCTCGGTGTCGATGACTACCTGGTAATCGCCTTCGGGCAGTTGCTCGCGCATGGCATGCGTGAGGCAAAAGCCCCAGCGCGGCTCGTAATAACTCGTGACATAGGGAATGGCCTGCGGCAGTTCGGGCAAGCTGTGCAGATGCGCGTCGAGCTGGCCGCGGCTGAGCGTGCCGCGAAACGCCGTCGAGTAATTGACCAGGTGCAGCGTGTGATCGCGCACATCGAGTATCCGGCGGCCGTCGGGAGCAATCACATACGCCTCGCGGCAAATCCATTCCGGCGGCGTCGTCCAATCGAAGCAGGCCGTGCCCGATGGCATCTCCATCCGCTCCAGCGGCGCCAGTTCGCCCAGGATGTCATGGGTTTTGCGAACGCCGTCGCCCGTCAGGCTGCGCAGCAGCGGCCAAAGCCGATCGAAGTATTGAGCCACTTCGGCCGGCGTTTCGCGCACCGGGCACGACGAGAGCCACACGAACTCAGATTCGGCGGAGCTTGGCATCGGTCAACCTCCGCAGATCGTCCAGACGAGTTGTTTGGTTCAGCTCCTTGGCAGTAAACCTGAGCTGCAAGGCCGATTCTAACGACAGAAGCAACTGCAGATGCCCCAGCGAGTCCCAGCCGGGAGTGCGGTCGAGACCGGCATCGGCCAGGGTTGCGTCGGGCGGCAGGTTAAAGAACTCTCGCACCAGGCTGTCGAGATCGATCTTGGATGAAGGCGACTCGCCGTTCACATCGCCGCTAGCCCGAGCAATCTCTGTAGGCAACGCCCTCTGCGGCGTTCCGAGAGCTACGCGCGGCGTTGTCTCGCCCATCGGCGGAACGCCACGGAGGACGTTCCCTGCAGAGCGCGGAATGCCACACAGAGCATTGCCAACCGAGGGGCGGTTCGCGTCCGGCGAGGGATCGGCTGCTGCGTCCAAGACATCTCGCTCCAATTCGTCCACGACGCTTTCCGCGACTTCCTCGGGCAGCAAACATGCCGCGTCGCGCGGACGCCACGCTTCAGAAAAATCGCTCAAGACCCAGCCGGGCGAAAGCGTGACGCCGCGGATGCCATACGGCGACCAGCGCCGCTGGAAACTGCGCACATAGGACATGGCCGCCTGTTTGGCCGCGACATAATCCTCCCACCCCGGCGGCGCATGGTCCACGGCGCTCGAACCAACCAGCAGCACCGCCGCGGCCTGACGGCGCAACATCTCGGGCAGCAGGGCCTCGGCAAATTCGCGCAGCGCGACATAGTTGACTTCGATTAAGGACGCATGATCGCCATCGATCGGCGGGCTTGCCGCATGAACGAAATCGCTGACCGCCGGCAAAGCAGCGAGTTCGGCAACCATTCGCCGCCGGTCGGCGGGGCAGGTCGGATCGCCCTGCAGCACTTGCGGCTCGACGCCGTGACGACTGCATTTCTGCAAGAGTTCATCGGCCCGCCGCCGATCGCGGGCCTGGGCAATAAACTTCCATCCGCGTTTCGCCAGCAACAAGCACGTGGCTTGGCCGATCGCTCCGGTGGCTCCGGTGACCAGGGCCAGGCGGTCGCGCCGGTGATTGCGAATGGGCGGATCGTTGGCGTCGGCCCAACTGCCGGGCGGCGGCTCATCGCGCACTTGCACCTGCAGCCGCGCGTCAATCAACACCTCGCGCTGGTGAAAGGCGATGATCCGCAACACCAGCACGCGGCCCACCTCGTGCCGGGCGACAACTTGCGCCGAATAATCGATCGGCACGTCGTAAGGCACGGGCCGCACCGCGCGGACGCGCGTCTCCAACTCCAGCGAGCGATGGCCCGGCAACATCATGCCGGCCACCGCCGAGATCGGCGCCGTCGCCAGCGCCAGCGGCACAATCGGCCGACCAAACCGGGTGCGCGCCGCGTAGGCGGCGTCGTGGTGCAAGGGGCTACGATCGCCGCTGAGCCGGGCAAACGCCTCAAAGTCGTCCAAGGTAAACGTGCGCGTGAAGCAGACGTAGTCGCCCACGGCAAAGTGCTCGAACGATCGGTCTTGCTGCGTCATGCGGCCGCCCGGCAACGGTCGAAAAGGGTGATGCCAGGCGGCGGGGCGACTGCGCCGCGCGCAAGATCGAGCCGCCAGACGTCCGGCTCGCCACTGGGCTGGAAGCCATGCCGCTGGAAAACATCGCGCACCGGTTCGTTCCGCTGAGAGACCACGATGGGAGCAATCAGCCTTGAGACCGAGCGCGCCTTGGCCTCCTGGCACAACCAGGCCAGCACGGCGGTTTCTATGCCCCGCCCCAGCACCCGGCAGGAGAGCAACAGGCTGTCGATCTCAGCGGCGTCGGCTTCCGGCTGCTTCCACCGCACCACCAACACACCGATGTTTTCGAGCTCGCGAAATCGGTCGCGGGCGGCAATCACGTACACGCCATCTCCCTCGGCCTGCAGCCGATTGAGCCGGCCCCGGCGATAGCGGCGGGTCGTGGTGTTAAACTGATTGGTCTTTTGCATCAACTGCTCGGCACGGGCCGCGTTTTGCGCGCCCAGCGGGGCGAGTTCTACCTCCGTGCCCAGCGAAACTCGCGACGGGCACGCAATCCCCCCAAAAGCGTTACGATGCGCACCGCGGTGCGCATCGCGCATCGACATTCGATGCGCGTCGCCGCGCCGCCGGTAATCGCTGATCCGCCGAGCGTCCTCCGCGGTCCGTTCGACACACTCCAAATAAGGACATCGCAACAGCGCGTCGGCATACAAGGCCGGGTCGTCGGGCAGTTCCAGCACTTTCACCGCCGGCAAGGTCCGCCGCATCAGTTCCCGCTCAGCGGGGTTGTCGTCGACGAAGAGGACGTGCTCCAGGCCAAGTCGCAGTTCGCCGGCGATCTCCATTACATTCTCCGGCTTCGGCCGCCAGTTGATGCGAGATGCCACGAAGTCGTTCTCGCGCAGCCCCATTTGGCCCAGGCCGCGCAGGGCGGCCAAGACTTCAGACTCGTCGTTCTTGCTGGCCACGGCCAATGCGATACCTCGTTCGGAGAGTCGTTTCAACACGTGCTGAAACTCGGCGTAGGCATTGCCCGGATAATCGCCGCCGAGTTGCAAACCCTCCGGCCCATCTTCGCCCAACACGCCTCCCCAGAGCGTGCCATCCAGGTCGAGCACGATCAATCGAGTGCTGCGTCCCAGGGCGGCCAGCGCGAGGCCCGCATAGCGGCGCGCCAGTTCCTGGCTGAAGGCCGCCGAGAACGGAAACCGTCCCACGTGCCACAGCCGCGGATCAAAGACGGCGCCTTCGAAGGCCGCCGCCGTGGCCGCAGGATCGAAAAGTCGCACAGCCGGGTGTTTTTCGCACAGCGCGGCCAGCCGGCGGTTCGAGCGATCGACCAAGGCGGCGACGCCCTGCGCGTCCACGGCGTCGGCCGCCCCATGGGCCGACGGCCGCGGTTGCATGAATTTCTGTATAAACACGCAGGCATCGCGCCGCGCAAGGTACTGCTCGATGGCCGCGAGATAGTGGTCGAGCGCTTCCTCGGCATCCGCCCGATCGCGCAAATCATCGAGGCTGGCTACTTGAAACAGATCTTCCAACCGATCGACCAACAAAACCACGTCGGGCTGAAACCGGTGGAGGTCTGACTGAAGATCGATCATCTGCTGGAGGAGTTGGCCAAACGCGACGGTATGGATTTCAACAGATCGATCCGGAAAAAACTCCGCGGCAGATTCATCGAGCGCGCGACGCAGCAATTCGAAATTGGAATGGCCGAGCAGGGCGATGCGCAGGGGCGGCATGGCGAACGACCAGCGATCGCCCGCGAGCAATTCGCGGCAGGCATTGGCCAGCGGTACGCAACCGACCGATTCGATGCATCCGTCGCCAAGCGCCGCCGTGCGAATGTGGCCCGCCGCACGAAGCCGCTCCAGCGCCGGGCCAAAATCGTTGATCGCGCCGGTCTGCTCATCGCGGACAAACATCCGGGCGGTCACTCGCGCTGGACCCTCGCCGTAGTCGGCCATGCCGCCGAAGTCGTGGTAGCGCCGATATGCAACCTGCGATTCTTCTTCGTAACGATGGAATTGGGTGCAGGCGGTCCAATCGCAGCCCAGCATCACGATTCGGGCGTCGCGCTGCTCAAAGAGCGCAAAGCTCGAATCCTCGCCAAACGTCGTCGAGTTGGCCGCCGCCAGCAGTTCATCGGCGCCTGGACCGGCGACGGCGAACGAATTAATTGGATGCTTCGTCCGCCGCGCATCGGTCAGTTCCAGAAGCCAATTGCCCAACTGGCCGGTTTCGCCCGCCGACCGTTGGTGATGGTAGTCCTGCCCGCGGCAAAAGCTGAACGTAAATGTGGGCAGCGCTAAAGTCTTTCCGTCGCGCACCAGCAGCGTCAAGGCAGCCAACAGGTCCCACTTCAATCGCTCGGGGGCCAGCCGCAGGGCGGCCAGCGACGAATGGATCACGATCCATCGATCGGCCGGCTCGATCACCGCCGACAGCGCGCGGTAGATTTCCAGCCGCCGCTCGGGCCACGGCGCAGCGGCTGCTTCCAAATAGGGCGCTTCGTTTGGCGTTCGACAATCAGACATATGCTATCCGCCCGGCAACTTACGCCGAGAACCGCTTCGGGGACAAGAGGAATCGGCCGCCAGGGGGCATTGGATGACGCTCTTAGGGTGGGCCGAGCGCAGCGAGTCCCAACCATATGTCGCATCCTCGTTGCGGCGCCGAGTTACCGCCAAAAGGTGGGACTCGCTGCGCTCGGCCCACTCTACGGCCTTACGCACACCGCGACCTAGTTTGATTGTCGAAACCGATCTGATTCATGGCGATTCCATCGGCAAGATCCCGAAGCGAGAGGACGTGCCACGCTACTGACTGCCAGCACCTGCCGGTTTCCCGCCGCAATCGGTGGTGATATGATGGTGTAAGAGGATGGCAGTGCCAGCATGATCGATGTCTTGCGGGTGACGGAACTGGAAGTGCATCCTGTTCAAGCGCCGGATTCAGGGCGAAACGGTTCGTAGCCGCGCAACGACATGCCGATCATCGAAATTGCGGGCTTAGCCAAGTCGTACCAGATTTACCAAAAACAAGAGGGGCTGTTGGCCAGCGTCCGCGGCCTGTTCCGCCGGCAACACCGCATGGTCGAAGCCGTGCGGGGCATCGACCTGCAGGTCGAACAGGGCGAGTTTGTCGCTTTTCTCGGGCCCAACGGCGCCGGCAAGACCACGACGCTCAAGCTGCTGTCGGGCGTCATCACGCCCAGCGGCGGCGCGGCGACCGTCATGGGCCACGTGCCGTGGAAGCGAGAGAACGCCTACCGCCGGCGGTTCGCGCTGGTAATGGGGCAAAAAAACCAGCTCTGGTGGGACCTGCCCGCCCAAGAGTCTTTTCGGCTGCACCAGCAAATCTATCGGATTGAGCCGCAACGTTTTGACCGCACGCGCGACGAGCTCGTGGAGCTGTTGCAGGTGAGCACGTTGCTCAAGCAGCCGGTGCGCGAGCTCTCGCTGGGCGAGCGGATGAAAATGGAGCTGATCGCCGCGCTGTTGCACTCGCCGGAAGTGCTGTTTCTCGATGAGCCGACCATCGGGCTGGATGTGATTGCCCAGCACAACATCCAGACCTTTCTGCGGCATTATCAGCAACTGCGGCGAATCACCATTCTCTTGACCAGCCACTATATGAAAGACGTGGCGGCGCTGTGCAAACGGGTGGTCATCATCGCCCAGGGGCAGATCATGTACGACGGCTCGTTGGCGGGCATTGTCGACCGTTTCAGCAACCACAAAGTGATCAGCCTGCAATTTCCCGCCAACGCCGAGCCGCCCGCGGCGCTCGACCGCTACGGCGAAGTGCTGGAAGACCATTTCCCGCGGGTCAAGCTGCGGCTGGGCCGGCGGGCCGTGCCCGAGGCGCTGGCCGATCTGTTGGCGCGTTTTACCATCGAAGACGTCAGCGTCGAAGATCCGCCGTTGGAAGAAGTGATCGCCGAGATGTTTTCGCTGGCCGACGAGCAGGCAGCAAACCGCGAACCCTCGGTGGCGAACGGGCTGCGTGCCGTTCCGTAACGAGCACACTCGCGAAAACCCAAAATCGAGAATCCAAATCGCTATGCCACGAGGTTTTCGCCGAGCTTCACGCCCGCCTCTTCGTCAATCTGCCAGGCGTCGTCGGTTCCGCGGCCGAGCGTGTTGGCGGCCAGGAAATTGCCGCTGCCCGTTCCGCGCCAGCGAATGGCGGCGCGCGTCTTGCGCTCGTCGCGCGTTTCCAACACGCTGGTGCCCGTGATGCTGATCTGCTGCGAGTCTTCCACCAAGATGCCATAAGGCTGGCCGTCGAGCACCTGGCAGCCGCTGAGGTTCACCCGGCGGCAACGGACGATTTCGAGCAGACCCTCGCGTTGCTGTGGCACGGCGTCGGCCACGGTGTGCTGGCCGGCCTGACAATCTTGCAGAATCGAGCCGCTGAGCGTGCAATCGTGGCTGTCGGCCAGGCGCACGCCGGTACACAGCTCGCGCTCGCCGTAGTCGGGGTTGTGGTCGAAGCAGTTGGGGCCGATGACGATGTTCCGCGAGCCATCGACCTGCAGATTGCGCTCGTGCCCGCTGTAGATGACATTGTCGGCCACGACCACGCCGCGGCAAGCCACCAGATGGACGTTGATGGCCTGGCTGCCAATTAGATTGCCCGAAATGGTGAACAGACCGGCTTTGTGATTCATCTTGGGGTTGCGGCCGACGATGCGAACGTTCGCTCCGCCGGGGCTGTACTTGGCCTGGATGGTGTTGCCGCAGATGGTTCCTTCGCGCACCGAGGCGCTGTCGCCGCTGCTATCGATCCAGACATCAGCCGACTCGTCGGCGGCGGTGTCAAAGTTGTATTCGATGTCGTTGCCGGTGATTTGCAGATTGCGGATCTCCGAGCCAATGATGCGAATGCCGCCTCGCAAGCAATAGCTGATGTGCGAGCCGGTGATGATGGTCTGGTGCAGGTTGACGTGGTCGAGCAACACGCCGCTGCCGCGGTTGCCGTAGATATGACAATGCGAGATGAGCACGTTTCGCGCGCGGTCGCGCAGATGAATGCCATGCTCCAGCCCGCGCAGCAGCACGCCTTCGAACGTGGGCTGCATGACGCCTTCGGCCAAGATGCCGCTGGCGCGTGGATGGCGGCCTTCGATCTCGAGGTTCAGCATCGTGGGCATGCGTTGCCGCTGCCAGACACGCGGCTCGAAGCCCTTGGGATCGGCGTTTTTATCGTGCGTGCCGATGAGGTGAAAGGCGGGGCCGGCGCCCGCCATGATGAGCTTGGCGGCGCCGGCACTGCCGGTCATGCCAAAGCGGCCCGTTTCGTC
>JAICLL010000034.1 GCA_025927475.1 Pirellulales bacterium
ACACCCCCCCCCCCCCCCCCGGCGGCCCCCCGGTGGCTCACTTCCGCCCCCCCACACCCCCACCCCCCCACCCCCCCCCTGTCTTTCGCCGGCCGGCGGCCCCCCCCCGGCCGCCCCCCCCCCCCACGCCGAAAAAAAAGGAGGGCTGGATGCGATGCGTTCTAGCATTCAATCATCGCTCCACCGGGACAAGCCCGGATCGTGGCGGTACGCGTGAGCCAGACGGTCACTAACTTTGCATTCTATTATCGCTCTCCCATCACCTAAACCATACCGTTCAGCAGCGCCAAACAAGCGTCGATCTGCTCGTCGCTGCCGACGGAAATCCGCAAACCATCGCCCCAACCGGCATAGTCCATATACCGTACCAAGACACGGCTGGCCTTCAGACGTTCATAGAGCGGCTTGACCGGCAGCTTTGGGTGCGGACACCAGACGAAGTTGGCCTGCGAATCAACCGGCTCAAAACCCAGCTCGCTCATGCCGATGGTCAGCCGGCGTCGAGTGGCGATGATTTTGGCGCGGGTCTCGGCCAGCCATTTCTGATCGTCGATGGCCGCAGTTGCCGCGGCAATGCTGAGCGCATCGCAATTATACGAGTCTTTGACTTTAGCCAGCCCTTCGATGATGTGCGGCTGCGCCACCAAAAATCCAAACCGCAGCCCCGCCAAAGCATACGACTTGCTCAGCGAACGCGAAACCATGATCTTTTCGCTTCGCTTCACCAACGCCAGGCAGTTCGTGTCAGCGAAATCGACATAGGCCTCGTCGACCAACAGCGGGCAGGGCAACCGCTCGGCCAGTTCAAGCACACGGTCGGGCGAGATCATGGTGCCCGACGGGCTGTTGGGGTTCGGCAGAAACGCCAGCCGCAATTGATCACCGCTGGCCGCGAAGTCGTCGGGCAACGTCCAGTCACGATCGAACCGCACTTCTTCGCTGGCGGCTCCCTGGATCTCGGCCAGCGTCTTGTAAAGGATGTAGCTCGGGTAGGGCAACCGTAGCAATTGGCCTTCGCCGACGAACGCGCGGGTGACCATCGTCAGCAACTCGTCGCTGCCGTTGCCGCACAGAATCCATTCCGGCTCGACGCCCAGCACCTCGGCGGCGCGGCGACGAAACGCGCCGGCCATCGGATCGGGATATCGCCCCAGACCTTGGTCCAATACCGCTGTCACGGCCTGCTTCACCGCCGCCGAAGCCGGATATGGGTTCTCATTGGTGTTGAGCTTAATGAACTTGCCGGCTTGCGGCTGTTCGCCCGGCACGTAGCCGGACATGCTGTCGATCGCCGGGCGGAAAAAGGGCATTGCTGGTGGTTGGCGGTTGGTGGTTGGTGGTTGGTGGCTATCGGTTGGGAGAACGCCGCCGTCAGTCGCGTTCGCGTTTCGCCTTTTGCGCTTCCTGAACCCCGATCCCTGAACCCTGAACCCTCATCCGCACACTGTCGCGGTGCGCGGTGAGACCTTCGGCCTCGGCCAATACGCTGACGTCGGGCGAAAGCTCGGCGAGCCAATCGGACGTGCAATGGATGACACTGGTGCGGCGCAAAAAGTCGTTGGCGCAGAGACCGCTGGCCCAGCGAGCTGTGCCGCCGGTGGGCAAAACGTGTGACGGACCCGCCACATAATCGCCAACCGCCACTGGCGTATGATTGCCGAGAAACGCCGCGCCCGCATGGTGGATTTTTTCGAGCAAACGCTCGGCGTCTTCGGTGGCAATGTGTAAATGCTCGGGCGCAATTTCGTCGGCCAGGGCGCAGGCCTCGTCGGCATCGCGGCAGAGCACCAGCGCTCCGAACTCTTCCAGACACTGCCTCGCGAGGTCGCCGCGAGACAAGCCCGTGAGCTGGCGCGCCAGTTCGGCGGCAGTGGCTTCGAGCACCTCGGAGCTCCAGGTAATGAGAATGCTCGCACCGGGAGCATGCTCGGCCTGTGCGATTAAGTCGGCGGCGGTGTAATCGGCGCGCGTCGAATGGTCGGCGATGACCACCACTTCGCTCGGACCGGCGATCGAGTCGATATCGACGTCTCCATAGACGTACTTCTTTGCCAAAGCGACAAACAGGTTTCCGGGACCGACGATCTTGTCGACTCTCGGCAACCCTTCGACGCCATAGGCCAGCGCCGCGACCGCTTGAACGCCGCCCAACCGATAGACTTCGCTGATGCCCAGCTCGTGGCACGTGGCCAGCAGCTCGCGGTTGTACGCTCCGTTTTTTGTGGGCGGGGCGACGATGGCGATCTGCTGTACGCCCGCCGCCTGGGCCGGCACCGCAGTCATCAACACCGTCGAGGGATAGGCGGCGGCCCCGCCCGGTACGCAGATGCCGATGCGCGCTAGCGGCAGATAGCGTTGCCGTAAATAGCCGCCATGCGGACGAGGCAACTGCACGTCTCGATGCAAAATGGCTCTTTGAAAATCGAGCACGTTTTGCCGCACGCGACGCACGGTTGCAAGAAAGGCGGGAGCCGCCTGCGCATGGGCCGCGGCAAGCTCATCGCCCGGCACGCGCAGCGAGTCGCCCGTCAGCCGCGCGCCGTCGATTCGGGCCGAGTAGTCAAGCACCGCCGCCATTCCGTCTCGCCGCACGTCGCCGCAGATGCGCGTGACGACCTCAGCCGGCGACAGTGCTTCGCCAAACACCTCGATGGTCTTACGCCGACCGGCTTCGCTGACCACATTGCCCGCTGGGCTGAGCCGCGCGCGCAAGTCGGCCAACGCCGCGCGAAAATCATCGCGCCGCGTGTCGATACGAAGCATGTTGGGCAGAGTGTGAGTAATGGCGATGTTGTGATCTGGAGCCGGCGTTGCGGTTCAATCGTCTCAGGTTATGGCGTCGGATTAGGCAATGGTACTTGAGTATACGAGCCGGGCGCCGCGGAAACGATTTGAGTTGCCACGGTGCGAAGAATCGGCAGCCGGTTCGTCGGAAGCTCGACGATCGCCAGGGATCGCCCTGCCAAGTTCCGCTGGTATCGCAAGTTTTTGTCGGCTGTTAGGAACACGTCGAATGCTCCTTCAAGCCGGCTTAGCAATGCGCCGTTGGCCACCCCCACGTAGCCAAGATCTCCGACCGTTTGGACCTGATGGCTGGCGTCGAAAATCTGAAGCAAAGGTCGGGGTGCATTTTCATCGAAAATGATCCGCATGAATATCGCCCCGCACGAGGCGGAGGAATTCCTCGGCGTCTTCGCGTTCGACCGTGGGGAACATGTCTATAAACTCATCAAGGCTATAGCCGTCGTTGAGATAATCGAGCAGCGATTGGGCCGGCACTCGACTGGCGCGAAAGACCAGCATTCCGCCTAACACGGCTGGATCCGACCGCACAGGACTGCGATGGAGCGTCAACATAATTTAACCCTAGCCAGTTTGCAATCGCCAGTCAATCGGCGTAGATCAACACACAACCTTGCCCACTGACGCAAACGAGGATAGAACGGAAAAAAGCGGTTTAACCACGAGGATTGCCAAACGCCAAATCACATGCTTGACCTTCGCAGCGATACCGTCACCCGTCCCACGCCCGCCATGCGGGCCGCCATGGCCTCTGCCGAAGTCGGCGACGACGTCTTCGGCGAAGATCCCTCCGTGCTGCGACTCGAAGCGCGGCTGGCCGAAATCCTCGGCAAAGAAAAAGCCCTGTTTGTGCCGTCGGGCACCATGTCGAACCAGATCGGCGTGCGGGTGCATTGCGCGCCCGGCGACGAGTTGCTGTGCGAGACGAATTGCCATATCTATCAATATGAGCAAGGTGGTTTCGCCCAGCTTAGCGGCGTGGCGGCCCGGCCCATCGACGGCGAGTTCGGCGTGCTGCGGCTAGAGCAGCTCGTGGGGCTGATTCGGCCCGACAACGTCCACCACGTGCGCACCCGGCTGGTTTGCCTCGAAAACACGCACAATCGCGGCGGCGGGCGAGTGCAGCCCATCGACGAAGTTGCCCGCATCTGCGACTGGGCTCATGCCAACGGCCTGGCGACGCACCTCGATGGCGCCCGGCTGTTCAATGCGGTGATTGCCACGGGCGTCGCGGCCCACGAATGGGCGCGCCACTTCGATACGGTGAGCGTATGTTTCTCGAAGGGACTGGGCGCGCCCGTCGGTTCAGCCCTGGCTGGCCCGCGCGATTTGATCGAGCGGGCGCATCGCCATCGCAAGCTATTCGGCGGCGGAATGCGGCAGGCCGGCGTCATCGCGGCCGGCGCACTCTATGCCCTGGAAAACCACGTCGAGCGGTTGGCTGAAGATCATGCCAAGGCCCAGCGGCTGGCCGAGGGAATTCGGCAGATCGACGGGCTTGAGCTTCGCCCGCCGCAGGTCGATACAAACCTGGTCATCTACCGCGTCGATCCCAAGCTCGGCACGGCGGCCGACTTTGCCGCACGGCTCAAGCGTCGCGGGCTGCTGATCAGCGCCTTCGGCGGGCAGTTGATGCGAGCCGTGACGCACCTCGATCTGACGATGCAAGATGTTGATCGGGCGGTGGAAATTTTGCGCGACGTGTCGCGCGACACCTCGACCGCCGGCCATGACTCGGCGCCGTCGCCGTATGCGGCCGCAAAATCGTAGAGACAGACAGATATGGACAAACGACAGAACTCGAAGCGGATGCCTAGTGCGGCTCGCCAGAAAGCGAAACGCCTCCGAGAGCCGATTCCGGACGAATCAGAAAGCGAAGTAGCGACACACTTCGTACCGCAAACGCAATTCGGCCGACGACTCTGGAAAATCCGGCAAAGAATTCTTGCCGGCGGCCAGCCGCTACTTGAATGGAAGGAGATTGAGATGGATCTGCGCGAGCGGAGAGGTGAACATGGCGGGGAGGCTTAGAAGGTGACTCGGACATTTATTGACGCGGGCGTTCTCATCGCCGCGGCCTGCGGCGTGCCCGGAATTGCAGACATCGCCCTGCGTCTCCTCGACGAGCCTCAGCGGGTTTTTGTCACTAGTGATTTGGTGCGCCTGGAAGTCGTTCCTAAGCCCAGCTATCACGGCTACAAGGATGAAGTAGCGTTCCATGAAGAATTCTTTGCGAACGCCCGTCGGATTGCCGTTTCCAAGCAACTTCTTGAAGAAGCTCTGCGCGAAGCTTGTCAATTCGGCTTGAGCGCCTGCGACGCAATTCACGTGGCGGCCGCCAAGCGCGCGAAATGCGCCGAATTCTTGACCACCGAAAAACCATCTAAGCCGTTGTTTCGAGTGTCGGGGATCACGGTCGTCTCTGTCCGTGAAGTATAACCGGCGCCACCGGATTCGGCGGCCGATCTGCGCTAGCCGTTACCCCCGCGCCAATCCATATCCGCGATTCGTGGGTGCCATTTTGGGGGTTTGCCGACCTCGCTGGCCCAACGTAGATACCCTTATCCACGTTGCCTAAAGGCGACTCATTGCGTAAGGACGGCCGATGGTGATCGAACCTTCAGCGAATTCACTCTCCCCAGGAAAACGGCCGCCCGCTCTCACGCGCACGCGTCTCTGTCCTCCGCTGTTGTTGTGGCAGATGATGTATCGGCCGCTGGAGTTCTTGGTCGATGTGGGACGGCAACACGACGTGGTACGGCTCGGCTGGATGGGCGCCCCGTTTTATCTGGTCACTCAGCCCGAGCTGGTCAAGCAAATGCTGGGCGACACGCGCCGCTTTCTCAAAGGCACGATCTTCAAAAAACTGCAAATGGTGCTGGGCAAGGGTCTGGTGACGCTCGACGGGCAAGCGTGGATCGATGCCCGGCGGCGCATCCAACAGGCCTTCCGGCCCGGCTTGATGCCGCGGCAGCAAGCAATTGTCATTCGCCACACGCGCGAGTTGATCGAACGATTGCAGAAAAGCAGCTCGCTCGAAGCGGTCGATCTCGACACAATGACCACCGAGTTGATGCTGCGCATCGCCTTGGAGCTGCTGTTTGGCGCCTCGCCCGACCTGATCGATTTGGAAGAGACGCGCCATGCGGTCGATGAGTGCAACGACTACGCTCGCTATCGCATTTGGTCGATGACGCCGGAGCGGTGGAACACGCCGCGCAAGCGGCGGTTCGTGGCCGCGCTCGATGTTCTAGAAGCGATTGTCGCCCGCGTGATTGCCCAGCGGCGGAGCGAATCGAAAGCCGAACGGGCCGAGCGTTGCGATGTGCTTTCGCTGTTGTTCGAGGCGGGCTTTGAGGGCGTCGAGCTGCGCGATCATGTGATGACCATGTTCGTGGCGGGGCACGAAACGACAGCCGGCTCGGTCGCCTTTTTGCTTGGCCTGTTGGCGCGTCACCCCCAGGTGCAGCAGCGGCTCTACGAGGAAATCGAGCCGTCGCCCGAATGGACCGTGCCGCTGCAGGCGGTGCCCGTCACCGAGGCGGTCTGGAAAGAAACCCTGCGGCTTTACCCCTCGGTGCCCATCCTCGACCGGCTGGCCGCGCGTGAAGTGCAGCTTGGCGAGTATGCGATTCCCGCGGGCGCCAACCTGATTTGGAGTCCGTATGTGATGCACCGCAAATACTGCCCCGACGCCGAGCGGTTCGATCCCGGTCGCTTCCTGGGCGAATCGACGCCTACGGGCGGCTGGTTCATTCCCTTTGGCGAAGGGCCACGGATGTGCATCGGCAAGTCGCTGGCCGATATGGAAGGCCTGACGATTTCGGCGTTGCTGACGCGCGCTTTCGAGATCACCCCGGCCGACGGCGCCGACATGACGGTGCGGCCGATGATTACCTTGCGTCCCAGCAACGGTTTTGCCGCCCGGTTGCAGCCGCGTCAAACGCCCGCATCAATCCGAGCTAGGCCGTCCGCCACGTCCATCAAGTGATGTGGGACGAGTTGGGAAGATGTTCTTATAGAACTGCACACCCACTTACATTCCAACAAGCACCAATGTCACTCGCAGAAAACAAAAAACTTGTTCAGCGTGTCTGGGACGATCTGGTGAATCGCGCGCGGCTCGAATCGCTCGATGAATTGGTGAGCCCGGCGTTTCGCGATCACACGCCGTTGCCGGGCCAGCCGGAAGATCTCGACGGGCTGATGCAACGCTTGATGATGCTGCACGGCGCGTTTCCCGATTTCCAATCGACCATTCTCGACCTCACCGCCGAGGGAGATAAGGTGGTGGCCTTGATCCGCTCGACGGGCACGCATCTGCGGCCCTTTTTGGGTGAGCCGGCCAGCGGCAAACGTTTTACGATTCTCGAGATCCACATCATGCGGCTGGCGGGAGGCAAGATGGTCGAGCACTGGGGCATGCCCGACTTCTTTGGCATGCTCGCTCAGCTTGGGCTGGTGTCGGTGCCGTGGGGCGCCGAAGCGGCTGCCGCCGTGCTCGAGCCGCAGGCGAGCTAGGAGCGCCAGAGGAAATCGGCGAACACCGTAGAGCTTAGAACGGCACCAGGATGCCCAGGAAGGCCGTGTGGGCCTGGGCCTGCAGCGTGCTGTTGGAGAAATCGCCGCCCGCCAGGCTGCTTACGCCCACGTGCCGCGTGTTGCCGAACGTGTATTGATAGGCGGCGTTAAAATACGCACGCCCGAAACGCCGGCTGTATCCCAAGCTGAACGTGTTCAGCAGCACGCCGTCGGTAAATGGCGTCAAGGTGTTGTTGGGCACGGGGCTGGCGTGGTAAACGTAGCCGAAACGGAAGGTGTGCAGACTGTTGGGCATCCACTGATAACCGAGACGCAGCGACACGGTGTCGCGCCAGTTCATCGGCAGGTTTTGCACGATCGACGGCCCGGTCAACATTGGCACCATCGGGTTCGACGGGTTGGTCAGGTTGATACCGATCTGGTTGAATGCGTTGTGCCAGTCATACCAAATCACGTCGGCGGCGATGACGTGGTGATCGTTCAGGCGGTGCGCGAAGCCCGCGGCCAACGATCTCGGCCAGGTGATGTTGGTCGTGGAATTGAAGCGGCTGTAAATCGGTGCCGGCCCCACCCCAAAGACGTTGGCGTTGGTAATGCCGTTCAAGTGAAAGCGGGTTTCGCTGGTGAAAGCCAGCCCCAACGTGGTGCGGTTGTTGGGCATGAGGTATTGAACGCCGAACCCTCCCGTGGGCGCATAGCCGATGCCTTGGAGATCGACCACCGAAGGCGCACCGCGCAGCACGCCGGACTGCATGAACAGCGGGCCTTGGATGTTCACATAGCTGGTGGCCAGCCCGACGTTGCCGCCGATCGACAGCCGATCGGTCACCTTATACGACATGGCCCACAAGAACTTGCCCATCGCGCCGAAGGATTCGTACGACTGCGGCCCGGCGAAGGAATTCTGAAAATCGTAAGCGGCCCCAAATCCCGCCGGTCCATAAAGACCGATCCCATAGGCCCACCGGCGGTCCTTACTGCGGCGGATGTAGGTAACGTCGGGAATGGGAATTGGCCGCACATGTGAATAGACGTTGTTCGGCTTCAGGTCGGTATAGTGAACCTGCGAGGTCACGACATCGACATCGAGGTCGACCATACCGTTTCCGGCCACATTAACCAGGGCGCCAGGGTTGTCGATCAGGATGGCGCCGTTATCGGCGAAGCCCATGTTCGTGCCGCCGCGTCCGCCGGAGATGGCGCCTAGGCCATCGCGGATCAGGCCATCCGCGCGGGCCGAGGTAGCTCCAGATGCTGCCAGGGCCAACAGGCACCCAGCGATGAACCAACGCAGCGCTCGCATGGCAAAGACCCGACCGGAGGTTGTGTTCGTGGCGCTATCCGCGAGCGGCGGAATCGTCGCCTCCCGCATCGGTCATCGACGCCGCGAAACAAGCAACTTCGCTTGATGCCGATTCCTGGAAACAACCGTCACAAGCGGCAAGCTTTGCCACCCAGGCGGGGGAACGGCGCGGCAATGCTCGCAGGCGGATCGGCGGAAAGGTCTTCCTAAACTGCGCCAACGCAGGCATTGCGGACAGCTTTGACGAGCAAAACCAAGTAGAGATGCACTACGCCGGCGTTCTCGCAAACGCTTCGAGCTTGGGCAGAGCACGTTCGATTTCATTCAGAAGCAGCGCGCAGACGTCGCCGGCCGCGAGTTGGTCGGCGCCTTCATCGAGCGATTCAAGCCGCTCCGCCGCCTCACGCGCATCAAATAAAGCAAATTGGCCGAGCGAGCCCTTGAGCGTGTGGCCCAATCGGCGCAGGGTTGTTAGGTCGGCGGTAGCCGCCGCGTCAGACAGTTGCCGCCGCCAATCGGGCCACTGCTCCAAAAAAACCCGCACCAACTCTTGCAACAATTCCTGATCGCCGGCTAATTGATCGATTGCCGATTGCATGCCCGAATCGTCATTGGCCCCGCCGCTGCTCGGCGAGCCGCCGGCCTCGTCACGCGCAACCAATGACTGGATCACTTCCCATAGCGCGCGGGCCTGGATCGGTTTGCCGACGTAGGCATCCATGCCCGCCTCCAGGCACCGCTCGCGGTCGCCCTTCATTGCGTGGGCCGTCATGGCGACAATGGGCAGCCGGCCGCCGCGAGTTTGTTCGCTTTGTCGAATGGCTGCCGTCGCCTCGAAGCCGCCCATCTCGGGCATTTGCACATCCATCAACACCAGGTCAAGCGGTTGTCGTTCGACGATCTCGACCGCCTCACGGCCATTGCCGGCCACCAGCACGCAGTGCCCTCGCTTCTCCAACAGATGCACCACCAGCTTCTGGTTGACCACATTATCTTCCGCCACCAAGATGCGCAGCGACCGACATGCAGCCGGCGCTGCGCCAGCAAGCTGCCCAGGATCGTCGCGCCGCAACGAAACGCCCAATGCCGACATGATCGCGTCGAATAGCTCTGACTGCTTAATGGGCTTCATCAGCGAAGCGGCCAACCGCAGGTTCTCATCGCACTTGCCGCCGGCATCGGCTGACGAGAGCATCATGATGGTCGCGCCGCTGTATTCCAGATGGTCATTGATCTCGCGTGTCAGGGCATAGCCGTCCACCTCAGGCATCTGCGCGTCGACCAGCACCAGCGAGAACGGGTTGCCCGACTCGCAGGCCAGCCGCATTTCCGCCAGCGCCTCGGCCGCGCCACTCACCACCGTGGGCTTCATGTGCCAGTTGGTGAGCATCTCTTCCAGAATGCGGCGGTTGGTGGCGTTGTCGTCAACCACCAGCACCGGCAAATCTTCCAGATCGGCGGGGCGCGGGGGCAACGATCCCGCGGGCGGCGTCGCCGCTAAGCCAAAGCGGGCCGTGAAATGAAACACGCTGCCGTGGCCCGGCGAACTCTCGACCCACAGATCGCCGCCCATCAGCTCGACCAACCGCGCCGAGATGGCCAGCCCCAAGCCTGTGCCGCCGTAGCGGCGCGTCGTCGAGCCATCTGCCTGTACGAACGGGGCGAAGATGGCCTGCTGTTTGTCGGCCGCGATGCCGATGCCCGTATCGCGCACGGCAAAGTGCAACATCACAGCGGCACTTTCCGTCGCGGCCGCCGAATGACCATGTGCCGCGGCCTCCAATTCCACGCGCATCACCACTTCGCCCGCTTCCGTGAACTTAATGGCGTTGCCCACCAGGTTCACCACGATCTGCCGCAGCCGAACGGCGTCGCCCACCAGGCCGTCGGGAACGTCGGCCAATACCTGACAGGCCACCTCCAGCCCTTTTTTGTGCGCCCGCACGGCCAGCGTTTTCATCGTATCGCCCAGGCTGTCGCGCAGGGCGAACGGCGCGGCATCGAGATCGAGCTTGCCCGCCTCGATCTTTGAAAAATCGAGAATGTCGTTGATCACCGCCAGCAGCGAATCGGCCGAGGCCTTCACCATGTTCAGGAACTCGCGCTGCTGCGGCGATAAAGCGGTGTCGAGCGCCAGCTCGGTCATGCCGATGATGCCGTTCATCGGGGTGCGAATCTCATGGCTGACATTGGCCAAAAACTCGCTCTTGGCGCGGCTGGCCGCCTCGGCTTCGAGCTTCGCCTTTTGCAGCGCCGCTTCGGCCTGCTTGGCCGCGGTGATATCTTCCGAAATGCCCACTAGGTGCGTCGGCCTGCCCTGCCCATCAAACAGCGGAATCTTGCGTGTGTGCAAGATGCGGTCACCGTGCCGCGTGCGAATGATTTCTTCGGGCACGTCGACCAGTTGCTTGCCCAACAACACGTCGCGATCTTTGGCGATGAAAAAATCGGCCTCTTCCCGCGGGAACAAGTCGTAGTCGCTCTTGCCGATCAACTCCTCTCGCGGATAGCCCAGCAGCTCTTCGCCCGCTTTGTTCAATCGCTCGATCCGCAAATGCTCGGCGTCTTTGACAAACAGCATGATCGGCAGGTTGTCGAGCACCGAATCGAGAAACTGCGTGAGCTGCTCCAGTTCGGCTTCGGCCCGCTTGCGGTCGGTGAGATCGCGTGAAATACCGAAGGTCCCCACCACACGGCCCTGCCGATCGCGCAGCGGCATCTTGGTGGTCGAGGCCCAGGTGACGTGCCCGTCGGGCCAGGTCTCTTTCTCTTCCAGATTGATCACGCCCTGACCGCTGGCGATCGTTTGCTGCTCGTTCTCGTAAGCTTGCCGGGCGTGCTCTTCGGTAAAAAAATCGAAGTCGGTTTTTCCCAGCGCCGCCGCCGCGTCGGACAAGCCAAACTTTTCGGCCAAGGCTCGGCTGACCTGCATGAAACGGCTGGCCGCGTCTTTGAAATAGATCGAGTCGGGCAAATTGTCCAGCAGCACTTCCAGCAGGTCGCAGTTCTCGCCCAAGGAGGCGGGCGACGCATGCACCGGGTGCACCAGCACCGTGAACAGCCGCCGGCCGCCGAGCTGGCTTTCGATGGCCGTCAATTCGACCGCCACCGGGCCGCCATTTTTCCGCCGGCCGTCTAGCCGCCGGGCAAGCTGGCCATCGCTTGGCTGCAGATAGGGAGTCAATCGGCTGGCGAACGTCTCACTGCCCAAGACCGGCAACAGCAGACTGAGCGGCCGCCCGGTGAGCTCGTCCAGCGAGTAGCCAAACAGCCTTGCGGCGGCTGAATTGAGCGATTCAATGCGGCCTTGCTCATCGACGGTCAAGATGCCGTCGCCGGCAAAAGGGCCGTGATCGGGGGTAACAGGGCCGGGTGTCATGGCATGGCCCATCGTAACGCGCCTGCCGACGAAAACCAAAGAAAATCCGCCGTCCGCCGCACATTGAAATTACCCCAATCGCCCAATTGCGATATACTTGGTACGGTACATCGCCTCAATCAAGGCGGCCCGCCGATCGACAGCCTGCTCATATGATGGACGCCTTGATGAACGACGTTGCTCCCTACCTGAAGTGGGGCGTTGCAATCGTCCTCACCGGCATGGGCTTGCCGGTGCCGGAAGAAGTGTTCGTGATCGGCGCCGGCCTGGACAGTCATGCCGGCACGCTCGAACCTTGGCTGGCTCTGATTACCTGCATGATCGCCGCCGTGCTGGGCGACTGCGCGATGTATGCCATCGGCTATCACTTCGGGCATGGACTGCTACGCGAACATCCGTGGTTTGCCAAATTGCTCCATCCGCGACGCGAACGGCAAATGGAGGCGATGATTCGCAGGCATGGGCCAAAGGTGTTTTTGACGGCCCGGTTTTTGGTGGGAGTGCGCTCGCCGGTGTACGTGGCGGCGGGCATTTTGCGAATCCCGTTTCGGCAGTTCTTGCTGTTCGATACGCTCTGTGCTTCGCTGGTCGTTTCGCTCTTCTTTGGGCTAAGCTATGCCTTCGCCGATCAGATCATGGGCGTGTGGCGGCAAATTCGCGAGGCCGAGATTGCGCTGACCGTGGTCATCGTGGCGGCGGTCGCCGCCGCGGGCTTCTATTTTTACTGGCGGCACCGCCAGCGCGTTCAGCGCATCCGCCTTCGCAGATTGCGGCGCACCTTGCGGAAGCCGAATGAAACCGCGGCCACCGATCGAAACGGATCAGCAGCCGCTGACGAGGCGGCATGAGGAGCATCGTGTCGCCCCGTTATTCCAATGGGTCGTAGGATGACCTTCCTAGGTCGTCCATCGGAAACACGATTACTACCGCGAAGAAGCTTTAATCCCACCACCAGCGGGCGGTGTCTTGCTTGTCGGGCGCCGAGCGCTGATATTCGCTGCCCAAGTCGCCCTTGCGATCGGTCTCGATCGCCTTGGCGGCGACGAGCGATTGACAGTTGACCGTGACTCCGCCGCTGACGGCGGCCAAGATGTTCACGCCGTTCACCACGCGGTGATTGATCACCGTCTCGACCGACTTGGGCGCTTGCCCGCGCGCCACCTGGTATTGATTCGGATCGCGGAAGCAGACCATGTGCCAGCCGACACGGTCTGCTAGCCCCTCGGTCTTGATGAGCGACGTGGCAAGCGCCAAATCGTAAATGTTTCGCAGGTCGGCATAGACCGGGTATTTGGCCGCCAGTGCGGCGAAATGCTTCGTGAAGTTGTGGGCAAACTGGGCGTTGAGCGGGTCGGACTGCCCCGTATGCACCTGCTGGCCCGTGGCGGTCAAAAACTCGCTCTCGCTGAGCACTTTGACGCCCTGGCCGCGAATCTCAAACACGTCGCGGTCGGGATTAGTCAGCAGGGCGTCGTAATTGATGGTGAACCACCAGCGGAGCACATCGAGCGGACGCGCGGCCTCGCCCGACTTGACCTTGATCATCTTCAAATAGCTGGGCACATCGAGTGTGCCTTCTTCCAGCCCAATGCCGACCAGTTTCATCCGGTAATCGGCTTCAACAATTACGCTGGCCACGCGCGAATGCGGATCGATGTGGTAAACTTCGACGTCTTGCCGGCCCAATTGATCGCGGACCTGCTTGAGCCATTTCCCACGTTGACCGGGCTTCAGCGGCTTGCCGCTGGAGGCCTCGAGAAACGCCTTGACCTTGGCGAGCCCCGCTTCGGTCGGATTGATCGAGCAGCCAAATTCGCCGTTGCGCGACGAAAACGTGTGCCGCAAGATGGTCACCAAGTCGTCGAGTTGCACAACCGGGCTGCCCGATTCGGTGCTGAGCAATCGGTTTTCACGATCGAGCGTCCAATCGCCGGCCGGCCCGGCGATCACAAGGTCGCCGGTCTCTGGGTAGGCCGAGATATATTGAATGCGTTGCAGCCCGGCGAGCACGTGCATCTCTTCGTCGAGAGGGCGGCCGGCGGCCAGGCGAAGCTGGATCTCGCGCTCCAACTTGGGCAACGAGATCTTTCGTAGCGGCGACGACTTCCGCACGCGGCCGCCGACTTTGGTCTGCTCGAGGGCGTGCCGCAGCGCGGTCAGGCGGCGTCCGGCGTCTTTTTCAAGTGCGGGCCGCACCACGCCGCTGGGGTCAACGTAGACGCCCTGCACAAACTGTTGCATGGTGCCCGGGCCGCCGACGTCGTCCCAGGTGTCGGGAGCAACCGTCTCTTGAATGAGGCTCATCAACGGTTGAAAGTTGGCCATACCGCCGCCCCCTCGTGCTCCTCGCGGGGCCGGCGACGATTGGCGCACGTCGCCAATGATTTGGCTGCGGCTGACGTCATCGCGCATTGAGCCGGCGGTGGCCAAGGCGGCCTGCTTCTCGCCGGCGTTTGCCTGGGCCCTGGCGATCTCGCCGAGCAACCGCTCGCGCTGCGGGCCTTGGGCATGTTGCGCGCGATTGAAGGCCGGGGCAAATTCGCCGCTGGCTAATTGTTCTTCCAGCAGCGCCTGGTCCGCATCCTGGACACGATCGGCGGCTCGCGCCATCGGCATCAAACCGGCCGCCATCAAAACCGCCAAATACGCCGCCATCTGCCAACGCAGGCGGCAAGAGAGGACAATCAGGCGTGCCATTGCGGAATACTCCTCGGCTCTTCTCGGGGACAGGACGTGGCAATCTATAGATTCCAAGATAGAACGCCGGAAGTCAAGGAAATTCCGGAGGGTTGCCATCCTTCGGCGACCGGTTATACTCGGGTAAGGTTCCGCCTCTCCGTGCCTTGCCGGATTCATGCCCGAACTGCGCCCACATGCTCCGTCATCTGCTCAGCCGCGACCGGCAAATCCGGCGAGCGCTTCGAAGGTGTTTAGCGCCCCGGGCCAAGCAGGCGTCTCCGGTGTTTCGCGCTCGGAGAATCCGCGGATTTTTCACGCTCCACCCGCCGCTGCCGCCGGGGGGGCTTCGCCGTCACCGCCGCCTGGGGTGTTGCGGGTGCTCGTGGTCGAGGACAATCTCGATCAGGCCGAGAGTCTGGAAAAGACGCTCAAGACCTGGGGGTACGATTCTCGCATTTGCACCTCGGCGTCTGAGGCCCTGGCCCTGGCGCCCTACTACCAGCCGCGGGTGGTGCTGATTGACATTGGCCTGCCCGACATGACCGGCTGGCAATTGGCCGAATCACTTCGCAAACAAGGGGGCAGCGACGGGGCGGTGTTCATTGCGGTGACTGCCTATGGGGATGAAGACGACTACCGGCGTTCCCAGCGGGTGGGCATTAGCTATCACCTGGTGAAACCTTCGTTTCAGCATCAGCTTCACGAGATCCTTTCCAGGCTCGCTGGCGGTGGAGAATAAGAGGCCTCATTTCGCCTCTTCAACGGCCAGCAATAACAGCGGCGCGCGTCCGGGCGCGGAGTCGATCCGCCGTGCGTTGAGAATCACTTTTCTCCGCCCAACCCGAGGAAAGTCTTGCTCCACCTCGAAGCCGTCGAATTCACGGATTTTCGTTAAGCCGTCTTCCAGCAGCGCGCGCAGCGGCGGAATATCCCACTGGCGATGGCCCAAATCGTAAATGCGGCGGCCGAGCGTCTCGTCGGGCGAGGTGGCGAACATCCGGCAAAAGGCGCGGTTGACCGTCCGCACGCGCAAGTCGGCGTCGAGCACCAACAGGCCGTCGCGCACGGCCTCCACGATGGCCGCGGCATATTCATGCGCATGCTCGAGATCGAGCTCACGGTGCTTGGCGGCCGAAACGTCCAACAAGACCAGCACCGCCCCCTCGATGCGATTGTCAATATTGCAATAAGGCCGAATCCGCAGCATGAACCAGTTACCCTCGCGGTCGGGCAACTCGCGCTCCTGCGGAGCCACCTCCGCGATCACCTGCCGGATCGACGTTTCCAGATCGGGGTAAATGATGTTGGGCTGAATGTGCCCGATCGGCCGACCGACGTCGGTGGGAATCAGGTTGAACAGCTTCTCGGCGGCGGGCGTAAAGCGGCGGATGCGCAGGCCGCGGTCGACCATCACCACCGCCAACTGCACACTGCCCAGCAGATTGAACAAATCGCTGTTCACGCGGCTTAATTCCTCGTTGCGGCTGTGCAGCTCCTCGTTGAGCGTGTTCAGCTCCTCATTGGTGCTCTGCAATTCTTCTTTCGCGGTGTCGAGCTCCTCGTTGGTGCTTTGCAACTCCTCGTTGCTGGAAAGCACCTCTTCGTTGGCCGACTGCAATTCTTCGTTGGTGATTTCCAGGTCTTGAATGGTGGTCTGCAAATACTCGCGGCTGGCCGCCAGCTCACGGCGAAGCTGCTCGAGCTCCTCGTCGCGGTGCGTCTCCTCGGGCGGGGCGCGCAGTATTTCGGCGGGATCTCGATGGCCAACATCGCTCGGCTCATCCTCGAACAGCACCAGGTAATGCGTCGGCTCGCCGGCGACGATCAGCGGAATGATCTCCAGGCTGACCGTTCGTCCGTGGCCGTCGGAGGAAACCGAGAGCCGCCCTTTGCGCACCGGCGCCTGCGATTTGCGCACTTCGCGCAAGCCGGACTGGAGGGCGTGCAGCAGTCCCGGCCGGACCATCTTCAGCACGTGCAAGTTGACGTCGCCCGGGGCGGGATCGAGAAAATGCCCCGTTTGTCCACGAAATTGCACGATGTGCAACTGCTCATTCAGCAACACGCCGGGCGGAGCGTATTTGCTCAGCAAGAGCTGATTGGCCTCTTGCTGCACCGTTTTGCGCCCAGCGGGTTCGCGGAGGGCTCTGCCCGCCCCGCGCCCCGCGGGCGATGGAAAGGCACCCTCGCCGAAGATCGGCTCGACGGCGAAGGCGCGGTCGCGGCGCTTCGCAAACACGCGGTGCTTTTTGTCCACGATGCTGAACAGCTCGCTCTGCAGCCCGACCGTTTCGGCGGAGCCGAGCATCAAAAACCCGCCCGGTTTCAACGCGTAGTGAAACATCGACAGCAATCGCTTCTGCGACGAAGGGTCGATGTAGATCAGCACGTTGCGGCAGACAATCAAATCGACCCGCGAAAAGGGCGGATCGCGCGTCAAGTCGTGCCGGGCGAAAATGCACAGATCGCGCACCTGTTTGCTGATCTGGTACTTGCCGTCCACCGCAGCGAAATTGCGACTGAGCAATTCAGGTGGCACGGGACCCATCGCGCTATCGGCGTAGAGTCCCGCGCGGGCCGATTCGATGGCCTTCTCACTGATGTCGGTGGCGAAGATCTGGACGGGAAGCGACTGGGCGCGGTCCCCCAAAAACTCCAGCAGGCGGATGGCCACCGAATACGGCTCTTCGCCCGTCGAACAGCCGGGCGTCCAAATCCGCAGCGCTTCGTTCGCCCGGCGCTGTTCGAGCAGCTTGGGAAACACCTCTCGGGCCAAAACCTCGAAGGATTCGGGCTCGCGAAAAAACGACGTGACGTGGATCAAGATGTCTTGATAGAGCAGGTTGACCTCGTGCGGTTGCCGTTGCAGCAACTCCAGATACTGGGAAACCTGGTCGAGTTTGTGCACGGCCATGCGGCGGAGTATACGGCGTTCGAGAGTGGGGCGCTTGTATTGCGAGAAATCGACGCCGCTGGCGGTGCGGAGGAAGGCGAAGACTCTTTGCAAATCGTCTTCGGTAGGCCGCGAGGCGACGGCCGCTGGCGGAGAGCTTTTGGCGGCCAGGTACGAATGACGCGCGAGCTGCACGAGCGCCGCGGCCAGTTCATGCGGAGGCAAAATGAGATCGGCCCCGCCGGTCTGCGCGGCGGCCCGCGGCATTTCCTCGCGCTGAGCGCTATCGGGAGTTTGGGCCATCGCAATGCCGCCGGCCTGCTTGATATGCCGCAGACCGGCCGCTCCGTCGGCGCCGGTGCCCGACAGCACGACCCCCGCCACCCGCGGCCCCGCCTCTTCCGCCAACGAAATGAACAGACGGTCAATCGGCAGAAACGAGACCCCGTCGACCGTACGCGAGCTGAGCCGCAGCTTTCCGCCGTGCAACTCGATGTAGACGTCGGGCGGAATCGTGTAGACATGATCTGCTTCGAGCGCCATGCCATCGGCGGCTTGCACCACGGGCATGGCGGTTTTCTTGGAAAGCAGCTCGCTCAGCATGCTCTTGTGCGTCGGCAGCAGGTGCAGCACGAAGACGAGCGATAGGCCGGCATCGGCGGGCAGCGCCTCGAGCAGTTGCGTGAAGGCTTCCAATCCGCCGGCCGAACCGCCCACGCCGACGATCAGCATGTCCGCCGCGGCGGCGCCTTCGGGGCCAGCCCCGGAATTCGTCACGGAAGTTTTGTCCGGGTTTGACATGGAAATTCGAGAAGTGCGGAATATGCCTCAGCTCAGCGACCGCCTCAGTTCAGCGAGCAAAGCCGCGCCCATGCCTAGGCCACGGAATCCATCTCAGATTCCGGCATTGGACCAGCCTGTTCCGGGGCCGGACGCGGCCGGCTCAGCAGCACGCCGCGCAGGCTCTGCGCCTGCCGCCGGGTCTCCTCAGAGCGTCGCTCGAACTGTTCGGCGGCGCCTTGAAACTCTTGTTGCCGGGCACGGTCGGCCAGCCGCTTCTGCAACGCGGCGTGTTCTTCCAATACGCGCAGGGCCGTCCACATCGCCCCTTCGACGGCCCGCGAATGATACTCCATCAGGCCGTCGGCGCTAAAGGCGTGCCCTACATGGCAGGCGAAGCGAAGCTGTCGCCCGTGTTCTGCTTGCCAGAGCGAGCCGCCGCATTCGGGGCAAGTCAGCGGGGTGAGTTCGCCGGGAGGCGTGGTTTCCGTCAGGTCAGTCCCGCGCTCGGCGGGATCGGGCGATTGGACATCAGTGGACATCGCGGCGCCTGCAAGTGAGATGTGGGGGTTTCGAGCTTTTAAGAACGACGCTGCTCCAGCAGCCGGCGCCGAGGTCGGCGCGCAGAGCCGAGCGATCAGCGGTCCTAGTTCCGCCGAAGTCGCCACGTGATCGACATCGACCACCCGCAAGGCCCCGCGCGGCATGCTGGGCACAACGGCATCGTCGGGGTCTTGCACAATCGCCATCCCCCCAGCCTGCTTGATCACAGCCAGGCCATAGGCGCCATCGTCGAGACTGCCCGAGAGCACGACGCCGGCTACCCGTGGGCCGTAGCATTGTGCCGCGGTGCGAAACAAGGGGTCGATCGCGGGGCGGAAGCCGTTTTCGCGTGGACCGCGCGTGAGCCGCAGTCGCCCTGGCTCGACGAGCAAGTGCCGATCGGCGGGCGCTACATAAATATGGGCGGGGCGCAGGATTTCGCCATCATCCGGGTATTTACAAGGCAACGAAACCGCGCGCTGCACGATTTCGGCCAAGCGCCCAGGGCTGTCGGGCGACGTATGAATCACAATGCACACCGCGGCGGGCAAATCGGCGGGCAACTCGCGCGCTAGCTCAAGGACTGGCTTCAGCGCACCCGCCGAGCCGCCGATCACGATGAGTTCGGGCTGCGGCAAGCGGCGAGCTCCCAGAAAAGCGGACGCGCGGGGGCGCGGAAACGTACCATATTGTTGCGAATTCTGGGCCATCCCGCTAGTCGTCAGCCGGATCGGGTTTTTGGCCGCCACCAGCAACCATGCATAGGTAGTGTCCCAATAGCGTCTTGCCGGTGGTAGTTCCGCAACCATGTAGCACAGCCTGCTTGCAATCCGCCGCCAGCGCGCTACAATGTGCTTCCGCAAGATCACATCGGTCGGTCGGTAAGAATTGCACATCCATCACGAAAAATGCAGTCGGTTCGCCGCAAGGCCGTGGAAGACGGACTTGCTGGCCGAAAGCAGTGCTTCAGGGAGGCCGCACCATGAACGCCGCGCCAGCATTGAAGGTGTTCGTCGTCGACGACGACCGCGATACCACCGAGTGCATGCGACTGCTCTTAAGACACCTGGGCCATGAGGTCCACACGGCCAATGACGGCCGTGCGGCGATCGAACAAGCGCCCGAGTTTCGGCCCGATCTGATGCTGGTTGATTTGGCGATGCCGCACTTCGACGGGTTGGCGGTGGCCCGTGGCATCCGCCAGCAGCCGGAACTTTTCGACACGACGCTGGTCTGTCTGACCGGCTATGGCGACAAGTCGCATCAAGACCTGGCCTTTGAGGCCGGCTTTAACGAATGCCTCGTCAAGCCGCTGCCGGCGGACGGCTTGCAATCGCTGATCGACCGGGTGCGCGACCGGATTGTCAAAACCAGCCAATTGGCCGAGCAGGCGCGGGCGGTGGCCGCCGAAACTCGCCAGAAGAGCCAAGAATCTCGAGATTCAGTCGCCCAATACCGACTTTGGCGCGCTTCGAAGGGCGATCGAATCGTCGTGAGCACTCAATCGTCAGGCGAATATGAGATTGTCATCTCGCCCAATCGCCTGTTGGCCGAGGAGATTCGCAGTTGGCTGCGGCACCAGGACTGCCGAGTCGGGCCGCTGTTCGACCAACCCGGCAACAAGGCGGCATTTTTCGCTTACGCGCAGCGCGCGTGGGTGCATTCGATCTTGGAGCGCCACCCCCGCTGCTACCTTGAGCGCTAACCCGCTGCCACACTAGGGCCGTGCCACCACAGTGGTCGTTTCCTCGGCGGTAATCGGCTCATCGAGTCCTTGAGCGTTGACGGTCACGCGCGCAACGCCGTTGCCGGCTTGGGTCGCCCGTCCGCGTACGCGATATTCCAACGTCGCGCCCGCCGCGAGCTGGTCGACCGCCGCGAATTGTACCGAGTTACCGCGAACCGTGGCGACCGCCGGTCCCTGCGCGCCGTCAACGTCTGGCTGCACCAGGTCGGGCAGCGTCACCGAGACCGACACTTGCCGCTCGGCGTCTGATCCATTGTTGCGCACTTGGATCAGATAGGTTGTCTCGTTGTCGATCGCCACGGGGTCGCGTTCCTCCGAGATCGCCGCGCTGAGCCGCGCGCCGGCCGGCGTCACTTGCAGGCAAGCTTCGGCCTCGGCCCGAGCGCCATCGGGCGTCGTGACCACCACACGATTGCAAGTGTTGTCAGCCGGTTCCAAACAGCGGCAAATGATTTTCAGCCGCGAGGTTTGCCCGGGCTCGAGCCGATCGAGCTGCCAGGTAAGATCCGACCCGTCGGCCACCGCTCCTTCGGTGGCTTGCTGGGGCTGCAGAGCAACGTCGAAGTGATCGGTCACGCTGATGTTCGCGACCGGCGCCTTACCCGTGTTGGTGACTTCGATCGTGAAATCGGCTTCCTGGCCGGCTTCTTTACGGGGCGGTCCCGTCTTGGTCACCCGCAATTGTCCTGTGCCGTTGGTGGCAGCGGCGGCGGCGCCGGCGGCCATCAGACAGGCTCGGTCGCTGGCCTGCGCTCCGCCCGTGGCATGCACTTCAACTACATTGCAGAGCTGACCCGCCGAAAGAACGCGCAGCGTGACATCGACCGCGCGTGTTTGCCCTGGTGCGAAATCGCCGAGCTCGCGTTCAATCACGCGGTTTCCCTGGCCGGGCTGGTTGGCGTGTTCCAGCCCCGCATCGTAACGATCGACCAAGATCACACCGGCCACGGGCGACGCGCCTGCATTGGTTACCTCCACCGCGAACGTGACGTTATCGCCCACCTGCGCCTGGGCGGGTCCTGTGACGCTCACCCGCAACGATGACGGCGGCGCCGCCGCGGCGCTGGGCATGTCGGGCGAAGTCCAGGTTGCCGTCGTGCTGCCGTTGCTGATGACAAACGGTTCGCCGCCCGCCGCATCGGCCGGGCGGATGACCTGGATCGAAATCGTGTTGCTGCCAGACTGAGGCGAAAGTTGATAAATCTCGGCGCTCGCCTGGCCCGACTCATTAGTCGGCACTTCGACCACCGTCGCACCGTCTGGCGAAAAGCCCGCCGACGGCCCACCGCTGATCTCATAGCGCACGCGCCAACCCATGATCGGCTCGTGCGTCGTGTGTCGTGTGACGATGGTGGTGAGCGTATGGCGCGAACCGACGGGATTGATGGTCGGCGGCGGGTAGGCGAACTCGGAATCGATCCAATGGATCACCGAGGTTTGCCGGTGCTGGTCCCAGCCGTTGACGCCGGGAGCGTAAGCCGTCACATAGCTCGTCCCTTCCACAGGCGAGGTGACCGCGATCCAAGCTTGCCCGCGATCGACCGGAAAATCGTCGGTGGGGGTCGGTGTTCCCCGCGTCAAACAAAGATAGCGCGACGAAGTGCTGCCAATGGCGTAGGTATTGGTGATTTTTCGCGGCCAGGTGGGAAAGCCGGCGAACCAATCGAGTGGTGTCTGACGGCCCACCGCCAGAAACTCGCCCACGCCACCCGACGCGAGCATCCATTCGACCCGTTCACGGGCCAGCAAATATCCGTCCGGCCCGCAGACGCCCGCCAGCAGCACCACTTCGGCGCCAACCGGCGCCACCACTTTGGCGGGCGTAAGCTGCACGCGCACCGGGTCGTGGTGGCCGGGCGGAGCGGGGTCGGGCTTGCGAATCAGCGGTCCCAGCACAAAAAAATGCTGGCCGGTCTGATCGACCATCGGCAATCGCCCCGAAGCGCAACCTGTTGAGAACAACGCGCAGCCGCATGCGATCGTCAGCCACCATCGGTGGTGGATCGTCGGCCGGACCATGGGTCGTTTGCTCCAAGCGCAGCCAAGTCAGGACGCAGACAAAACACTCCGCGTAGGAAATCTACCACCGAAAATGGCAAGCTGGGGACTTTTTTCAACATTGGCGTTGCGAAATGACAACGGTGAGACGGTGCGATCGCTACAGAGCGAACAATCGCGCGCGGTGGAAGAGGGTTCAGAGTTCAGGAACGCTTTATTGGTAATTGCCAAATAATCCCGTTGCATACCAAATGCCGTTCGCTCCGCGCTTCATGTCATAACCAAACCGCGGTTGTGGGCGGTAAACCGCACTCCAGTGACCCGATGAGTGGCGCCAGCTTGCCACGACATCGACCGCGGCGTCGACCAAGGTTTCATGCGGCCAGCTCTCGGCGACAATTTCTTGGGCACGCAGCCCAAACGGCAACAGCGCGGCCAACCGCGGAAAACGTTGCCCCCAACGATGATGCCCCTGGTTGCAAATACGGGCTTGATAGTACGAGTGGCTCTTGGCCTCTTGCACCAAGGTGCGGTCGATCTTGCCGCGCGTGCTGGCCGGCTTCTCAGGGTGAATGCGAACCGCGAACACCAAGGTGCGCTGCGTGATGGTGCCGGGCGGCAAGTCGAGCACCACCGCCAGGTGCTCGGGCCGAAAGCGGTAGAACTTGCCGGGGGTAAACGGCAGCGCGGTCACCACGTGCCCGTATTGCTCAGCTTTGCGATGAGCGAAATCGACAATCGCCACCCCCGGCCTGCGCTGCAGCTCGCCAAACGCCGCATGCTCGAGCAAGCGGATGCGCTTTCCCTCGACGGTGATCATGGCGTCGGTGGGAAGCTTCACGGCGACGTATTGCCGCAGCAGCCGCCTCACCTTGGCGCTGCGGAGCGAGACGGCCTGGAAGCGGTCGCTGTCGCGCCCGCCTGCCGGGGCTTGAAACCACAGAAACAGCATTTTGTTTTCGGCCTTGGCGACGCGCATGGCGTCTTCGTACCGCGTATACCAGTCAATGTCGGCCAAGGACGAAGTCAGACTCGGCGCAGTCGGGGTCGTTGGGGCAAAGGGCATCGACGGGCCGGTGATCTGACACAATCCGAGCAGCAAAACAATGTTTGACATCAAAACACCTCCTCATGGGCAAGACTCGCCCCGCGGAGCCGGGAGGGGCGGTCTTTCTTCCTTTAATGCCGCGGCGCCAGCGTGGGCCAACGGCAGCGAAACGGATTTTTTGGCCGAAGGGACGCGACATTGCGTCTCGCCGACCAAACCAACGCGTGCGTGCCAGGATTTGCGCACGCGCGCGTCTGGCACGACCAAGGGTTAAACGCTCATTCGCTTTTGATAATGTCTGTGCAGGATAGTCTGGGCTGGGTATAGCGATCCGAGGCTTCCTGCCGGTGGGATGACATGGGTTTATCAGGTAGGCTGGCGAAAATCAACCGCCTGCCGGCTGACATCTTGGGGGGGTGCTAGCATCAGAGGCGGCCTAGATGGTATGAAATAAGGCTTTTCCTGATTTCAGGCCGGGCCGGCGCCCGGAATTTTGGATGCATGCAGGCACCGGTACTTGGCTGAGCTTTCTTATCGCTGGGGCTCTCATGGTCGCAACCGGCCACGCGGCGGCGTCGGATTTGCCCGCGCTGCTCGAGCAGGCCAAGTCGCCACGGCCCAGCCACGCCCCATCCGCCGCCACCGCGCGAGCAGGGCTGGCCGGTGCCGCGCAAAAACTTCAGCGCTATCTTGATACTGGCGGAGCAAACGGCGCGGCCTGGCAACGCTACCTGCGCTTCGACCAACTGTCAGCCGCCTTGCAGCCCACCGCGGAAGTCGAGTTGGAGCCGCTCGAACGCATCTATCAACGCTTCCAGGCTGACCACCCCGGCCTGGAAATGCCCGTCTTTCATGACGTCGCGGTGGCGTTGCGAGCATGGATCGATGCCATCGAGCGACAGCGGCATCCCGTCGCTCAAGAGGAGGTCGGCAAGCAGATCGACCAGCTCGCCGCCGGCCTCGAACGTTACCAATGTCAGCCCGACGCCGAAGAGTTGGACCAAATCGCCGCGGCGATGGGGTGGCTTTCGCGTCATGGTCAGGCGGAAAACCTGATTGCCGCCCTGCGCGAGCGGCTCTCGCGGCCCAATTTGCACGTGCATCTTTCGCAACGTTTGCTGACCGCGGCCACTGACCGGCCCGCCGACGACGTCGAGGACGTGCGCGACTCGATTCTCGGCACGACGCTGATCGGCCGCGCCCAGACCCGCGGGCACGTGCGGACGCGGCTGGTTCCCAATCCGCGGTATGCACAGTTTGAGACCGTCATCGAGGCAGTCAACGAGGCCCAGACGGTGGGCTATAACGGGCCCGCCCGCGTCGGCAGCCTCAGCCGCACCGATCTGAGGGGTCGAAAGCAGTTTAAGCTCGACGCGAATGGTTTTGCGGTCTGGCCAGCCGATGCCACCGCCGAGACGCACAGCCAGACCTACGGCGTCTGGTCGAACAAGCGCGGTTGCGTCGATCGATTGGTGCGGCGAGTCGCCCGCAAACGCCTGGGTCAACAAAAAACCGCCAGCGAACGGGTGGCCGCGCAACACGCCCGGCAACGACTGGCGCGGCGGCTCGACGCGGAAGCCAACCGTCAATTGGCTCAATCGAATGCCGAATACCTGGGGCGGTTTCGCAACCCTCTGTATCGCACCGGGCATCTTCCGCGTGAATTGCGATTCAGCACCACCGCCGACGATTTGCAGTTGATCGCCCTGCACGACAGCCCGGCGCGGCTGGCGGCGGCGACGGCGCCGCCCGAGCCTCAACCCGGGCTGGCCATGTCGGTGCGCCTCCACGAATCGCTGGCCAATAACCTGGCGGAAGATTTTTTGGCCGGACGCACTCTCGACCAGGAGCAACTCGAACAACTTGCGGTGCGGCTGTTCGGGCAGTTGCCGGCGCAACTTGTCAACGACGAACAGCGCGGGCCGTGGTCGATCACCTTTGCCCAGCACGACCCGGTAACCTTACGCATCGAGCAAGACGCCGCGATGGTGACGATTCGCGGCCGTGAGTTCGCCTCCGACCTGCGCACCTTCCGGACGCCGATGAACGTGACGGCGCGCTACCGATTGCGGCGCGAGCGCGATGCCCTCACCGCGGTGCGCGAGGGAGAGCTGGAAATCGTGCCACCGGGCTTCACCCAAGGAAAGCGGATCAGCCCCCGCTTGTCCACCATCCGCACGCTCTTGAAACACCGCTTCGAGAAAATTTTCACGCCCGAAATCGCCTCGCAGGGTCTGGTGCTGCCGGGTCAGTGGCGCCGCGCCGGCCGGCTCGATTTGGTACAATTAGAGTCCCGTGAGGGTTGGTTGGCGCTGGGCTGGGCGACCTCCGCGGTAGCTCCCGGCCTCGTGCCGGGCGGTTACCATGCCGATCACGATCGCGGCGGGCCAGCCACAAGGGCCGGGGCTACCGGCGCCCATGGCGTTAAGACCACGATGCGCGATGTTTCGGAGTATCGCCATGAATCGCTACGTTGAAATCACTTTCGACTGCCTGCCGTTGCGCTCGGTCGGCCGGCTGGACGTTCCGCTCGACGCTTCGCCGAAGTACCGGGCCCGCTGCGAAAACATTTTGCGAGCGATCGAGGCGCATGGCTCGCACAACACCTATTATCTGTACAACGCCCGTTGCGTGTTTCATTTGACCAACCAGGCGGGGCTGGGAACCTTGGAGTTTTGCTTCGAGGGCACCGCGCTGACCGACGCCAGCGATCAGCGCACCGAGCGTTGCCAACTGGAAGTGGATTTGGTCCGCGAGACGTGCGATTGGCTGACGGAACCCATTGTCGCCTGGTTCAAGCAGACGGTGCCGCGCAGCGTGGCCGTCGAGTTCGATCGCTACATTGCGGCGGGCGACTTGGCTCAGACCCGTTTGCGCATCGAGCGCCTGCAGGCCGAGACCGAAGGCCGCGGCGGATTCGTGGGCATGTATCTGTAGGAGATGTGGGGATCGAAAGGAGATAGGGAGATAAAAACGAAGCAGACAGATGGGAAAACCAGGAAAATTTGCTCAGGGCGCGCAAGGCGATGTCGCAGGCCGCCTCGAATTGCCTGAAGAAGGCAAGAAAAGACCTCGCGGCTGGCGGATAGGCCGTGAGCCAGCGCTTTCCAGAACTGGCCGCCCGCGCCGCCAGGCTCGGCGGGCGGCCAATCGCGCGGTGGAAGCGATGCCCGAGATGCATCACCGTCCGCACCGAGCCATCGACATTGATCTTGCAACCGCTCCAAGATCGGCCGCCAGGCCCGCGGGAAGCTCCTGCTCAATGAGCATTCCCGGGACCGTTGCCATCAAAAACTTTTCCCTGCTTCATTTGCAAGGTCGCGGGCCAGCGTTCTCGGCGCGCTGCTTCTCGGCCTCCGCGGCGATCCGCTTGAGTGACTCCTCCATCTGACTATTGGCCGGTTGAATTCCGAACCACACGTCGGCGCTGACCCAGCGAGGGTAACTTCCGTCATGTCCCTTGCGCAGAAAGAGAATAGCCTTGGCGCCTTTGGACATCCAGGGCAGCTCGTCGCCGCGCGCCGACTCAAAACGAACGATCCGTACAGGTAGGGCCTGATCTGTGGCAATATCCCCCTTAAGCACGCTGGAAATCTTAATATCAAGACGATATCGGACGACACCGAGTTCACTTGAAAACCCAAGCGGCTCAGATTGAATATGACCGACCAACACCAGATCGGACTTCGCCAGGTAACGTCGAAGCGTGTCGTCGCCCTCATCCCCGCTGGCGATCCCGGCAAAAGTGATCGCAAGCGCGCCGGCGCTCGTGACGAGCAAGACGCTGCGGTAGGTTGAAGCCATCATTGAACTCCTTTTTTTAACAATTAGGCAAGTCGTTTATCGTTCGACTTCCTCATACTCCGGCATCACATCGTGATGCTCCACCGTTTCACGTCGAGCCGCGGCACAACCTCAAAGCGGTTGATCTGCGCCGCCTCGTCAATATCGCCTTCTAGCCCTAAGGCGATCAGGTTCCGCCCGCCCTGCGTGTGACGCAACTGGCGACCAAGCTCGGCCGCGATTTGTGCATTGGCCCCCGCACTCGGCGCTGAGCTTCGATAGCAATCGAGCGCGATGCGGGCCTCATCATTCAGGTAGCTCCCGGCCTTGTGCCGGGCGGTTGCGACGTCGATCGCAGTACCGCCCGAGCGGCCGGCCACAAGGGCCGGGACTACCGGACCCATTTCGGCTGGCAACGCCGAGCCGGGCAGCGTAGTCAGCAACCGGTCGGCCAGCAGCCCGGCCACCAGTACGTCCTCGCGCGTAATTTCGCCCCGCGTGCCCGCACAGAGCAAGTGAACGTGGTCGTCGGCGGAAAGGGCCGCGACAACCGCCGAGGCGTTCACCAAGGCGCCGATCAGCACGCGCTTGGCTTGCCGACATTGCTGCATCGCCCGCGTGCCATTGGTGGTGGTGAAGACGACGGTTTTGCCCGAAACTCGCTCGGCCGTGTATTCGCCGGGCGAATTGCCCAGATCGAAACCAGCGATTGGCAAGCCGCCGCGCTCGCCGCCCAGAATGGCCTGCCCCTGCGGCAGGCGGGCCGCAACCTGCGGGGCGTCTTCGATCTCCAGACAGGGGATGACCTCACACGCTCCGGCTGCCAGCGCATGCACGATCACCGTGCTGGCCCGCAACACGTCAATCACCACGACCGTGCCTCCCGCCAGCGCCTCGGGCGTCGTCAGGTCGGGCAAAAAATGTGCATGTAAGCTATGCATGTTCGCTCCACTCGGCGAGGATAGCTAGTTTGAAACAGCGCAGCGAATGCCACCGTTGCTCAAACCTCGGCGGTTATGTGGAGGGAAATGTGGGGATGAAGAGAAGATATGGAGATGAACAAAGAGTGCAAGAACAACTGCCGTTGTCGGGCGTTGCTACACGCTTTCTCTTCTTTCGATCTCCCCATCTCCACGGAATCTCCCCATCTCCTTCAAAAAAAACGATCGTACTCGCTGCGCTGGGCCCGCGCAACGACTAGTGTACCTGATTCACCGCGCGTCGTGCGGCGGTGACCGTTCGGAGGGGACCGAGCGATAATCCAAGCCAGCCGTCGGTCACCACGCATTGTGTGACGCCGAGACCGTGCAAACGCGGATCGGCCAGCGTGCGGTCGTCGGTCAACCGCAGGTCGCGATCATGCGAGAAGACTTTGCTGAAGATGCCGCGCAGCGCAATCTGCGGCTGATTGCCGAACCGTTGCCCCCAAAGCTGCACAGTGCCGTCGCGCACGAACCGCGCGTCGAGCCCCTGAACCTGTGGCTTGTAGTGTACCCGCACTCGGAAATTCCGCCAGCTTTTCGGGTATTTCCGCAGTTCGGCCACGGCCAAAGTGAGTTCGATCCGGCCTTCGGCAAAGCGCAGACAGATGCTGTCGCGCTTGGCGAACGTGATCCGCAAATCGGGCGGAAACTCGTTGGCCATCGCCTGCGGCGGAAGCTGGAAGGCGTCGAGCAGCCGCTGTTGCAACTCCGGCAGGCTGAAACTCTCGCCGTCCAGCCCCAGCCGGTCGCCGATATTGTTGAGCAGCGATTGGTGGATTTGCAGACTGGCCACGCTGTCGGCCAGCGCCATGGGGCGGGGCGTGCAGGCGGCCAGTTGCCCGTCGGCGGCCAGGCGGAAGCGCATCGTCGCGCGGTTTTCGCTGGTGCGCAGGTCGATCACCGCCGGCTCCAGAGCCAGTCCCTCCAGCGGCGTCAGCACGCGTCGGCGGACGAGCGTCTTGGCTTCGGTCAGCCGCGGTTCGACCGCCGCGTCGATCTCCTCCTGCACCCGGTTGATCACCTTGCGGCGGGCCACCCTGCGGACCTCGCTCTCCTTTTCGGCATGCTTGACGCGGGCGATGCCCTCGACCACCGGCCCCAACAGCGGAACATCGTCATAGTCGGTCTCGACGCCGCGCAATCTTGCCGAATGAGACGCCGCGGCCTCCGCCGGCCAGGTTTCAATGCCGCCCACATTAAGCTGAAACACCTTGCGGGCCAGATACGTCGAGTCGCTGTGGCTGTAAATTGTCACCGGCCCGCTCTTGCTCGTGGTGCGGGCCAACACCAGGCCGCGCACCTCGAGGGCCAGCCGAATTTGGTGTGCGTCGGGCAACAGCCGAACACCAAGCTCGGCGGTCGTGCTGCTCCAGCCGCGCGTCGGGATGCCCAGAATCCGGTCTCGCACCGGCGACTCGACCGGCGGCTGCTTGGGAACGAAGCGGTTCAGCAAATCGGCCGAAATGACCACCCGCAGGTTCGAATTGCGGTAGTTCGCTTCGAGCCAGTGGCGGATGCGGGCCGCGGTCGGTGCGTCATCGATCGCCAATCGGCCGACGTCGGCAACCAACTCACGGCCATCGTCGCTCAGACCCGTTTGCTCGAATCGCTCTAAATGATCGAGCAGCCGGGCAAGTTCTTCCGTGTTGCGCCGGGGCTGTGCATCCGTCGCACGGAGCGAAACGGTTTTCCGCGTGGCGACCCGCGGCGATGCCATGTCGGGCACCATTTCCCAAAATTCCAGCCGTCGTAACACGGCATAGCGAAGGTGCCGCAGCACGGCCGCTTCGGGATGGTCGTACACCACCGATAGCAGCGGGTGTTCGCGCTCCGAGAGATCGCGTAAGCGACCGAGGACCACTAACGCTCTGGGCGAGCTCGGGTCGTCGATTCGATCGAGCTCGCGGACCAAGTCGGCGATCCGCGCGGCCCATTCGCCGGTGCGACAATCCCAGGCTAACCGGTCAAGTCGTGTCAACAGGGTCTCGTGCGAACCCCAGGCGCTGGTGACTTGCGCGCTTGGCCGCTGTTTTTTCGCAGCGATTGCCGGGATGGCGCGGGGCTGCTCGTCCTGTTCTTCTTCACTTGGCGGATTCGTTTCCGCGGCGATCGCCGGCGATTCGGCTGGGGCATCGTCTGGCTCGTCCGGCTGGTTGGCACCGGATGCAAGGTTTTCGTCAGCGATTTCGCCTTGAGCCGCTGGATCACTGTCGGGCGGCGCGGCCGCGGAAACCTCATCTTCCGGTTCGGGCCCTATGCTTGGCACGGGCGGATCTAAGCCAGGCAGCGTCATCAATTGCTGCCGCGCGATTTTGGGATGGGCTTCCGCGAGGCCGCCCAGCGAAGGTCCATCCGGGCCTTTGCCGCCGCTTTCCTCCGAGGTGGTACGCTTTCGCGGCATATCCGGCGCCGCGAGTGCCACCGATGCCGTTCGCTCCGCACGGTAACCCCGGCCCTTGTGGCCGGCCTGGGCTCGATCATCATACCGTGCAATCGTTTCCCAAGAACGTGGAGCCGCCACGCTGAGTACAAACAGCGCGGCCAAGACCACGACAAACGGCCATGTGGTTGCTTCGCGCTCTCGGCTCATCGGTCCCTCTTGATGCCGCTCTCAAGACCAAGATCGGCCGGTTGGGCAGGCTGAATCGAAAGTATTGCGAAAAGGCAGCTTTTACCGGCCGCAAGTACACCCGGCGGTTGACTCAGTTGCGGCAAGCGGGGGGAAATGGTCAAATCGCAGGGCGTCAAATCGCAGGCAACCCAGCCAAATCGCAGGCAATCCAGCCCCAAACCGAATCATGCCCAACTCGCCGTCGGCCACACTCGAACTGGCCGATTTTATCCGTTCGATTCCCGACTTTCCGAAGCCGGGCGTGTTGTTCCGCGACATCACACCGCTACTGGCCAACGCGGCCGCACTGCGCGAAACCGTTAAGCGGTTGGCCGATCCTTACCGCGACGCCAGCATCGACGTGGTGGCGGCCGCCGAAGCGCGGGGCTTTATTTTCGCGGCACCCCTGGCCATCGAACTGGGCACGGGCTTCGTGCCGGTTCGCAAGCCCGGCAAGCTGCCGTTTGAAAAACACAGCTTCTGCTATGAACTTGAATATGGCAGCGACACGCTGGAGGTCCATGCCGATAGCTTCGCGGCGGGGCAACGCGTGCTGCTCGTCGACGATCTGCTGGCCACGGGCGGAACGATGCGCGCCTGCTGCCAACTGGTCGAGCGCATGGGGGCCCTCGTGGCCGGCTGCGCCTTCGTGATTGAATTGACGGGCTTAGGCGGCGCCAAACGCATCGCCCCACATCCAACGCGAAGTTTGTTGAAGTACGATTAGCCGAGGTGCGCCAAAGAGCAAACAGGGGCGTGAAGCGATCGTTCGTCCATTCCTTACTCCGCCTCGACCACCTGGGCTTGCACGGGCAACTCGGCCGTGACATTGCCGGGCAAGTCGGTGTCGATATCGACCGTAAACGAACGCCTGCCGGGCTGCTCGCCCGCCGTAAACGTCAGCGGCACGATGTGCTGGCGACTGGCGATCTTCGGCGTCGTGAACTCTAGCGAATCGTCTTCGGATTGAATCGCAGTGATGTGGAAAGGCTGCTTGGCCTGGACCACCACGGTCCTTTTTACCTTTTGGCCAGGCTTCAAAGCGCCTAGAAAGATCGACGCAGGACTGACGGTCAGACCCGACAACACCCGGCCCTCGACGTCGATGGGCACTTCCGCCGCACGGGCGTCGTTGGTGACCAGCGTCAGTTGCTCTTTCAGGTAACCAGGCGGAGCGCCGGGCAAAAGCCGCACGGTCATGTCATAACCGATCTTGGCGCCGTCGTGCTGGGTCTCGACCGCTTCGGCCTCGACAAATTCCGAGCTGCTGCGGATCTCGCTGATTTCCCAATCGGGACGGCCGTCGTATGTAATCTTGATGATGCGTTCCGTGGGGGCGGCGGCATCGACCGTGCCGAAGGCCACCTCGCCCGGCTCAACCACGATGTCGCTGCGAATGTATCCGGTTACCTGAAGCTGCACTTCGGCGTAGCTGGGCTTATCAAAGACCACGGTGACCGTTGCTTTGCGCTGCCCGTTAAAGGCCCGCGTATTGAACGTGGCGATAATCGCCCCTTCCTCGTAGGTGGCCAGGGTATCTCGCTCGAACGAGGGAATCGTGCATTTGCAGCCCGAGCGAACGTCTTTGATATGCACTTCTTCCAAATAGATATTCGAGAGCTTGAAGCGGAATTCGGCTTTGGCGCCGCGGGCCACAGTACCGAAATCGTGGCTGGTGGTCTCGAACATTTTGCGGGCCCACTCCTGGGCATGAGCCGCCGCCCCGCCCGACAACACCACCGCCACACTCAAGACGATGCGAAGCACGAACACACCTCCGAGACGATCCGCTCGCGACACCGTTGCCATCACTGCCCTCAGCGGAACATTAAACCGCGCACAAAACCCGTGTCAACTTGGTCACAGGCGTGCGATTAGGCGATCATCACCCGGTATGTCCAATTTCGGCCGCAAACACGGTAAACTCAACATGGGCTTTCTTTAGTGGAAAGCTAGCGAAGCCACGCAGACCAGCGGAGATTCGACCCCGCCGCATGATTTTCCTGCGCCGATACGTTACGCTAAGATACGCAATCGGGTGTTGCAAGGCCCGGCGGAGAATGTTTCCGGCCGGGGCGACCGGCTGGCCGCAACAGGTTCACTCCGAGGAATCAATGATGCAGACGTGCAATGACCGGGTACGGATGGGCCTTCGGTTTGCGGTGCTGGCGGCACTGGTTTCACTCGTCGGCTGCGGCGAGCGCGGAAGTCCGGCCGCCGTCCAGGCCGCGGAAGAAGCCCCGCGAGACGCCCAAGACCCGACCGAAAAAATGGAATTTCCCTATCAGCATCGCATTCCCGCTCCCGAGCTGGAAGGAGGCCGAGGCTGGTTGAACACGGCGGGGCCGCTGGAGTTGAAGGCCCTCCGCGGCAAGTTTGTCGTGCTCGACTTCTGGACGTATTGCTGCATCAACTGCATGCACATCTTGCCCGAGCTGAAGAAGCTGGAGCAAGCCTACCCAAATCAACTTGTGGTCATCGGCGTGCATTCGGCCAAGTTCGAGAACGAGGAAGACTCGAAGAACATCGCCGAGGCCATTCAGCGCTACGACATTGAGCACCCGGTGGTCAACGACTCGCGGCATGCCATCTGGCAGCGGTTTGGCGTGAATAGCTGGCCCACCGTGTATTTGATCGACCCCGAGGGCAACCTGGTTTGGAGCCGCAACGGCGAAGTCGAGTTCAAAACGCTCGACGCCGCGGTGCGAGCGGGACTGCCCTATTACCGCCGCAAAGGCGTGCTGGACGAGACGCCGCTGCGGTTCGATCTGGAGGCAGACAAGGCCCAGCAGACGCCGTTGCGCTATCCGGGCAAACTGCTGGCCGACGAAACCGGCGACCGGCTGTTCATCGCCGACAGCAACCACCATCGGATTGTGAGCGCCCGGCTCGATGGCACGCTGATCGAGGTGATCGGCGCCGGCCGTCTGGGCGCCGATGACGGCGGTTACGACAAGGCCAGCTTTAACCATCCGCAAGGAATGGCTTTGCGCGGCGATGCGCTCTACGTGGCCGACACCGAAAACCATCTGCTGCGGAGAATCGATCTCAACAAAAAGCAAGTGACGACCATCGCCGGTACGGGCCGCCAGCGGCGGTCGTTCGCCTGGCCCGGCATGAACCCCGACGATATTACGCCCGAAGGGCTGCCGCGCAATCCGCCCGATCGCTTTGTCGGCAAGCCGCGGGAAACGGCGATCAACAGCCCCTGGGATCTTTGCCTGCACGGCAAAGACCTTTACATCGCCATGGCCGGCCCGCATCAGATCTGGCGGATGTCGCTCGACGAGAGCGAGATCGGTCCCTATGCGGGCAACGGCCGCGAAGACATCGTCGATGGTCCCTTGCTTTCGCCGGGGCCTTATGCCGAAGGCTATGCCTCGTTTGCCCAGCCCAGCGGTCTGGCGAGCGACGGCCAGCAGCTTTTTGTAGCCGACAGCGAGGGCAGCTCGATTCGCGCCGTGCCGCTCGATGGCGAGGGCGAAGTGAAGACGATCGTCGGCACCGCCCGCTTGCGTCAGGCCCGGCTGTTTACGTTCGGCGATGTCGATGGTCGTGGTTCGCGCGTCCGTCTGCAACATCCATTGGGCGTGGCCTATGCCGAGGGCCGCATCTACGTGGCCGATACCTACAATCACAAGCTTAAGGTGATCGACCTGGAAGAGAAATCGTGCCAGACGTTGGCCGGAACTGGCAAACCGGGCGATGCCAAAGAACCAGCCCAATTTGACGAGCCGGCAGGGCTGAGCATCGCCGGCGGCAAGCTCTATGTGGCCGACACGAACAACCATCGGATTCGTGTCGTCGATCTGAAAAAGCCGGAGCACGTTGACACGCTTACGATTGAAGGTCTTGAACCGCCCGAGGCGACCGACGAGCCATCCCCGGCCAGCTCGACAGAAGGCCAGGCTATCAAAGTGCCGCCGGTCGAGCTCAAGCCAGAAGACGGCCAAGTTCGTCTGGCGATCGAGCTGACGCTGCCCAAGGGCTACAAAATCAACCCGCGAGCGCCAATGAGTTACCGTGCGGACGCGATCGATCCGAAAGGGCCGCTCCGCCGCTCGGCGCTGGGCAAGTCGACGCGACTGAAGAAACCCGCGGCCCGCTTTGAGGTGCCGTTGCCGGTCGATGGCGCGTCGGGCAACGACACGGTGAAACTGACGCTCACTTATTATTATTGCCAGGAGCGCGCCGAAGGGCTGTGCAAGGTGGGCACCGCGGTATGGTCGGTGCCCATCGCGCTAAGCTCGAAAGCGTCCGCGGCCAGCGCGCCCTTGACGCTGGATGTGGCGGAGTGATGCGGTGATGACAATGAACATTGCTGTTACCGGCGCCGGCGGGCAATTGGGTGGCGAGCTTTGTCGCCGCTTGGGCGAGCGGGCCATTCCGCTCGACATGCCCGAATTCGATTTAACGGACGGCGGCAAAGCCATTGCAACACTGCTCGATCTGCGGCCTGCCGCCGTCATCAACACCGCCGCCTATACGCTGGTCGACCGCGCCGAGCAAGACGCCGATCGCTGCCGTCGGATTAATGCCGATGGCGTAGGCGTTCTGGCCGAAGCTTGCCGGCGGCTCGATGTGCCACTGGTGCAGATCAGCACCGACTATGTTTTTGGCCGTGACTTGAGCCGTCGTGCACCTTACCGCGAAGAGGATCTGCCTGGGCCGCTGGGCATGTACGCCCAATCCAAGTTGGATGGTGAAGTGCAAGCCGCGGCCTGGCGCAAGCACGTTATCGTGCGTACCTGTGGGCTGTATGGCCGCCGCGGACCGCAAACCAGCGCCAGCAATTTTGTCGACACCATGCTGCGTCTCGGGCGCGAGGGCAAGCCGCTGCGAATTGTCGACGATCAGCACTGCACGCCCAGTTACGTACCGCACGTCGCCCAAGCGATCCTGTATCTGCTCGAAGCCGGGCAGTTCGGCGCCTACCACGTCGTCAACCGCGGCGCGACGACCTGGTACGGATTTGCCAACGAGATCTTTCGGCAATCGGGATTACAGGTACCGACGGAGCCGATCACCACGGCCCAATATGGCGCGCCCGCGCCGCGCCCTTTATACGCGGTGCTCGACACCAGCAAATACCACGCGCTCGGCGGTCCCGCGATGCCTACCTGGCAAGACGCGCTGGCGGAGTACTTGCAAGCGACTGCCGCGTAGTCGCTTGTTGCGCCGCGAGTGCACGTCTTGCGCGCGGTGGCTGGGGCAGAGCCTTGGCGATGCGCCGGTTGGAAAATCTCGCCAAGGCTGCTCGTCCCGGTTGCGCCGTACATGATGACATCGTACACTCCGCATTCCGCACGCCGAATCCCGCATTAGATTTAGATACTGCCGGGGCATCGCCAAGGCTTTGCCCCAGCCACCAGCCACCACTCTCACCGCACCCGTGTGGGCAGGATGACCATCGGCACGCCGTCCCACTGCAAGCGACGCTGCAAGGAATAGGCCGTCTGATTGTGAAACAGCCGCTGCCACCACGAGTCGCGGTGAAAAACAAGCTGCCCGGCGAAAAACACCACTTTGGGAAACCGCTTGGCGATCTCCAGGCAAAGGTTTTCCAATTCGTCGACGGCGTCGGTGCCCGTGGCCATGAACGAGGTAGCCGGCATGCCCAACCGCTGCGAGAGGTCGATATAGTGCCCCAGCGATGTGGCCGTGTGCCGCTGTAGATCTTCGACGGCGCTGGCGCCTTTGAAGTTGCCGGAATCGACGACGCCGACCGACAAGAACACAAAGTTTTTGAAGTAGCCGGGCGCAAAACGGAAGGCGTTGAGCATGGTGTGTACGCCCAGGCCGCCGTAACCCCCGACCAGGATCGCCGCGGTCGGCTGGCTCGGATCGGGTTCGGACAGGTTGGGCGTGCCGGTGGTGGTGACGTTGCCCAGCGTGGCGTCGAGCCGTTTGAGCCGCCGCACCACGCCGCGATAATAGCGCCGGCTGCCAAAGCAAACCGCCACCAGCAGGCCCGTTACGGCGAGCGTCACATAACCGCCCTCGGAAAACTTTTCGTAGACCGTAACACACAGAATGGTCAAACACATGGCCGCGCCAAACACAAACAGGCTCAGCCGCCGCCGCCAGAGCGGATTCCGCCCGCGCATCTGCCACCAGTGCCGGCACATGCCGATCATCGATAGCGAAAAGGTCAGAAACACGTTGATCGAATACATGATCAACAGCGCCGTCACATTGCCGCCCGTGTAGAGCAGCGCTGAAATGGCCGCCAGGCCCATCAGCAAGATGCCGTTATGCGTGGCCAGCCGTTCGGAGAGGTTAGCAAACCAGTGGGGCATGAACGAATCGTGCGCCATGTTGGCCAGCACGCGGGGGCCGTCAATAAACCCGGCCTGCGCGGCAACGAACAGCAATGCCCCCTCGCTCAACATCGTCGCCCACAGAAACACGCCGCCCAGCCCGTGCATGCCCAGGCCAATGTCTCCCACGAATTGCTCGGTCAGCACCTGGTTCAGCGTGCGCTGGTCTCCGGCCACGGGCTTGATCTGCAACAGCAGATAAGCCAGCATCAACCCGCCCGCCGTGAACGCCAACGAACCGGCCATATACATCATGGTGCGCTTGGCGGTGGCCACCCGCGGCTCGCGCATGACGGGCATGCTGTTCGATACCGCCTCGATGCCGGTGTAGGTGCCGGCGCCGAACGAGTATGCCCGCAGCAGCAGAGCCACCATCCACACCGAACCTAGCGACGGGCTTTGCCAGTCGGCGCTCACATCGCGGGCAACCTCGCTAAAAACTTCGCCGGCAGCGCCCAAGTGAAGTAATACGGAGCCAGTGATCAACAAGAAGTGCGTGATCAAAAACAGCAAAAACACCGGCAGCAGCGTCGTGACCGATTCACGCACGCCGCGCAGGTTGAGCACAATCAGCACCATGATTGCCAGCAGCTCGCAGTACAGCTTCAGCAGCTTGTCGTTGGGTCCGGGCAACCACGAAAAAGCCTGATAACGGTGCAAGAACTCGACGGCGTTCACCACATAGGGTCCCAGCAATCCGTAGAGCGCGTCGCCTGCCGCGGCGATCGAGGTGGTGATTGTCAGCACATAATCGACCAACAGCGCCGAGCCGGAAACGACGCCCGCGGGCCTGCCCAGCAGTTTCGAGGCAACTAGATACCCACCTCCGCCGCTGGGAAAAGCCTCGATGATGTGGCTATAGCAGCGCGAGATCACCACGACGGTCAGGATCGTGGCCAGGGCCAGAAAGACCGCCAGATGATAGTGGCCTTGCAGATTGTGATAGGCTTCCGATGGGCCATAGCACGACGACGAAAGCCCGTCGGCCCCCAATCCCACCCAGGCCAAAAACGCGACCAGAGAAACGTGCTTGAAGACCGATTCATCGCGCAGGTCGCGCGGCTTGCCCACCAACACGGTTTTGACGCGCTCGGCCAGGCTGGGTTGACCGGCATCGGGACCGCCCAACCCGGTGACCACGCCCGGCTCGTTGACGTCGCCATCATCCAATTCTTTCTCTGAGAAGGGATGGGCGTCATCGCCGCTGTCCACGGGCGGCTGCGGTTGAATCGCTGCGCGGGTATGCGGGTTGGACGATGCACCGGCAGTTGCTTTCTCGTCAGCGCGTGGTGCGTCGCCGCTAGCCGAATTCTCCTCGCTATTCATGAAGTGACTCGGGAAAACCCGATTCGCACATCGCAATTCCTATCCAACTGCCCGGCAGACATGCTTGCAAAGTCTAAAGCTCGACCGCGCGGTTGGCAATGCCTTGCGGTGTTCATACCGTGCATCGCGTTATCAACGTTGGTAGCCCGACGCATAAGCGAGGGTAGACCGGCAAATGCACTCGCTGACGCGTCGGGGTCCTTGGGCGGGTGACGATTTGCGCTCTGACCTCCGACCTCCGGCCCCTCAGACGTCCAGTGGCGTGTGCCCGACGTAGAGCGAAAGAATCTGGCTTTGTACCTTGATCGCCCGCACCAGCACCCAAATCTGCTCGGGCGAGAATTTTTCGGGATCGGAGCGGGCCAGCGTTTCCAGCTCCAGCGTCATGGCGGCGTGCTGGTCGGTGGCCACCTGCAGCTTCAGCCCGGCCTGCTGCCAGGCTTCGATCAGGCCGTCGTCATCCAAGCTGTCGAGGTCGTCGCTCAGGTTGGTGAGCAACAGGCAAAGCCTGGCTACGTCGCGCGGCGACGAATGAGGTTGTAGCCGCTCGAGGCGGCGAGCTAACTGTTCGCAAGTCATCGGTACTGTCCCGGCGTGATGGGTCGTCACCGCAACTGTAGGTCAGAGTAACGCAGCGATGCTCTTGCTGGCCGGCGCGCTCGGTTCAGCCGGTACAATCGACACGCGCGGACCTGCTGAGCAGCGACAGGGTCTTTTTACGCACGGTCGTACGGGAACGTCAGCGCATCGGCCACCGTCGCGGCGCCGGCGGCGAGCATCACTACGCGATCAAAACCCAACGCCACGCCGGTGCAGTAGGGTAGGCCGGCTCGCATCGCCGCCAACAGCCGGCTGTCTTCGGGCAGCAGCGGCTTGCCGGCGGCATGACGTGCGCGATTGTTCGCCCGGTTCCGCTCGACAAGCACGGCCGCATCCAGCAACTCGTGATAGCCGTTGGCCAGCTCGATGCCATCGACATAGAGCTCAAACCGTTCGGCGACCGCCGGCGGGCCGGGCCGCACCCTGGCCAACGCCGCCTGGCTGGCTGGATAGTCGTAGAGAATCGCCGGGCGAGAGAAACCTAGCCGCGGCTCGACCAGTTCCACCAATAGCAGATCGAGCCAGCCGTCGCGGTCGTCGGCCAGCAGGCTTTCGGGCGCGGTCACGCCACATCGTCGCGCAGCGTCGGCAAGCGCCGATCCACGCGCCGTGTGCGGATCGACTCCGGCGTGCCGCTCGAACGCTTCTTGATAGCTGATCGCTTCCGCCGCGCCACGCTCAAGCGACGCCTCAGCGAAATCGCTCAGCAGACGCATCCCTTCGGCCAGCCCGTCGCCGCCGCGATACCATTCGACCAGCGTAAACTCCGGATTATGCAGCCGGCCTTGCTCGTCCTGACGAAACGCATGAGCGATCTGAAAAATCGCCTCGCCGCCGGCCGCCATCAGCCGCTTCATGGCAAATTCAGGCGAGGTTTGCAGCCACATCCGCCGCGGCGCGCCTGACCCGCACGGAACATCCACTGCGAACGGCTCAAGGTGCAAATCCACGACCACATCGGCCGAGAGTAGCGGCGTCTCGACCTCGATGAATCCCCGATCATGAAAGAATGCTCGCGTTTTGCGCAGCAGCGCGTCTCGCAGCCGCAACACGGGCCAAGAGGCAGTCGGTCGAAAATCGTCGGAGGGTGGAGATACCATCGTAGAACGGAATGCAATCCGTTTCGTATCCGTAGAATGACCTTCCTAGGTCGTTCCGTCCGGTTCTGGACGACCTAGGAAGGTTATCCCACGATCACGCTGGCCCTTCGACCGCGCACCACCGGGGCATCGCCAAAGCTCTGCCCCAGCCACCCGAAGAAATCGAGAATCCAAAATCTAAAACCCAAAATCTGCCTCTCCCCTATTCCTTCGCTCGTTCAATATACTCGCCCGTCCGCGTGTCGATCTTAATCAGATCGCCGATATCGACAAACGCCGGGCAGACCATCTCGGCGCCCGTCTCCAGCTTGACGGGCTTGGTGAGATTGGTGGCCGTATTGCCGCGCACCGCCGGCTCGCAATACTCGATGCGCAATACCACATGGTTGGGCGGCGTTACTGAGATGGGGTTGTTGTTAAACAGCACCATGTTGCACACCATGCCCTCTTTGATGTACTTCCAGGCGTCGTCGACCTGATCGCCCGACAGCTCGTATTGCTCGTAGCTGGCGTTGTCCATGAACACGAACGACTCGCCTTGGCGATACAGATACTGAGCGGCGATCTCGGCCACATCGGCCGCGTCGAGCGAGTCGCCCCCTTTGTAGGTGCGCTCCAGCACCGTGTTTCGCAGCAGATTGCGCAACTTGCACTTGTAGAGTGCGTTGCCCTTGCCGGGCTTCACAAAGTTGCACTCGATCATCAGGTACGGATCGCCGTCGATCTGGACCTTCAATCCCTTTTTGAATTCGTTAGTGGTATAACTGGGCACGAATCGGTTTCCTGTCAAGCAAGCCAAGTCAGCAAAATGAACGAATCGCCGATTATAGCAAAGGGGGGCAGGTCTGTCCGCCCGGAAATTCGCCCCGCGCCGCCCCCGCGTTGGCAGCGGCTGCTCAAGGAGGCCGTCCGCGATCCGCTGGAGCTGTGCCGCATCTTACAATTGCCGACTTGGTGTCAGGCGGCGGCCGTCCGGGCCGCCCGCGATTTTCCGGTCTTTGCGCCGCGGGGGTATCTCGGCCTGATGCGGCGGGGCGATCCCGGCGATCCGTTGCTGCGGCAAGTGCTGCCGCTTGCCGTGGAGCTGAACGACACGCCAGGCTTTACCGCGGATCCGGTGGGCGATGGCCCGGCCATGCGCTCGCCCGGCTTGCTGCACAAATATGCCGGTCGGGCGTTGCTGGTGCTTACCGGCGCCTGTGCCATTCATTGTCGCTATTGCTTTCGCCGGCACTTCCCCTATGACGAAGCGCCGCGTTCGCTCGCCGCCTGGGAGCCTGCCATTGAGCACATCGCGGCCGACGACTCGCTCGATGAGGTCATTCTCAGCGGCGGCGATCCACTCACGCTGCGCGACGAGTCGCTGGCCCGCTTCGTCGAGCGGCTGGCAGCCATCGGGCATGTCAAGCGATTGCGCGTTCACAGCCGTCTGCCGATTGTCTTGCCCGAGCGAGTCTGTGACGACTTGCTCGCCTGGCTGCGCGGCACACGACTGACACCCATGATGGTTGTTCATGCCAATCATCCGGCTGAACTGTCGCCTCACGTCGAAGCAGCCCTTGGACGACTCGCCGATGCCGGCGTGCCTCTGCTCAATCAATCGGTGCTCTTGGCCGGCGTCAATGACGATGCCGATGTGCTGACCGAGCTTTGCCGCCGGCTGGTCGATTTACGCGTGTTTCCGTACTACCTGCATCAACTCGACCGCGTGCGCGGGGCGGCGCACTTTGAGGTCTCCGAAGCGATCGGGCACGGCCTGATCGCTGAGCTGCGCCGTCGCCTGCCGGGCTACGCGGTGCCGCGCTACGTGCGCGAAGTGGCTGGTGAGTCGCATAAGATAGTGGTTGGTGGTTAGTGGCTGGTGGCTGGTGGCTGGGGCAGAGCCTTGGCGATGCCCCGGCTGGCACGCGGCGAGCGGGACCAGCAGGCGGCGCGCACACGATCGCGCACGGGTGTTGCAAATTTGCAACGCCCGTAAAACCCGAGGAATTCGCTCGTTCGTCCCACCGTCAGAGGGGTCTTCGCTCGTCACCTGAATCAATCGCCGACGCTCGCAAAGCATTTGGGAGGAAGCCCGATGTCGAACTGCCCCATCACCGCATTGATTCCCTCCCCGCATCGTATCGCGCCGCTGGCTTGGTGGGCCGCGCGGCCATTCCCTTCCACTGATCCGTGCCCATCCGAGTCATCCGTGGTCGAATCCTCACGCTTTACTGATTCGTTCCCGTCATTTCCCGGTGTTGCATTTTGCATTTTGACTTTCCGTCGTTCTGAACAAAGGAGCCAGCGATGAACTCTGCCGATCGTCGAACGTTTCTGAAACACGCCGGTGCTTTGGCGGCGCTGGCCGCCACGGCTGACTCGGCCCAGGCTGACGATGCCCGCCCGGTGGTGGTGGGCGTGATTGGCGTGGGGGGCATGGGCGGCAACCACGCCCGGCTGCTCGCCGCGCGAAAGGACGTGCAGGTCGCCTACGTTTGCGATGTCGACCGCAAACGACTCGAGACGGCGGCGAGAGCGGTCGAGTCGCAGTCGGGCACGGCGCCCAAGGCGGTAAGCGATCTGCGAGAAGTGCTCGACGACGATCAGGTCGAAGCGGTGTGGATCGCCACGCCCGACCATTGGCACACTCCCGCCGCCATCCTTGCCCTCGACGCCGCCAAGCACGTCTATGTCGAAAAGCCCTGCTGTCACAACGTGCGCGAAGGGCGGCTGATGATCGAAGCCGTCGAGCGCTCCGGCAAGCTTTTGCAAGTGGGCACGCAGAGCCGCAGCACCGACTGCGTGCGCGAGGCGATCGACCGCGTGCATCGCGGCGAGATCGGCGAAGTGCTGGTGGCCAAGGCCTGGAACAGCCAGCGGCGCGGTTCGATCGGCAAGACCGGGCCGAGCGAGCCGCCGCCGGAACTCGATTTCGATCTCTGGCTTGGCCCGGCGCCCAAGGTGGCCTATCGACCCAACCTGCTGCCCGGCGTGTGGCGGTGGTGGTACGATTTTGGCTGCGGCGACATCGGCAACGACGGCGTCCACGACATCGACGTCGCTTGTTGGGGCCTTGGCATCGCAGAGCACCCTTCGACCGTCGCCTGCCTAGGCGGCAAGTACTTCTTCGACGACGATCAGCAGTTTCCCGACACGCAGTATGCGGTGTTCGAGTATCCCTCGGCGCAAAAGTCGGGCAGGCCGAAGCAGCTCGTCTTCGAGCAGCGCGACTGGTCGCCTTACGTGCAAGAAGGCTACGAGAATGGCGCCGCCTTTTACGGCGCCGAGGGCGTGCTGATCATCGGGCACAGCGTCGGTTGGAAGCTTTTTGGTCCGCGCAACAAGCTGCTCGCCGAGCGCAAGGGCGGGGCTGATCTATCGGCTCATCACAAGAACTTCTTGGACTGCATCCGCGGCGGGCAAGCTCACTTGAACGCCGACGCGGCGGCCGGTCATCGTGCCGCGACGCTGGTTCACCTGGCCAACATCGCCGCGCGCGTCGGGCGCACCTTACACTTCGATCCCGCCCAAGAGCAAATCGCCGACGACGCCGAAGCGGCCAAGCTACTAAGCCGCCAGTATCGCGAGCACTGGAGCAGGCCGCGGGGCGTAGCGTAGAACGTGGTTTATTCCGTTTGCCGTGCCACCCCTGACTGGAGTAGTACACCATGCACCAAACGACTACGAGTTCTTGCCAGGCAGCTACGCCCTTTTGAATCACGGTATGCAAAACAAGCGTATCATCCCTGTTCCCTGATCCCAAGGTTCCGACATGCCCCAGCCTGCACCCTATACCGCGTGGAAGATCACCTGCGGATCACCGGAAGAAGCCCAGCAGCTTGAGTGCTGGCTTTCAGGCCGGATCGACCTCAACCGCACCATGATCGACACAGTGCGCACCGCGCCCGCGGGTATTGAGCATGTGCAGGCAGTGCCGCATCGCCTGGGCGATTATTTCGTGGCGATCCGCGTCTCGCGCGAGCCAGGGGCAAACGCTGGCAGCTTTCGGCTCCGCTTTGAGCTTCGATCCGATGCCGGGCGATTCTGGAGGGATCTGATGGTCAATCTCTTGCAGGAGATCGAGGCCGCGCCTCAATCGCCGTCCGTCGTTCTCGATTCCAAGGGCGAGCCGCACACTGCGCCGTCGGCCGGCTAGACCGAGTCGGGCGTTCAATTACTCGCCGCGGCATTCAGTCGGGCTCGCCGAGCGCAAGGGTGGGGCTGAGCTGTCCGCTCACCATCAAAACTTCTTGGACTTCATCCGCGGCGGGCAAGCTCACTTGAACGCCGACGCGGCGGCCGGTCATCGGGCCGCGACGCTGGTTCACCTGGCCAACATCGCCGCGCGCGTCGGGCGCACCTTACATTTCGACCCCGCCCAAGAGCAAATCCCCGACGACGCCGAAGCGGCCAAGCTACTGGGCCGCCAATATCGCGACCACTGGAGCACGCCGCGGGGAGTAGCGTAAACCGAATCCGAGCCACGCGGCGTTCATCTGCTTTGGTTGAAGGCCAGCGGCTCATGGGACGGGTGCAAGCACGCCGCTCATTTGCGGTACCAGCTCGCCGTGTTCCAAGCGGTCGGCCAGGACACGTAACGATAATGCCTGAACCTTATCGATCGCCTCTTGCCGCGTTTGGCCATAGGCGAGCACGCCGGGAAGTTCGGGCACCTCTGCCAGCCAGCGGCCGTCGTCTTCCCGCTCGATCTCAATGGTCAAATCAGCTCCCCGATCGGCTCGCCTTCGGATAGCAGATGCACCGGCCGCCCAAAGAAATCGACCAGCGCGGCGCGGTGGTCGATGCCGAGATGGCGGTAGATTGTCGCCAGCAGATGCTGTGGCGACAACGGCCGCTCGGTGGGATATTCGGCCTTCGAGTTGGTGGCGCCCACGACCTGGCCCATCCGTAACCCGCCACCTGAGATGAGCGCGGTCATGGCGCTCGGCCAGTGGTCGCGGCCTAAGCAGCCGTTGACGGTGTTCAGCCGCGGCGTTCGGCCGAACTCGCCGCACGCCACCACCAGAATCTTCTTATCCAGCCCGCGATCGTAAATGTCTTCGATCAACGCCGAAAGGGCGGGATCCATGTACTCGGCCCGTAAACGCATGCCATTCACCATGTCCCAGCCGGGCTGGGCGTTGGCGTGGTCGTCCCAACTGAAGTACAGCGGCATGCCCGCTTTCGGGGCGAGCGCGTCGATGGTGATTACCGCCGATCCCGCTTCGGCCAGCCGCCGAGCGAGCAAGCAGCTTTGACCCCAGAGGTGGCGACCATAACGG